>JAGHYX010000077.1 GCA_017743375.1 Chloroflexota bacterium
ACTCCCCCTTCGCGGTCGTGCGACGAGAACAGGCATTCGGCTTTGTCAGAGGATAGGTCAAACTGCGCCGTCTGTGGGCGTTCCGACATGTTTAAGACCACCAGGCAGGTCTGCGCCTCCGTGCGGCGCAGGAAGGCCAGATAATCCTGCGCGTCTTCGTTCACTGGCTCGTAGTCACCGGCGATTAATGCCGGCGTGTGCTTGCGCACGGCCAGCAGGCGGCGATAGAAGTTCAGCATCGAGCGCGGATCGGCATCCTGCTCGGCCACGTTAATGCCCTGAGCGTAGTTCGGATTCACCGGCAGCCAGGTCTGCACACCTGGCGGGCTGAAGCCGGCGTTCGGGGCATTGGCCCACTGCATGGGCGTGCGACAGCGATCGCGCGTGATGCGCGCTGCCATCCGCATCGCTTCTGCTGGGGGGATGCCATCGCTGATGGCCAGGTGGTACAGATTGATCGCCTGGTTATCGCGCAATTGCTCAAAGCGCTCTAAGATCAGATCGGTCATCCCAATCTCTTCGCCGTTATAGATGACCGGCGTGCCGCGCAGGGTGAGCAGCAGCGCAGCGTTGACCCGTGCGATCTCCTCATCGTGCTGACCATCTCCGAACGCGCTCCGCATGCGCGACACGTCGTGATTGCCGAGCACATTGCACGGCCAGGCGCCCGGCGGCAAGCTGCGCAGCCGTTCGGCCTGGTTGGCGCGCACCCAGGCTGGGGTAATCCGGTTCGTCCGCATCAGAGGAAAGTTGAAGACCAAGTGAAGCTCATCCTCTCCGTTGCCGTAATAAGCGACGTCGTCGTCTTCCCCGATCAGCACGCGATCGCCCGGATAGGTATCCACCAGCGCGCGCAGTTCCTTCATCAGCAGGTGAACTTCGGGTTGACCGAACTGGTGTTCAAACATCTTGTTGAACTTGACCATCAGCGCCTGCTGCGCTTCGGGCGAACGGTTCTCGCGCCAGACCCGCAGCATGTCGATCTGCGAGAGATCGGACTGGTGATCTGGGTAATCCGGATGTTCAAAGATGGTGCCGATGGCGTCCAGCCGGAAGCCATCCACGCCCTGGTCAAGCCAGAAGCGGACTATCTGCCACATCGCTTGTTTCACTTCTGGGTTGCGCCAGTTGAGGTCGGGCTGTTGCTTAAAGAAGAAGTGATAGTAATACTGGCCGGTGTGCGGGTCGTATTCCCACGCCGAACCGCCAAAGGCTGAGCACCAGTTATTTGGCGGGCCGCCGTCTGGTGCTGGGTCGCGCCAGATGTACCAATCCCGCTTGGGGCTGTGCCGGCTGGCCCGCGATTCGATGAACCAAGGATGTTGATCCGAGGTGTGGTTCAGCACCAGGTCGAGCACCACGCGCAGGCCCCTTGCGTGGGCTTCGTCGAGAAAGCGCCGAAAGTCGGCCATCGTCCCATATTCAGGGCCGATGTCGGTGTAGTCCGATATGTCGTAGCCCATGTCCGCGTTAGGCGAGCGAAAGTGCGGGGAGAGCCATAGCGCGTCCACGTTCAGCGCCTTTAGATAGTCCAGCTTTGCGATGATGCCGGCAAAGTCACCGATGCCATCCCCATTGCCATCGGCAAAGCTGCGCGGGTAAATCTGATAAAAAGTCGCTTGTTGCCACCAGCGAAGCTGTGTCATCTCAGAGGACCTTGTGAAGGGAGGACGCTATAAGGATTTACGGTAGTCGTGGTGAAAATCTGCCACCGGCGCCGCTGGCCCGGCTCGAGTTGCCCATCGCTCAAATCCCTCTGAGCTGTAGCTCCTCCGCGCGGTGGCATGCCACCCAGTGATCGGGCTTGAGCTCGCGGAAGGCCGGCGCCTCGGTCTTGCAGCGATCGATCGCGTAGCGACAGCGCGGGTGGAAGTAGCAGCCGCTCGGCGGGTTGGCTGGGTCGGCCACGTCCCCTTGCATGATGATCCGCTCTGACTTGTAGAGCGGATCCGGCTTGGGCACGGCCGAGAGCAAGGCTTCGGTGTAGGGGTGCAGCGGGTTTGTATAGAGCGCTTCGGAGTCGGCCATCTCGACCACCTTGCCGACATACATCACAGCGACGCGGTCGGAGATATGCTGTACTACGCTCAGGTCGTGCGCCACAAACAGGTAGGACAGCTTGAACTCTTGCTGTAAATCTTGCAGCAGGTTGAGCGTCTGGGCCTGAATCGAGACATCGAGGGCCGAGACCGGCTCATCGCACAACACCAGGCGCGGGTTCAGGGCCAGCGCGCGCGCGATCCCAATGCGCTGGCGTTGCCCACCGGAGAACTCGTGCGGATAGCGTCGCAAGTGATCAGGACGCAGCCCGACGCGCTGGAGCAAGTTCACAATGATCTCCTCGCTGCGACCTTTCTCGTATTTGCCGTGGATCACCATCGGCTCGGCGATGATGTCGGCCACGGTCATGCGCGGATTCAAAGAGTTAATCGGGTCTTGGAAGATCATCGCGATCTCCTGCCGCACTTTGGTCATCTGCTCCCGATTCAATTCAAGCAGGTTCACCATGCGGGGCTGACCGTCAGGGGAGAGGACGCGACTCCTGAACAGCACTTGACCGGCGGTTGGTTCGTATAGCCGGATGATCGAGCGGCTGGCTGTTGTCTTACCGCAACCGCTCTCCCCCACCAGGCCGAGCGTCTCGCCTTCTCGAACGTATAAGCTGACGTCATCCACGGCTTTCACATAGCCGATCACGCGACGCAGTAAGCCCTTCTGGATGGGGAAGTATTTCTTCAAACCGTTGACCTGTAGCAGGATATCCCCCTTCTTCCCGTTCTGCGAAGTGCCTGCCATGACCATTCACTCCTCATAGAGCAGACAACGCGCCCAGTGATTCTCGCCCACCTTGTTCCAGCTAGGGATGAGCTTATCGCACTTGCCGGGCATGAAGGCCGGGCAGCGCGGGTGAAAGACGCAGCCGGTCGGCAAGTTCAGCGGATCGGGCACCATCCCCTCAATCGAAGCCAGGCGAGCGCCGGTCTTTGGACCGAGCCGCGGCACAGATTGCAACAGCGCCTGGGTGTAGGGATGCTTAGGGTGATAGAACAAATCCACGACTTTGGCGCGTTCCACCTGCTTGCCCATATACATCACCACGATCTCGTCGGCCATGCTTGCGATCACGCCGAGGTTGTGCGTGATGAACATGATGGCCATGTTGGCCGTCTGCTGTAGCTCGCGCATGATGTCCAGGATTTGCGCCTCGATGGATACATCCAGCGCCGTCGTCGGTTCATCGGCGATCAGCATGTAGGGTTCGGTCGAGAGCGCAATGGCGATCATCACGCGCTGGCGCTGCCCGCCGGAGAGCTGATGGGGGTAGCTGTCCACGCGCTGCTCCGGCTTAGGAATCCCGACGCGACGCAACATCTCTATAGCGATCTGCCGCGCTTCCTCTTTGGTCACGCGCCGATACTTCGTGATCGCCTCAACCATCTGATCGCCGAGCCTCTTGATCGGCAGCAGACGGTGGAGCGTGATGGCTTCGTTGAGGTGTGTGCCGGCGGTGTAGACTGGCGTGAGTGAACTCATCGGCTCTTGGAAGATCATCGCGATCTCACCGCCGCGGATTTGCCGGATCAGCTCACCATCCGGATCGAGGGTGGTCAAGTCGATGACCTCGACATCCTTCTTCGCGCCGTCTCGATCTGGATAGCGCGAGTAGCGGTAGTAGAGGATCTGTCCGCCGGTGATCCGGCCGGGTTTGGGGATCATGCGCAAGATGGCGCGCGCGGTCACCGACTTGCCACAGCCACTTTCGCCGATGATCCCAACCGTCTGGCCGCGCTTGATGTCGAAGGTCAAACCGTCTACGGCCTTGATCACACCGCCGCGGATGTTGAACTCCACCTTGAGGTCGCGCACCTCCAGCAAAGTTGGGCGCGAATCCATGGATGGATTGACGAACGTCTGCCCTGCTAACGTCTGTGCGTTCTCCATGAGATTCTCCTAGCGACCGCTGTAGGGATCGAGTGCGTCGCGCAGGCCATCACCAAGCATGTTGTAGGTGAGGATGGTGAGCAGGATAGGCGGCACGACCCAAAGCAGCCAGGGCGTAAAACGAATCGCGCGTATGGTCGCAGCGTCCTGAAGCAACGTGCCCCAGCTCGTCAGCGGCGGGCGCAGCCCAAGCCCAAGCCAGCTTAGCGCTGTCTCGGCCAAGATCATGCCGGGGATAGAAAGCGTGGCGATCACAATCACGTGGCTCATTGTGCCAGGCAGCAAATGGCGGAACATGATGCGCCAATCACTGGCTCCAAAGCTCTTGGCGGCGAGCGCATACTCGCGCTCGCGCAGTGACAGGATCAACCCACGCACCTGGCGGGCCAACCCGCCCCAGCCCAAGAAGGCCAAAATGATCGTCAGCATGAAATACACTGCGGTGGGAGGCCAGAAGACCGGGATGGCCGCAGAAAGCGCCATAAACAGTGGGATGTTTGGAAACGCGGACAAGAATTCGGTGAAGCGCTGCACGAACATATCCACCGCGCCACCGTAGTAACCGGAGATCACCCCCAGCGTCGTGCCCAGCACCAGGGTGAGGAACTGACCGAGCAGGCCGATCATGAGCGAGAGGCGCCCACCGTACATGATGCGGGTGAAGTAATCACGCCCCAGCGCGTCGCTCCCCAGGAGAAAGATCCGTTGTTCGCTCTGGTCTGCTTCGATGCCGAACAGGTGGATGTTCATCGGGATCAGACCGAACAACTTGTACTCATCGCCCTGCACGAACAGGCGCACGGGGTATTTGCGGTCGGTGTCGAGCTCCCAGGTGCGCAACCGCCTAACAGGGTCTATTTTTCGCTCTAGACCATAGATGAATGGGGCGCGCAGTTGACCTTTTTCGTCTATCAGCCGAATGGCTGTGGGTGGTGCCTCCACGAAGTTGCTGCGGTTCTCCAGCGCGTAAGGCGAGATGACCTCCGGAAGAGCGACAAACGAGCCATAGAGGGCTATCAGCAGAATTGCGCCCAAGACGCCCAAGCGGTTCTTCTTGAAGCGATACCAGACCAGGTCCCAGTAGCTCTGGCCGATCTCTTTCTTCTTGGCTTGGGTGAGAGGCGCTGCGGCCACTGCCATGTGTGTTCCTCCGAATCTATTCCAGGCGAATCCGCGGGTCCACCCACGCCAGCAACAGATCGGCGACGAGGTTGCCCACGAGCAACATGATGGTGAAAAACACGATGCAGGTGCCGGCCAAATACATATCCAGCTTGCGCAGCGAATCCACAAATACCGGCCCGATCGTCGGCAGATTCAGCACGATGGCCACCAGTGACGAACCGACCACGATGCTGGGAAACACCTCTGAGCCGAGGATGGTGATGAGCGGGTTGATGGCGATGCGCACGGCATGCTTCCACGTCACGGTGCGATTCTTCAGGCCGCGCGCGCGGGCCGCCTCGACGAACGGCTGGCCAAGCGTGTCCAGCAGGTTGCCGCGCATGATGCGCACCAGGCCGCCGATGCCGGTGATCGCTGCGATCAGCGCCGGCAACCACAGATGGTTGAGCAGATCAAGCACCTTGCCCACGCTCCAAGGCGCATCTTGATACTCCGGCGAGAACAGGCCGGTCACTTCTAGGTTAAATACAATGATGGCAAAGTACAGAATGATCAAGGCCAACAAGAAGCCCGGCATGCCTAATCCTATAAAGCTAATCACAGAAATAACCTGGTCAACCCAAGAATATTGTCTAACCGCGGAAATCACGCCCAGGGGGATGGCCAATAACCAAGTAATCAGCGTGGTGGCCAAGGCAAGAATGATTGTATAGCCCAGGCGCGCGCCGAGGATCTCGCTCACAGGCCGCTCGAACTCAAACGACTCGCCGAAATCCCCGCGCAGGAAGTTCACCGCCCAGTTCACGTAGCGCTCTAAAAAGGGCTTATCCAGCCCGTAGCGCACGCGCAGCATCTCAACCTGTTGCTCGGCGCTGCGGTCGCCTCGTGCGCGCAATTGTTCAACTTTTTGTGTCAGGAAATCTCCAGGCGGTAGCTCTATGATTATAAAACTCGTAAAAGACACCAAGACTATCATGATCAGCGCGTAGCCGATCCGACGAAGCAAGTAGTTAAGCATCTGTTCTTCCCGAGGTTTTCTGTGTGAGCGCGGCGGACGAGGGGTGTCCCCTCATCCGCCGCGCGGCATAGCACCCCGCACAGGTCGAGGCACCAGGCTTACTTGTCCATCCACCAGGTTGCCGGAATCTGGTTGCCAGGAGTTGCTGGCGCCCATGGACCGACCACGCCGTAGTCGAGGATGTTGCGCATGTAGTTCTTGACGATGATCGGCATCGGTTGATCGCCGGCCACGCCGATCACAAACGGCCCTTCCTCGATGATCACGTCGATGGCCTCCCAGACCACCTTGTGGCGATCTTCGATCGTCTTCGTCCGCAGGCCCTTCTCGTAGAGTGCCTGGAGCTTGGCGGCTGGGCTATCCGGATCTGGTTTCACGCCGCACGAATAAGGCTGACCCTCAACGAGCTTGCAGGCATCTTTGCCTCGTTCATACCAGCGACCTTCCAGCGGGAACATGTAGCGGTTCACGATCGGGAAGATCCAGTCTGGGTAGGTCCAGATGTCGATCTCGGCGATGTGCGCACCGCGCAGCATGTATTGGCCTTCGTTCGTGCGCGTGTCCAGCTCGGGCTGACCCTGCAGGTTGTTGACCCTCACTTTGATGCCGAGGTTCTTCTCCCATTGAGCCTTGGCTTCAGCCGCTGCGTCCACCTGCACCTTGAGGCTGCCGCCCCAGTCGCTGATGTCAACCACCAGCTCAAAAGGCTTGCCGCTGGGCAAGGTGCGGAAGCCATCGGCGCCCTTCTTCATGCCGATCTCATCGAGCAGGGCGTTCGCCTGATCGGGATCAAACTGCGCATAAGCGCTCGCCCAGCGCTTGTAGACCTCCTGGCCTTCTGGGCCGGCGAAGTGCCAGGATTGCGGGCTGATCGTCGCGCCCTTGGCCTCGCCGATGCCGCCCCAGGCCACGTCAATCATGCGCTCGCGGTCCAGGCCAAACGAGAGTGCTCGGCGGAAGCGCTTGTCACGCAACAGCGCGCGGATCTCGGCGGCCATCTCCGGCGTGTCGTCTGGGTAGTTCTTGCCGCCCTCGACGTAATACTGATTGACCATGTAGCCTGGCCAGGCGCCTGCGCCGTTCAGGTAGTTCTCCAGGAAGCGATAGCCACTCGCCTCAGCCTTCTCGCGCAGCAAGGGGATCTCGTTCGGACCACCGCAAATGCGGAACGCCGTGTCGTAGCGACCCTGCGCGCAGTTCAGGATGCGCACTTGCTCATCTTGGACGATCTCGACCGCGATGGCGTCAATGTAGGGCAGTTGATTACCCTGGGTATCCACGCGCCAATAGTAAGGGTTGCGAGTGAACTTGTAGTTCTGACCATCTGCCGAGATCTCGGTGAGGCACCAGGCGAACAAGCAGGGGAACTCGGGGTTGAGCCACCACTGATCGGCCTTCTGTAGATCGTCATAGGTCTTGTCGCTGGCATACTTGGGATGGAACTTCTTGAGGTAGTGCGCCGGCTTCATCATCGGGTTGGCGAACTCCCAGAAGCCCTGCGCCATGTAGAACGGGCTAATCCACAGAGGCTGATCCGACTTCCAAACCACCGTGTAGTCGTCAGGGAACTCCATATCAATGAGTGTGCCATCCGACTTGCGCAACCATGATGGCCGGGAGACGCTGCCTTTGTAATCCTCGTCCTTGACCATATCCTCCCACCAGAACTTCCAGTCGGCGCTGGTGTAGGGCTGGCCATCCGACCACTTCAACCCTTTGCGCAGCTTAAGGGTAAAGGTCTTGCCATCTTCCGACCATTCCCAGCTCTCGGCTAGGCCCGGCTCATAACCGGTGAGGTCAGCCTTCCATTTGATGGGTGGCTCAGAGATATACAGCAGCACATTCCCCACCCCTGGCCACCAGCTCGCTGTTTGAATGGTGCCGCCATACTTGCCGATGGCTTCGCGGACTTCAGTCACGACCGGCTGCTCGGGCAGGCGTTCTTCCACCGGTGGCAGCTTGCCTGCCTTCACCAACTCCGCGAGCTGCGGCGCTTCCTTGAACTTCGATTCAGGCGGTAGGGTCGGCGTCGGCAGCGGCGTCGCCTCAACGGCTTGAATTGCTGCGGTGGGCGCAGCCGGCGGTTGCGTCGGCGCGGGCGCTTCGCTTGGCGCAGGCGCGCCGCACGCAGCTAGGACAAACGCGGTAGTTGTAATGAGAGAGAGTAGCTTGGTTCTTCTCATGGCTTCATTCCTCACTTCTGGAATTTGGTTTAAGTTCATGAATGCGCTCAGGAATGTCTGAAGCAGGGCTTCAGTCGTTATGGTGGACGTTCAGCAAGACTCGATTTTCAAACCGCTCAGACTTTCAACCTCCTTTCCTCGCTGGGAGTTTGCTCTGCCAGCCAGATTCAGTGCTGGCTGAGGCGCATTGGTAAATCGGTTTTATATAAGCCTTACGGTATTGTCAAGTCAGGTTTAACCCTGCCCCATCCGTCATCCTGAGCAATGTAGGCTCGCGCCTAACCGCGTTGTCGCAGGGCGCTCGAGGCACAGACCGGCGGGTGCTGCTCAACACGACACGTGAGGCGAGGGTTGAGTGAGCGCTCAGCGTGCCAGACCACCATGACAAACGAGCAACCCACGCCCTATTGCTGAATGCACTGGGTACGCTCACGCGCAGCGGCGACGATGCTGCCGGCCTAAAAGCGCTGCGGAGCCACTCAGATAGCCACCACCCCCTGTCATTCTGAGCAGATTAAACGCACAGCCGACAAAAGGCTGGCGCGGCTTTAGCCCTTGCGAGGAGCGTAGCGACGCCATGCCCCTCGCACGACAGAGGCGCCCCTTGGCAGCCTGCGGGAGTTAGACCGTTGCATCGCCGGAGATGGCTTTGCTCTCTGGTGGTGAACACGCCAGCCGCGCCGTGTTACACTACGCTCAGGCATGGCGAAGCATTTGCCCTTGTCGAAAGGGGCACAGCTAGGGGTGGTGGGAGGAAGCGCGTTCGCCCTACTCCTGCTCTTGTCCCCGCGCGCCTTGGCGACGCCGGCTGTCTTACAAATCGCAAATGTTCAGGCGAACAGCGCTACGGTTGGCCGCTACGAGAAATTTGAGCTGACCTTCAACATCAGCGGCAGCGTGGCGACCAACCCCTACTTCCCCTACGACCCCAACCCGCCGCCCGGTGTGCCGGCCGGCGTGGGCATCACGGTCGAGGGCCTGTTTAGCCCAGATCACTGGACCACGGTCATCACCCAACCTGGCTTCCTCTACCAGCCCTATGAGCGTCTGTGCATCTCTGGCAACACGCCGGTCACTGCCTGCCCGCCCAACGGTGAGGAGTGGCTTTACCCGAGCGGCGAGCCGGTCTGGAAGGTGCGCTTCGCGCCGCAGCAGATCGGGACGTGGCAATACCGCCTGCGCGCTACCGACGCCTCCGGCACGGTCGAGAGCGTCACCGGGACGTTCACCGTGACGAACTCCACCCTGCCCCACAACCGCGGCTTCATCCGCATCAGCCAGGCCGACCCCGGCTACTTTGAATACTCCGATGGCAGCCCGTTCATCGGCGTCGGGCATGGCGAAGGCGTCGAGCAGTGGCGTTTCACCTACAGCGTGGATGAGGTCTTCGACCGCTTGGAAGCCGGCCGCGTCAACTTCATCCGCTGGTGGCTGAGCGGGAGCAGCATCTTCATGGCGCCCTGGTCGCCCTGGCACTCGCACCACCTGCCCGGCGAAGGTGGCTACTTCAACGCGGTCAGCCTGACTTACACCCACGCCTACAGCGGCCATCTGGTCTCGCTGCGCCTGTGGGATTATCTCGACCCAGGGGTGGACAACCGGCGCAACCCGTGCATGTTCCAGGGCTTCACCAACAACGTCTCGGTCAAGCCGAATACGAAGTATCAGTTGAGCGTCCGGCTGAAGACGGTCGGCGTGACCGGCCCACGTAATGCGGCTTACCCTTACGGCTTCACCATCCGCACCGGCGGCTGGTTGGGCGATACCTGCGCTGACCCGGCATTCACCACTGGCGACAGCCAGCGGTTGATGGGCCACGTCAGCGGCACCACGCCCGGCTGGATCGTGGTCACGGCGACCTTCACCACCGGCCCGAATCAATACTTCCTCGACAACTTCTACCTGATCCTGGAGAACACCACGGGCGGCGACGCTTACGTAGATGAGGTGTCGCTGCGCGAGTGGCGCGCCGGCGCGCCGGCCGGCCCAGAGGTGCTGCGCAAGAATCGCTTCGCCTATCACCTCTACTTCGACCAGCAACCCTCGTGGTTCTGGGACTACCTCTTCCAGCGCGCCGAGCAGGGCGAGGTGACCGTCCGGCCGGTGATCCTGGAGAAGAACGACTGGATCGCCAACCACTTGGACGCAAATGGCCAGCCCGTGGGCGGCTATTACGACCTGGACAACGACCGCTTCTACGCTGCGCCGAACACCGCCGTCCGCCGGCTGCACGAATACTTCTGGCGCTACCTGATCGCGCGCTGGGGCTACTCGCGCGCTGTGCACTCCTGGGAGCTGATGAACGAAGGTGACCCCTACAACGGCAACCACCACGCGATGGCCGATGCCTTCGGGCGCTTCATGCGCCGGCACAACCCCAGCCGCCACCTGGTCACCACCTCGGCCTGGCACAGCTTCCCGCAGGCCGAGTTCTGGGCCAATCCGCTCTACGACGGCGTGGACTACGCCGACATCCACGAATACGCCTGCTGCGGTAACCGCTACGGCGGCTGGGTGCGGAACATCGGGGCGCCGCTCGCGCTGGAGCGCGATCCGGCCCATGTGGTCGGGGGGCAAGGCGCGTCGGTGCGCATCCCCGGCGCAACACAGTTCAACAACGTCAGCAGCACACCCCGTCATCTGATCATCCGCGGCCAGGGCGAATGGGTGCTGCGCTATCAGATGAAGGCCGATAATTTCACAGGGACTTGCTCATTTAGCATACCTAACTCGCTGGCCGGCCCGCGCCTGCTGTGGATCCTCGACAATGGACTGCCTGGCTCGCGGGCCAGCGTGGTGCCGCCGCCGAGTGAGTCGGGCAAAAGTTGGCTGTGCACTGCGCCGGCGGGCACATACACCTGGCGCACCTTCTCCAGCACGCACACTCACGACGGCATCCCCGCGCCAACTAGCGAGCGGATCATCCTGAACGATGATGACGTGCACACGCTGGAGATCGCCTTCCAGAACAGGTTCGGGACAGGCGGTTACGCTTGGATTGACAACGTGGAACTGATCGCGCCCGATGGCCGGCGGGCCTACCTGAACGGCGAGTTCGACCCGGCCTGGATCATCTCCGACTCAGCCCATCTGCATGCCTCGCTCAGCCTACAGATTGGCGGGCGGGCGGTCACCGGCCCGCGCAAGCCGGTCACCCGTGGCGAGGTGGGCATCGGCGACGAGAATGACTACCGCGGCGACAGCGTGCACGCTCAGCGCGCCGACACCCAAGGGGTCTGGCTACACAACTTCCTCTGGGCGCAGGTCAACCCAGGCGGCATGTATGAGCTGTACTGGGATCAAACCAACATCCGCGATTTCAATCTTTACTTCCACTTCCGCGCCTTTCGCAATTTCATGGACGGCATCCCG
>JAGHYX010000078.1 GCA_017743375.1 Chloroflexota bacterium
AAGCCATCGAAGGCGTCCACAGGGACAATCTCCCCGCCCCCTTCCCACGCATCTACGTATTCCTTGGTCCTCTCGATGAAATACATCACATTTCGCCCTAGCGCAGCTTCCAGCAGCCACGCGATGATCTCCTCGCCCTTGGCGCTTGGCTCGATCAGCCAGCGCTCTGCAAAATATCGCGTCAGCGCCCCCCGCCTGTGAGTGGGGCCAAATCCCAGTTCTTCACTTGCCATGTGCGTGCCCATTTGGATTTATTTTAACATGAGTTTGCTCAGTTGAAAACCCGACTGGATGGAGATGTAGTTAGTGATGCGCGTTGTAGATCACCCGGCTCTCGCGGTTCTGACAGGCACGCTTGACTGAACGCAGAATTTGCGTTTAGTGAACAGTCTCGTCCTTCCAACGCTGACCAACTAAACGAGCTTGCGATACCAACTCTGCTGCGCTGGGTGGCCTTGAAATCACCAAATCAGCGGGATGATGTCACGCGGGCCAATCTTGGCGCTGTCAGCCAGCGTCACCCAGGCTGGCTGACAGCACTCATCGGAGCGACTTGCACGAGCGCCGACAGCACTCGACCCAACACCATCTACAATCATTTAACTGCTCGCTCCCACAGCATATCTCCCTTTCTCTAAATGGCTTGCCACGTCGCGTTCGAAAAGCGTTCGTCGGGCGAAACCCAGTCGCGTCCACCGCGATGACCTCTTCTCCAAGCAGCCCTGCCTGCTTCAGCAGCGCCTCATTCATGATGGCTCGCTCGGAAGCAGTGATACTTCCGATTGAGCGTGCTGTATTCCGGCACCGCTGCCTAAGTAAACGTCAGTTCGGATTTACATAACTCAGTGATTCTCACGCGGAGAACGCAGGAGAAAGCATTTCTGGTCGCCTAGAAGGGGAAATTCTAGGAAATCGCATTTCGCCTACTGGTGAATACATCAACCTAGGTGAGAGAACCATGTACCACGTACAAGTTGACTAAGTGATTTTATTGCGTTCTATCGCTGCGAGAACTGCGATATGTAAAATCTCCACGACTCCGCGCAAGGAGCGGAAAGCGAGGTTAATCTGAACTCACGTTAAGTAACCTATTGGCAGAAGACGCGGATGAGCCGAACTCACGTTAAGAATGCTTGCCAGCGGATATGTCCGTCCCTGCCGACGACGAGGACCGCGTATATCTCGTAGATACATGCTTGGCGACTTCCGCTTCTTCTGGCTGCCTCCTCCACCTTTCATAGCATCTTGTGCATTCTCACCACAAAGGCGAAGATGGCAGATCATCTTCTCCTGACCCTTGACATCCTCAAGGCCAGAGATTCCTGCCATGCTACGTATATGCATAGTCGTCTCGTTAGTGCGCAACCGCTGTTCGTCTCTCCTACTTCCGGCAGTAGGCTGCTTTGGGTTAGCTCCACCGTCCGCGCTATCCTTGAACGGCGGGGCTTGTCGCGCAGCGGGTCAAATCTCCTGAGCAACCCGCTTCACAAGCGCTTTGAGAGTGCGCCTGAACAGGGTGCATTCACCAATCGGGGCAACGCGATTTTCTGGACGCCCTGCTTCTAGGCGGCGGAAGATGCCGTCAGGGATGTCGCGCTTTCTATAAAAACATTCCGCGTTCTCCGCGTGAGAATCAGCCTTGTCCTGAATGCATCCCATGATCCTCGACGAATGGATCAATGCTGATTACTCATCAATCAACCCTCACAAGATAAACAGCCCGCCTGCGGTGAACGCTTTGGTCATTTCTTGCTCTTCGAGCATCATTTCAAACGGCTCGATGACCGTCGCGGCGCCGTCGCGCCGCACGTTGAACAGCCGAATCGCGACGGAATCCTCCCGCGCGATCTTCAGCATCGCGCTGCAGAACAGCGGCGAATGGGTGGTGATGATGAGCTGCTTGCCCTGCTCCAGGGCCAGGGAAGCCAGCAGTTGGGCGATCAGCTCCAGCCGGCGCGGGTGCACGCCGTTCTCGGGTTCCTCGAAGGCCAGCAGCGAGCCGCTCCAGGGGTTCACGGCGATGGCGCACAGCGCGAGGACGCGCAGCGTGCCCTCCGAGACCACGCGCACCGAGTAGTCGACGCCGGCCTGCCGGATGAAGATGTCCAGCGTGCCGCGCCGCTTATCCAGGTCCACGGTCAGGTCTTCCACGCTGGGGATGAGGGCGCGCAGCGTCCGCACGACGGCCTGGAAGGCGCGCGGGTGTTCCGCGCGCAAGCGGTATAAAAACGGCGCGATCTCCGCCCCCAGCACCCCGATGTCGTGAACCTCCGAGGGGGGCTGCGCCGCGCGCATGGCCACCCGCGGATCCAGGTAATACACCCGCCAGCCCGAAAGCTCCTTGCGCACCTGCTCCAGGGCATGGTACTCCTCGCCGCCCAGCTGCACATCAGATAGGAGCGCGTGATTCAACCCCAGCGGCTCTTGGCGCGGGCGAGCCGGCTTGCCCTTGCGCCGGATGTACAGTTCCTCCTCGACGCGCTGGATCGTTGGATTGCCGCGCGGCTCGCCCCGCGCGGTGAGCTGGGCCAGGTATTCATCGGCCACGGAGAGCCGCCCGGAATCCGGCGCAATGGCCACCTCGATGCGGTAGCGGTAGTCCTCATCGTCAATGCTCAGATCGGCCTCCAGGCTGAAGCTGGCGCTGGGTTTCTCCAGCAGCTCCGGCAACCCGCCGGCGGGGAAGGAGAACGCCTCGATGGCATATCCGCGGATCGGCGCGCCGAGCGCGTCGGAGAGCGTGCGCAGCGTGCCGATGCGCGAGAGGGCTTGCACCGCGTCCAGCAAATTGCTCTTGCCGGCCGCGTTCGGGCCGAAGAGCACCGTCAGGCGGGGGAACTCAATGCTCGTTTCGATCAGGGACTTGAAGCCGCGGACCGCTAATCGCTTCAACATGCGCTTGCTATTTTGGCATGGCCAGGAGCATGGCGTCCAGCAGCCGCTTCTCCTCGCTGCCGGGCGGGTAGAGCGCGGAGAGCGCGTTCGCCAACCGCAGGAAGTCCGGGCCGCGCTCCTTCTCGGTCTTGAGCAGCGCGCGCAGCGCCTGGGTGCGCCCGCTCGCCTGCAGCAGCATCGCCGCGTGCACGCGGTCGAGCGTGGTTGCCTCGGGGACGGGCGTCAACTGCTCGTCGGCGACGTTCGCCATCGCTGCGCCCCGGCCGCGCCTGCGCTTGGGCTGCTGGGGGAGCGCGTCCAGCTCCGGGAAGAGCAGACCCTGGAGCGGATTCGCGTCGTCGTCCGCTGCCTGTTCCAGGTGCGCGGCCACCGCCGCCGCGCCCGCTTTGCCGAAGAGCTGCTTGGCCCGCTCGGCCACCGGCAGCAGCCGCACGACGCCTTTCTTGGTCTCGATCACGCGGCGTTCCCAGCGAGATAGGGCGATGCCGAGCGGCTGGGCGAAGCGGCGCACCACGTCGAAGGGCAGCGCAAAGCCGGCCGGTTTCTTCGCCCGCCGCGCGGCCGGGGCAGCCGCCTCCTCGTCCTCATCGTCTTCGTCTTCGCCTTCAACGTCGTCGTCATCGGGCACTGCTTCCTCGGCGTTCGCCTGCGGCGCGTTCGCCCCGTTGGTGCTCTGCAGCGTCCAGAGGAACAGCGCGGTGAGCCGGGCATCCTCCTCCAGCGCGCCGGCCCCGCCGTTGCGCGCGCGGGCCTCGGCGGTGCCGAGCACCTGCTCGAGCGCCGCCCGCCCGACCACCTCCCAGACCTTCTTCAGGTATTCGTCCAGCGTCACCTCGCGCCCCTCGGCGGTCTCGACCCGGCTGTAGCGGCTGAAGATCTCCAGGGCCGGCCCGACGCAGGCGAAGACCAGGTCGGCCCCGCGCACGCCCTCGGCCTGCAGCCGCGCCATCCAGTCGGCGACGCGCCCGGGCAGCGCACGCAGCACGTCCCCCCAATCGCCCACCGGCGCCTCGGCCGGGCGCGGGCGGCAGATCAGGTGCACGCTGGTGGCCAGCGCGGCGGAGTCGCGGGCGCGCAGGCGTGCGCCTCTTTCAGTGACGATCGGCCAGGAGGCGGTGATCGTCCAGCCGCCGCGGATCAGGCCAGCCAGCAGCGCCTCCCAGCCCTCAGTGGTCTTGTGGGCGAAGACCACCGCGCCGACGCCGTCGGCGCGCAGGACGCGCCGGCCCTCGGCGAAGGCGCGCGCCATGGTCTGCTCGAACCAGGCGCGGTCTTTCACCCGGCCGTCCACGCGCTTGGTCGCGTCTTGCACGGCTTCCTGGGCCTTGGGCGTGAGCGGGTTGGTTGGGTCGAAGGGGTCGCGCAGCAGCGGGTGGCCGGGCAGGGCGCGCTTGAGCCAGACGAAGAAGAAGTCCGATAGGTCGGCATAGGGCACGGCGTCGTAGTAGGGCGGGTCGGTGAACCAGACATGCGCTGTCTCGTCGGGCAATGGATGCTCAGCAGCATCAGCACACTGCACCTGTGCCAGGTGCAGACGTGCTGATCCAAACAGCTCAATAACGTTGGCCATTGCTTCAACAAGATCTGAAAACTCCTCCTGAATCGGCACTATTTCTAGAAAGTCCCATACCATCGACAATTTTTGCATTGAAAACGTTCCACGAAGCGCTTCAGTGCTGGATATCCATGACACCAACGAGGATATACGCTCTGCTTGCCTTGATATAGCGACTGCTGTAGCTACTTCTAGTCTCTCCTTTGGTTCTCTTTCTGGAACCGCCCTATGGTTGGGATACAAGCAAGAAACTGCTTGTATAAGCGTCACTAGCGCCAGCGCCTGGCGGGCTGTGAACAGGTCGCCCCATTGGAGCATGCCATAGCGTTGCACGCGGAAGCCGAGCGTGCCGATCGACGGTAGTGGCTCGTCCGGCACGGGGCGGAGGGTCATCTCACCCCTGACCTCTCTCCTAGCAGGAGAGGGGGAATGGCCGCGCTCAGCGGGAGCGAGGGAATGGCCGAGCGCCCACTCGTCCAGCAGCGCAGCCAGGCGCTGCTGGGCCAGCCGGACCGCCTGGTAGTCGCGGTCGGTGGGCAGGCGGTACTGCCGCCCTTGCGCATTGGACTTGAGCGTCACCACGGCCAGCAGTCGCGCGCCGCCGATGCGCCGACCATCGGCGGCGAAGCGCACGTCTGCCCCGCCGCGCTGGGCAGCGAGCTGGGCGCGCACCCGTTCGGCGGGCAACACCGCCCCGCAGCACAGGCAGGTCGCCCTGGCGCGCGCGACGGTGCCGGGCGGCACCTCGTCCTCGCGCGCCGGCGCGAAGATCTCAAACGCGACGCGCGGCGGTTCGCCGCCATCCCCGCGATGGATGACCGGCCGCAGCGCCCACCTGCGCTTCTCCTTCCTGCACAGCCAGAACGAGCGGACCAGCGGGATCTCCGCGCCGCAGTTGGGCGTCTCGCAGCGCACCGTGCGCGCCCAGATGTAGGCGATCGGCACGCTGCCGTCAGGATCAGGCGGGTAAAGGTCGGCCAGCTCCTGCTCCGCCCTGGCCTTGATCGTCGCGCCGGCCTGGCGCAGTGCCTCGGCCAGGTTCGGCCCGTGGCGGGGAACCTCCTCCAGCATGATCTTGAGGATCAGGCACGCCACCGGGTTCAGGTCGCTGGCGAAGGCCTCGCAGCCGACGCGCAGCGCCTCGAGCGGGATCGCGCCGCCGCCGGCGAAGGGGTCAACCACTAGCGGCGGCTCGTCGGGATAGGCCGCCCTGACCAGCGCGCGGGCGACGTCGAGGTACGCGGGATTGGCCGATAGGTCCCAGTCGGCGAAGTCGGCGATGAACCTGAGCAGCGCCCGGCGCAGGTCCTCGTCGCTCGGCCCGACCTGGCCTTGCACGCGGGGCAGCTCGGCGCGGGCCCTGGCCTTGAAGTCGGGTGGGCAGCGCGGGTCGCACGGGTCGGGCCACAGCAGCGCCAGGAGCACAGCGCGACTGGAGGCCAGCGGCCGGCGCGCCCACCATAGATGCAACGTAGAGGGGTGACCATGGCGGATGGACTTCTCGCAAGCTGCGTGCTGGCTGACCTCAGCGATCGGGAAGTCCACTTCGGCCAGGCGTTTACAAGCTTTGGAGATCATACGTCTTTGGTGGCTGTTATAGCTGCTTCAGACAGTCGAGCGCGCGACGCAGGCTATCGGCGTGCTGCGCTGCAACGTGCGGACGCCAATACTGATCGGTGTATTCGATCAGCCGCGATGTATAGGCAGGGCCGACGACGCGATCGCCATTTTGACGTGGGACCATGTCTTCTCGAATGTCGCGTCGCCGCGACGCCCGCGCAAGGTTAACCATCTCTCGCTTCGCGTCTGGGAGCGCTTCTGGATTGGCAGGTATCTTGCCCTGAGATACGCCCAGAAAATTTGCCAATGCCCCCGAGTCTGCCATCAGCCAAGCTTCTACCTGTCGCACAGCCACGCGAAAGCAGAGCCGTGGTGCCGGGTTCGGCAGCCAGGCCTGGCGCAAGGCCGGCGCACAGCTATGACTGTTGTCCAAATCCACTAATATCACCCAAGGGGTATTCTGTGCTGCATTGTTGTATGCGTTGATCTTTTTACGTAGCTCTTCCTTGCCGTTTTTGACATATACTGTTCCCAAGGCACAACCAACGTGGGCAATCAGGCAGCGTACGACTGCTGCATCCAGCGGTCCCTCAACCGCAGCCGAAATGGTCAACAGGGTGCGCATGCTTACGCATCGGCGAACAAAGCGAGCTGGTCTGCCTGTTCTGGCCCGGTCTTTGGGATAACGATGTCGGCCAGCGACAGCCCGCCCTCCAGCAGGTTGCGAATGTCCTGCTGGAGGGCTGCCGTTTGGACCGTGGTGCCCTCGCGCCCGGGGATCAGCAGCAGCACCTCGTCCAGGCCAATGCCCTCGTCGCGCAGCAGGTCGGGCGAGTGGGTGCTGAGGAAGATCTGGCGGCCTGACCGGCGCTGGACGCGGGCCAGCATCTGGGGCAGGACGCGCACAACCCCTGGGTGGAGGGAAAGCTCCGGCTCCTCGAGGAGGAGCGGCCCCTGGCCGTCCATCACCGCCCAGAGGATGCCCATCAGCCGCAGCGTGCCGTCGGAGAACTGCCCCTCGGTCTGCCAGGCGCCCCGCGCGCGCCAGTGTTCGTATTTGCCGCGCAAGTGGGGCGTCCCCCGCGCGTCGCGCCATAGCTCGATCTCCTGGAGCTGAGGGATGGCGACCTGGAGCGCCGCTTTGATCCTGTTCAGGCGCGACTGGCGCGTCTTCTCCGGCGTCTTGGCGACCTGTTCGAGGAAATCTCCCCCGAACGGGTCATTGGCTCGGCCGACCGAGCGATCCGGCTCGCGCACGAGCTGTGGCACGATGTGCAGGTAGCGGATGGAGGCGAAGAAGGTCGCCAGGTCGCGGAACTCGCGGTTGACATTGACCTGTTCCAGATAGGTTTGGGTCAGGCGCTCAGGGTCAGCGCGATCGTCGTCGTTCGGGCGGTCGAGGAGCGTCTGTCCGTTCAGCGCGACAAACTCTCTCTTCAAGAGCGGCGGGCGCTGCTTGTCTTGGTTAAACGCGACCTCGTATATCCAGCGCTTTCCCTCCTGGCCCTCAAGCTCGGCGCGCAGTTCGATGTCTGAGTCACGCCGGGCGGCGAGGCAGCGGAGGGCGCTCACCCCGCCGCGGCGCGCCACCGCCTCCTGGAATGACGCGACCAGGTCGCGCAGAAAGCGAAAGGCGTCCAGGAAATTCGACTTGCCCGAAGCGTTCGGCCCTACGAGGAAGAGGCGATCGGGAATCTCAACTTCTCCTGTGTCTTCAAAGTTCTTCCAGTTCTTGAGTCTGAGTTTGCGGAATCTCATGTGTAAGATGGCGGTGTTTCCCGCAGTTGCATCGGCTTCGTCAGCGCATCCACCGAGAGGTAGTAATGGGCCACCTGGGTGACCTCGTGCCAGGGCAGCCGGGCGGGGTCGCGGATTGGCTCTTGTAGCGTGGGCGCGCTGTCGCAGTGGGTGACGACGTAGAGCCAGTAGCAGTCGCGGCGGTCTTCGGCGACGCGGCGCTCATTCGGGGTGAGCAGGATTGCCCCCGTCGCGCCGCCGATGCCCTTCACCTCGATCAAGCGCAATTCGCCGGAGCTGAGGTCTACGCTGGTGATGTCGTAGCCCAGGTTTTTGTCGGAGACGTCGAAGACCTGTCGGCCCTGGGCGCGCTCGTGCTCGATGACCACGCGCATGGCGATTGCTTCGGTCTGTCGGTCTGGTTGGAGGCGACGCACCTCAGGCGCTTCGCGCTCGGGGTGCGGCAGCACAAGGGCGCTGGCGATGCGCTCGACGTCCTGCAGCGTTAGTGCGCGCTGGCGCTGCAGTTCTGCGCGGCGCCGCTCGCGCCGGGTCAGCAATTGGGCGTGGCGCTCTTCGGCCATCGCGAGCCGGCCCTCGGCACCCTGTTCACCGCGCTGGATTGCCTCTTGCGCGCGGCCGATCTCCTCGTCGGCCCGCTGGATAAGCTCGGTCAGCGAGATCTCGACGTGGTTTGCGATGCGTTCGATCTCAGCCTGCTGCTCGTCGTGCACTTGCTTGCGGAAGGGTGTAAGGACTTGACTGTGCAGCCAAGCAGTCGCCTCTGGGAGCTGCACAACGGGCGGGAGCGCATCAGGTGCTGCAGCGGGGATAAGGTCGCCGAGCAGGCTGAGTTCGCGCAGGCGCGGCGCATCATGCAGGCCGATCTCTACGGCGAACAAGCGCTCATGCACGACCTGGCCGAGGCCGTTCACGAGGCGGGCGCGGTAGAAGTCTATGCGCGCCGGCTGCTCGTGCCGGAGCGAGTAAAAGACCGCCCCTTTCTTGAATTCGCCGGCTGCGCGGTTAAAGGCATGGCGACGAACCGCCTCGAAGAGCGGGTGGCCGGGGGTCACCCATTCGAGGTTGTGCTTCTCCGCTGTCTCTCGGTCAGTGGAAAAGCGCGGATAGCGGTCGGCAAGTGCGGGCAGTTTCCAGTCGGTGGCTTTCTCATATTGACGGAGCGCGAGCGGGGTGCGCGCCGGGTCGAAGGTATGGGGTAACCCCGCGACGGGTTTCAAGGTCCAGGGCACGAACTCCGCTGCTTCGCGCAGGAAGCGGGCGATGGTCTCCGGCACGACGCGGCGTTCCTGGGCGCGGGCGCGGCGCTCGATCAACATTTGGAGATTGAGCGTTTTGCTGGCCAGGCCCTCGAGCGCGTTCTGGCAGATCGCGCGGAAGTGTTCCTCGTCCACGTCGCGCAGCAGCCGCTCTTCCAGGTCGGCGTCGCCCAGCCGGCCTGCGTAGTAATCGCGCAACACGCGCTCAATGTGGGCAGGGGTCAACACTTCGCCGACCACGTTAAAGACGGCATCGTCGTCCAGCGCGTCGCGGATCTTTTGTAACTTCTCCAGCAACTGCTCCAGCACGCGGCCCTCAATCGTGTTGGCGGCGACGAAGTTGAAGATCAGGCAGTCCTTGCGCTGGCCGTAGCGATGGATGCGCCCCATGCGCTGCTCAAGACGGTTTGGGTTCCAGGGGATGTCGTAGTTGAAGAGGATGTTGCAAACCTGGAGGTTGATGCCCTCGCCGGCGGCCTCAGTGGCCACCAGCACCTGGATCGCGCCCTCGCGAAACTGCTGCTCGACGTATAGCCGAGTGCCTGGCTCATTGCGCGAGCCGATCTTCATGCCGCCGTGGATGAACCCGACGCGAAAGCCCCACGCCTTAAGCCGCTCAACCAGGTAGTCGAGCGTATCCTTGAATTCGGTGAAGATCAGCAGGCGCTGGTCGGGGTTGTCAAAGAATCCTCTCTCCCGCAGCAGGGCGTTGAGCTTAGCGAGCTTGGCTTCTTTACCTGAGGCCTCGACGGCTTGCGCTTTTTGGGCCAGTTGGCGCAGCTCCTCGACTTCGCGCCGGACTTGTTCGTTGTTCTTCGCAAGCGTCACCGCCTCGATCATCTGCTCGACGCGCTCGCGCTCGGCCTCGTCCATCTCCTCCAGCTCGTCCACGTCTGGGAGGTCGGGCGGGGCTTCGCGGGCGAGTTCGTGCGCGCGTTTGAGCGCTTCTTCGAGCCGCCGGGCGCGCTTCTCAAGCGAGCAGCGCACCGCGTAGGCGCTGGAGGCGAGCCGGCGTTGGTATAGCGACATCAAGAAGCCGATCGCGCGAGCCCGAGGGTCATTGCTCTCTTCTGCCGCGCGCCTGCTCTCGCGCTTGATGAACTGGGTGACCTCTTGGTAGAGCGCAAACTCGTCACCATCTATCTGGAACGTGACCGTATGCGGAATGCGCCGCGTGAAGATCGGCTTGGCTGCCCATGTCCCATCCGGTTGGCGCTCTGGAAAGTAGATCATTGCCTCCTTCGTGCGGCGCAGATAGAACGGCGCACGCCGGCGGTTCATCGCCTCGCGAATGGACTTGACGTCGGCATACGCATCCGCGTCGAGGAGCTGAAGGAACAAGCTAAAGTTCTGCGGATCGCCCTTGTGCGGCGTGGCCGTGAGGAGCAACAGGTGATCGGTTGTGTCGCGCAGCAGCTCGCCAAGCTTGTAGCGCAAGCTCTTGTGCGATTCATCGGCCGCCGACATGCGGTGTGCCTCGTCCACGATCACCAGGTCCCAACGCACCTGGCGCAGACCGGGCAGGATGTCCTCCCGCTTGGCCAAGTCAAGCGAGGTAATGATCCGGTGTTGCTCCAACCATTGGTTGATGCCGAACTGCTCGCGGATGTCATGCCCCTTTATCACCTGGAACGTCGCCCCGAACTTCTCTTTAAGCTCGCGCTGCCACTGGAAGGTGAGGTTAGCTGGGCAGACGATCAAGATGCGCTCGACCAGCCCGCGCAGCTCAAGCTCGCGAATGAGCAGGCCGGCCATGATCGTCTTGCCGGCGCCGGCGTCGTCGGCCAGCAGAAAGCGCACCCGCCCCAGCTTCAGCATGTAGTCGTAAACAGCTTCAAGCTGGTGCGGCAGCGGGTCAACGCGAGAGATGGACAGCCCAAAATAAGGATCGAATTCGTAGGCAATCTCCAGAGAATATGCCTGCAGGCCAAGTCTAAACAGACGAGCGTCGCCAGTGAACTGACCTTCGGAGTCAAGTATCTCCAGTTGCGAAAGATCGCTCTTCGACAAGGTGACCCTGCGAAAGCGATCGGAGCGGGTGCCGACTAGGCCAATAGCCCAATCCCCCTCGTCAATAGCCTCCACGGTTTCAACACGCATTGGCTCGTTGAACAGGGGACCTCTAAGAACCTGCCCTGGGCGAAGCGCAGGAATACTTTCTATTGCAGAGCTATCTCCTTCGCCTTGCTTACCTTTCGTCATACGGCGATGAGTAACTGCCTACCATTATAGGGGGAAGCCAGGTGCGTTGAGTGCATTCACCAATAGGGGCAACGTGATTTTCTGGACGCCCTGCTTCTAGGCAGCGGAAGATGCCGGCAGGGATGCTGCGCTTTCTATAAAAACA
>JAGHYX010000079.1 GCA_017743375.1 Chloroflexota bacterium
AACTACACACCCATGCCCCGCCACGCCCATATTCACCGCAAGACCAACGAGACCGAGGTGACCGTCTCGCTCGACCTGGACGGCCAGGGCGATGCCGACGTGCGCACCGGCATCGGCTTCTACGACCACCTTTGGGGACATGTGGCCCACCACGGTCTGTTCAACCTGACCATCCAGGCCAGCGGCGACCTGGACGTGGATGAACATCATACGGT
This sequence comes from Chloroflexota bacterium, assembly GCA_017743375.1. Classification (GTDB taxonomy): domain Bacteria; phylum Chloroflexota; class Anaerolineae; order J036; family Brachytrichaceae; genus JAAFGM01. The sequence continues at coordinate 216 of JAGHYX010000079.1, forward strand.
TGAGGACGTGGCGATCGCCTTCGGCCAGGCGCTCAACGCGGCGCTGGGCGAGCGGGCCGGCATCGTGCGCATGGCCGATGCCTGGGTCGCCATGGACGAAGCGCTCGCCCACGTTGTGGTGGACCTGAGCGGCCGGCCCTACGCCGTCTTCGACGCGGCCTTCAGCACGCCGAAGATCGGCGCGCTGGGGACTTCGCTCATCCCACACGTCTTCGAGTCCATCGCAGCGCATGGCCGGCTGAACCTCCACGCCCGCGTCCTCTACGGGCGCGACGACCACCACAAAGCCGAAGCGCTCTTCAAGGCGCTAGGCCGCGCGCTCGACGCCGCAACGCGCATAGACCCGCGCCGGACAGGGGTACCTTCGACAAAAGGGATGCTGTGAGCGGGCTATGCTCTACATGGTCGCCACCCCAATCGGTAACCTGGGCGACATCAGCCAGCGCGCGCTGGAGACGCTACGCCAAGCAGACATCATCGCCAGCGAGGACACGCGCCACACCGGCCTCCTGCTCAAGCGGTTCGGTATTGATAAGCCACAGCTCTCGCTGCATGAGCACAATGAGCGCCTGGCAACCGAGCGGGTGATCGCGCTGCTGCGCGAAGGCCAGACCGTGGCGCTGGTGACCGACGCCGGCACGCCCGGCATCAGCGACCCCGGCTTCGTGCTGGTGCAGCGCTGCATCGAGGAAGGGTTGCCGTTCACCATGGTGCCAGGGCCGGCCGCGTTCGTGATGGCGCTGGTGCTCAGCGGCCTGCCGACGCACAGCTTTACCTTTCGCGGCTTCCCGCCGCGCAAGCCCGGCCCACGCCGGCGCTTCTTGACGGTGGATGCCCAATCCCCCCACACGCTGATCTTTTACGAAAGCCCGCACCGGATCACAGCGCTGATCGATGACGCGCTCGCCGTGTATGGCGACCGGCGCGCAGCGCTGGCCTGCGAGCTGACCAAGCGATACGAGCGCGTGACGCGCGGCCGGCTCTCCGAGTTGCGCGCGGCGCTGGACGGCCAAGCGCCCAGGGGAGAATATGTGCTGGTGATTGAGGGCGCATCGGCGAATGGCGAATAGCAAATAGCGAATCGCGAGTGGCGAAGGGTACGTTCACCAATAGGGGCAACCCAGAAGCGCGGCGCTCTATGTGGAAACCTTCCCCCGCGTGCGGGGGAATAAGAAGGGGGCATTGCCCCAAACCGTGAACGCACCCGTGGCGAATGGTGGTGGCGAGTACACTCAGCGCCATCTAAGATGGACAACGTGATCGCGGTGATTGACTATGGCGCGGGTAACCTGCGCAACGTGTGCAAAGCGCTGGAACACGTCGGCGCAAAGCTCACGTTGACCGACGACCCGCGCGCGCTTGAGCGCGCCGAGAAGCTGGTCCTGCCCGGCGTTGGCGCTTTCGCCGATTGCCAACAGGGGCTGAAGGCGCGCGGCCTGTTTGAGCCGCTGCGCGATCTGGCCCTGGCCGGCAAGCCCCTGCTCGGCATCTGCGTCGGCATGCAACTGCTGTTTGAGGTGGGCGAGGAGATGGGCGAATGGGAAGGGCTTGGGCTGATCGCCGGCCGCGTGGTGCGCTTTGACCACGCCCGCCGCAACCTCGCGCCGCTCAAGGTGCCGCACATCGGCTGGAACCAGCTCTGGCTCAAACAGGCCGACCATCCCTTGCTGACTGGCCTGCGCGACGGCGACTACGCTTACTTCGTCCATTCGTATCATGTCCAGCCGGTTGACCAGAGTTGTGTGCTGGCCACCACCGACTACGGCTACGAGTTCCCCTCAATCGTCGCCCAGGGTAACGTCTGGGGCTTACAATTTCATCCGGAGAAGAGCCAGGACGTCGGCCTGCGCCTGTTGCGGAACTTCGTCGCGTGGCCGGCGCTGGCCGGCCAGGAGGATAGCCATGTTTACGGTTTATCCAGCCATTGACCTGCGCAACGGCCAGGTGGTGCGCCTGCGCCAGGGCGATCCAGCTCAGCAGACGGTGTATTCCGACAACCCGGTCGCCGTGGCCAAGCACTGGGTGAGCGAGGGCGCGACCTGGCTGCACGTCGTGAACCTGGATGGCGCGTTTGGCGACCAGACGGCCGCGCGCGCCAATCGGCGCGCCCTGGGCGACATCTGTAGCCAGGTCAAGGCGAAGATACAGTTCGGCGGCGGCCTGCGGACGCTGGATGACGTCCTCGCTGCCTTCGACGCCGGCGCCGACCGCGTCGTGCTGGGCACAGCCGCTGTTGAGGATCCCAAGCTGGTCGCGGATGCGCTGGCGCGCTTCGGCCCTGAGCGGGTCGTCGTCGGCCTGGACTCGCGCAACGGCATCGTGGTCACGCGCGGCTGGCAGCACACCACCCCGCTGACCGCGATTGAGCTGGGGACGCTGATGAAGGAAATGGGGGTCACGCGTGCGCTCTACACCGAGGTCGGGCGCGATGGGATGTTGGCCGGCGTGGCCGCCGAACAGACGGCCGCCCTGGCCCAACTGACCGGCCTGCGCGTGATCGCCTCCGGTGGCGTGCGAAGCCTGGACGATGTGCGCGAACTGTTGCTTTATGCGCCGCGCGGCGTGGAGGGCGTGGTGGTTGGCCGCGCGCTCTATGAAGGCACCCTCTCCCTGGCCGACGCGCTCCACCTGACCGACCCTACCCTCGCACGCTGAAAGATGCTGGCCAAGCGCATCATCCCGTGCTTCGACGTCGCCAACGGCCGGGTGGTTAAGGGCGTCAACTTCGTCAACCTGCGCGACGCCGGCGACCCCGTGGAACAAGCCAGCGTATACAACGACGAGCGCGCCGATGAGCTGGTGTTCCTCGACATCCTGGCCTCGCATGAGGGGCGCAGCACGATGGTGGAGATGGCGCGGCGGGTGGCGGACGAAGTGTTTATCCCCTTCACCATCGGCGGCGGGGTGCGCTCTGTTGAGGACTTTCGCACCCTGCTGCTGGCCGGCGCGGACAAATGCGCCATCAACAGCGCCGCTGTGCGCAACCCCAACTTGATCAACGAGGCCGCCTGGCGATTCGGATCGCAATGCGTGGTGGTGGCCATCGATGCCCGTCGGCACGGTGACCGCTGGCAGGTGTATGTGAACGGTGGGCGCGTGCCGGCTGACCTGGACGCGGTCGCCTGGGCACAAGAGGTTGAGCGGCGCGGCGCCGGCGAAATCTTGCTGACCAGCATGGACACCGATGGCACGCAGGATGGCTACGACCTGCCGCTGCTGCGGGCGGTATGCGGGGCGGTCAACATCCCGGTGATCGCCTCCGGCGGCGCCGGCAGGCTGGAGCACTTCTACGAGGCGATCGAGGCCGGCGCCAGCGCAGTGCTGGCCGCCTCGGTCTTTCACTACAAGACCTTTCGCGTCGGCGAGGTGAAGCGCTACCTGGCCAGCCGGGGCGTGCCGGTAAGGTTGTGAGCGCGCTTGGCCGCGATGGCTGTTTCAGCAACCCCCAGGCCATTCCTTAAATGGGCCGGCGGGAAGACCCAACTGACCGACGCGCTGATGGCGCGCATGCCGCCGGCGTTCGGCACATACCACGAACCCTTCCTCGGCAGCGGCGCGCTCTTCTTTCGCCTCTACCGCGAGAGGAAGCTCCGGCGCGCCATCCTCTCCGACATCAACCCTGAGCTGATTGACACCTACCTCGCCATCCGCGACCAGCCCGCAGCGGTCATACAGCTTCTGGCGGAATTTCCATACGACAAAACGTTCTACTATCAACTGCGCGCCCGCAACCCCTGGGAGATGAGCCTGGCCGAGCGCGCCGCGCGCATGATCTACCTCAATAAAACCGGCTACAACGGGTTGTATCGCGTCAACCGCCAGGGCAGGTTCAATGTGCCGTTCGGGCGTTACAAGTCGCCGCGTTACTTCGATCCCGAGAACCTGCTGGCCGTCTCGCGCGCCCTTCAACAGGCGGAGATCATCTGCGCGCCCTTTGAGTCTGTGTTGACGCGCGCGCAGGCCGGCGATTGGGTCTACTTCGACCCGCCCTACATGCCCATCTCGGAGACAGCCCACTTCACGGCCTATCACGCAGATGGCTTTGGGCTGGCCGACCAGGCCCGGCTACGCGACGTGTGCCTGCGCTTGACCGAGATGGGGGTCGGCGTGATGGTCTCTAACTCTGACGTGCCGGACATCCGCGACCTCTACGGCCGGCCTTGCTTTAGGATAGACACTGTGTTCGCCAACCGCGCGATCAACTCTAACGGCGCGCGGCGGGGGAAGATCGCGGAGCTGGTGATAGTGAACTATGACTGCGCTGGCCGCTCATTCGACCTCAGGCCACGACACATGCCCGATCAGCACAAAGCCAAAACGGGGGCAAATAAGCCGGCGCAACAGACAGGGGAAGCACTTCCTCATGAAGCACAATCCCAAGCTGGGATTGCATAAACCTGCGGCGATCCAGAATCCGTCTCCATACGTCCGGAAAATTCGCTTCGAGTGTTGCGCGCAGCCCAGCATCAGCAATCGCACAAGTGTCCTCGCAATTCAATGCCTGACCGGGAGGCAGCGGCGCGGGGATGATGTCGCACTGAAAGACCATACCGGAGCGGATTCGCTCTTGGCTATGAGGACGAATCGGTGAGTGCACCCATTCGTCGAAGGAGATCAGATGGCCTGGATTCAGCGCTGGCTGAAACTTCGCAGCACGGAAGCATTCAATGACGCTTTGATAAAGCTCGCCGCCCGTGACACCCATCCGCATGGTCTGCCACCAGGTGGCAATAGCAGCAAAATAGGGCGTGACGACATGCTGAACGAAGTCTTTGTCCGGCTCTCCGAGCATCAACCCAGCTCGGCAGGATAACCCTCCCCACATGCCTATTGCCACTGTGATGCCATCCCCATAGGCGATCCGCCGTGCGCCAGGACTGCGCAGCCCCACAATCACATCGCTGCCGGAGACGCACATCAGGTGAGCAGAAAGTGGTTCGCCAGCGTAGCCGGCCAGCGCTGCCGCCTCAAACTCGGTCATGCCAGGACGCGCACGGCGCACGATGCGCAACACTGCCATGGAAGCGCACAAGGCAGCCCATTCAAAGGCAGCAATTTGCGCCGCGGAGTTCATCACCGAGCGCAGGCCGTGCTCAGGATGCATCAGCAGCATCGTGATGTCGGCTAACCGACCTGCCGGGCCGACCAGTTCCCTGAGCACCGCGACCACGTAGGCCGGCACAAAGGCTGGGTGAGTTGGATCGTCGGTTTCGGCAGGCTCCAGATACTTCCAGCCCACGACGCCGATGGATTGACCAGAACGAATGCCGAGATCGCGCAAAACGTCTATCAGCCGCGGGGCGGCATCGCGCGGTTGGCCCATCAGGCTCATGGACTGACACAGCACGGCTTGGACATGCGGACTGCGTGCTGCTGCGTAAGCCAACCCTTCGTTGCCTACCAAAAGATAGCGCTGGCGCGGACCTATGACGAACAGCGCTTCCTCGAAGCGCGGGTCGTAGCCGGTGAGGTATAGCAAGTTTGCGCAGTGCTCGCGATCGCCATAGACCACAACCCAGTCCATCCCTGAACGTTCATAGAGGGCTTGGACGCGCTGCTCGTATTCATCCGCAGGGATGGCCGGCGGTGCAGATGAGAGCGGGTCTAGGTCAAACGGCAGCGAGACGCTGCCCAGTTCGATCTTCATGTGCCGCCGTTATTGCCGGCTGCGCTTAAAGTACACATCGGCGTAAACCGCCAGCACCAACACAGCACCCTTGACCACATATTGCCACGCTGGGGCAACGTTCAGCATCTGCAAGCCAGTCGTCAGGCTGGACATGATCAGCGCGCCGATCAGCGCACCTGAGATCGTGCCGACGCCACCGAGCGTAGAAGTACCACCCAAGATGGCGCTGGCGATGGCATCGAGTTCGTACCCCTGCCCGGCAGCGATCGTGCCGTAGCCCACGTAAGAGGCCAGCACGACGCCGGCAATCCCGCACAGCAGCCCCATTAACGCAAAGACTAAGAAGATGCTGCGCTGGATGTTGACACCGGAAAGCCGCGCGGCCTCGCGATTGCCGCCGATGGCATATGCATACCGCCCAAAGCGCGTGTTGTTGGCCAGATGCGACATGACCAGCGCCGTAAGCGCCAGCAGGAACACTGGCGTCTGGATGCCGCGATATTCGTTCACCCAATAGATGTATCCAAACACCAGCGCTGAAGTGATGATGACGCCTGCTAGCTCAACGCCAATATTAGGCGGTTGCAGGCCATACTTGCGCTTGCGGCGAATTTTGTTAAGTGAGCGCAGCAGCAGGGCGACAAGCACAATGAAACCAATGGCCCATCCCAGCGTCTGTGGTAGATACCCCTGAGCGATGTCAGAGAAGATGGGTTGGTTGGCCGGGATCGTCTTTCCCTGGGTGACGAGCAGGATTGCACCGCTCAGAATGAACATACTACCCAGCGTGACGATGAACGAGGGCACACCGAGAAAAGCGATGATGTAACCTTGAAGCACACCCCATAGCAGACCAACACCCAGCCCAATCAACACGGAGAGGACAGCGGATAAGAGAGGTTGGTCTGGAATCTGGCGAAACCAGACATTAGCCTGAAAGTAAGCCACCACTACTGAGACAAAGCCAGCCAAACGGCCGACTGAGAGATCGATATTGCCGGTGACAATTACAAACACCATCCCGATCGCCAAGAACGACGTCACTGTCATCTGGCGAAACAGGTTAGAGATGTTTTGAGGGCCCATGTACGCGCCGTTTGTCAAGATCGTGAAGAGGATCCACAACGCGCCAAGCGCAAAGAGGATTGCGTAGGTCTGGAAGTTGCTCTTCAGCCTGGTCAGGATGTCTTCCATTAGCGCGCTTCGCGCGTTGACGGTCTGCGTCTCGGAAGTCTTCAGGATATCCATGTCCGTTACCCCATCCTAAACAATTTTTATCTCATCTAGGCCGGTGGCCATAGCCATGACCCGTTCCTGAGTTGCTTCACTAATATCGAGCGTTCCCATCGATCGCCCCTGGTGCATGACCATCACGCGATCGCTCATGCCGAGCACTTCCTCTAGCTCGCTCGAGATTAGAATGATCGCCACTCCCCGGCTTGCGAGCTCGTCCATGAGCTTGTAGATCTCATACTTAGCGCCGACGTCAATGCCCCGAGTCGGATCATCCATGATTAGGACTTTCGGATTGGAGAGCAGCCACTTGGCGATTACTACCTTTTGCTGATTGCCACCCGACAGTGAATCCGCTCTGGCCTGTAGGCTGGGTGTCTTAATCGCCAAACTTTTCGCTTGCTTGCTTGCTGCGACGACCTCGGCATCCTCGTCAATGCGCATGAAACCAGCGAATTGGTCCAAGTTAGGCAGGGAGATATTTTTGAGTATGCTCTGAATGAGGACTAATCCCTGGAGCTTACGGTCCTCCGGCACCAAGCTCAGGCCATATCGCATGGCATCCCGCGCGCTGCGAATGCAAACTTCTTGGCCCTCAATGCGAATCGTGCCTCGCGTGATGCGCCCAAATTCACCAAATAGGGTGTTCACCAACTCGCTGCGTCCAGATCCCATCAGGCCGGCAATGCCCAAAATCTCGCCACGGCGCACGTCGAAGCTCACCCCTCGCAGCACCCGGCGCGTTGGGTTGTTCGGGTCAAGCGCTTCTAAGCCTTCCACCGACAGCACAACGTCGCCTATATGACGATGACGCTTTGGGAAGCGTTCTTTCATCTCGCGCCCGACCATGTAGCCAACCAGCTTCTCCAACGTGTAGTGACCAACTGGCTGGCTTGCTACGACTTTGCCATCGCGAAGCACGGTGATCGTGTCGGCAATGCGGAAGAACTCCTCGAGTTTGTGGGTAATGTAAATGCAGGTCACGTTGTGCCGCTTGAGATTGGCGATGATCTCCATCAGGCGATCAACCTCAGCCTCGGTGAGCGCGCTTGTTGGCTCGTCGAGGATCAGCACCTTGGCGTTCTCAGAGAGAGCTTTTGCAATCTCAACCATCTGCATCTTGCCCACGCCAAGGGTTCTCACAGGCGCTCTGGGGGATACGTTCAACCCATATTTGGCCAGCAGTTCGCCGGCCTCGCTGTAGAGGCGATCCCACTGTATCGCGCCGCGCTCAACCGGCTCCTTGCCGAGGAAGATGTTCTCGCCGACCGTCATGTTGGGCACCAGCATAAGCTCTTGATACACGATGGCGATGCCGAGCTCACGAGCGCGCTGAATCGGGCGCTCCACCAGCTTAAGCTCAGACCCATCGTAAATAATGGTGCCCTCGTAACTCCCATACGGATAGACCCCCGAAAGGATCTTCATTAAGGTGGACTTACCGGCGCCGTTCTCGCCGCACAACCCGTGCACCTCACCACGGCGCACCTGGAAGGACACGTTGTCCAGGGCGGTAACACCAGGGAAGCGCTTGGTGACGTTGCGAATGTCTAAAATGACATCACCTTGTGACATAACTCACGAGAAAGGCAAGCCCGATACCTGTAGCGGTATCGGGCTTGCGCGTGTTGTCATCGGCTGTGTGCCTATGGCCGAGGCGGTCGCTGGCTCTCTGGGATGTCGCGATAGACGTCGTCGTAGGACTGGAAGCCATTCTTCACGCACAGGTCATAGACGTTGTCCTTGGTCACCTGTTCGACTGGAAGGAAGAGCGCCTTGACCTTGCCCTGCTTCGAGTCGTCCGCCGTAAGTTCGGCTAAGGTATATTCAGCCAAGCCCTCAATCGGTTGGCCCTTGAGCAGCTTATCAACCAGGTCAACGCTCAGCGGCGCAAGGTCGCGGATGTCTTTGAGGATAGTTACGGTCAACTCACCCTTCACGATGCTGTTGCAGCCATCAGCCGTGGCATCTTGACCGGAGATGGGGACTTTGCCGGCCAGGCCCTGCGCACGCAGCGCTTGCAATGCACCAAGCGCGGTCCCATCGTTCGAGGCCACGACTGCATCAATCTTGTTGCCGACCGAGGTGAGGATGTTCTCCATGACCTTCAGCGCATTGGCTGGGTCCCAGTTATCCACCCACTGATCGGCGACGATCTCGACCTTCCCTGCCTCGACCAGCGGATCGACGATTTCGTCCTGACCTTTGCGGAAGAGGATGGCGTTGTTGTCGGTTGGGCTGCCGCCCAGCTTCACCACACGCGCTTTGCCTTTGCTGGCTACGTCCCAGTTATCAATATCAAGCGCCTTCATCACGCCCGAGGCTTGTTGCCGGCCTACTTCGACGTTGTTGAACGACAGGTAGGCTGCGATTTTTGGCGTCTTGATCAAGCGGTCATAGGCAATCACAGCCACCCCGGCATCGGCGGCGCGATCCACGGCAGTGACGATCGCATCACCATCCTCAGCAACGATGATCAACGCCTTCACGCCTTGGCTGACCATGTTGTCAATCTGGTCGTTTTGCAACTTGACGTCGTGGTTGGCTTCCTGGGTGAGGACCTCGTAGCCCTTCTCCTCCAGCAGCTTGCGCATGATCTTCTCTTCGTTCGCCCAGCGTTCAGTAGCGAAGTCAGAGAAGGACAGGCCGACCTTTATCTTCGCGCCAGATGGCGCGGGCGCTTCTTGCTGGTTGGTGCTGGGCGCCGATGCGGGTGCTCCTTGTTGACCACCACTGGGTGCAGGCGCGGGTGCCGCGCAGGCCGCAACTAGTGCTGCTGCAGCAATGAGGGCAATCACTGAGGAGCGTGAATACAAGTACCTGCTGTTCATAGTCTCAAACCTCCTTGAACGTTAGGCAGTTCTAGCAAAGGCATAGGAAAGTGTCAAGTTCAGTCAAGTCCAAATTGCCCTTCACCGCTTGGCGAGCGCGCTGAGCGAGCGCACGCCTTGAGCGAGCGAGGCCACTATCCTCGCAGGCACATTCCTAATACGCGCTGCGCAGGATGGCCTCCAGATCGTCAACGGCCAAGGGGCGCGGGCTGAGCCGTAGCAGGCGCTGATAGGTCGCGGCCTGCTCGGCCATCGGCCTGAGCTGCGCTTCCTGGATGCCGATCTCTCGCAAGCGCATCGGCAGGCCGATCTCGCGCTTCAGGCGCTGGAGCGCTTCGACGCAGCGCGCAGCGGCGTCAACATCGCTCAGGCCCGCGACGCGCTCGCCCAGCCACGCCGCGACGCGGGCGAACGCCTTTGGGTTGGCCGGTAGCAGATGCGCCACCACGTAGGGCAGGAGCAATCCTGTGCCCAGGCCGTGCGAGGTATGCGTGCGCGCGCCAACCGGATACTGGAGCGCGTGTGCGGCGCCCAGGCCGGCGCTGTTGAACGCCATGCCGGCCAGCAGCGCCGCCAAATGCATCCCCTCGCGCGCCCTGAGATTGCGCGGTTGATACACCGCCGTGCGCAGGTGACGACCGACCAGGCGAATGGCGCGCGCGGCCAGCAGATCAGCAATCGGCTGCTTGCCGCTGAACTGTGGGCGGACATCGTTGGGCGGGGCAAGCGCAGCGTGGTTGATCACCGTGTAGGCTTCGACGGCATGCACCAGCGCGTCTATGCCGCTCTCGGCTGTGACCTTGGGCGGACAGGTGAGCGTCAGCAGCGGATCCACGATCGCCAGGCGCGGCATGAGGTAAGGCGAGGCCACGGCCAGCTTGAGCCGGCGCGCTGTGTCTTCGATGATGGCGACCGCGGTGACCTCTGAGCCGGTGCCGGCGGTGGTGGGCACAGCGATCACCGGCAGGCCCGGCCCAGGGACGCGCTGCTCGCCGAAGTAATCGGCCGCGCGCCCGCCATGGGCACACACGGCGGCGGCCACCTTGGCCACGTCCAGGTTGCTGCCGCCGCCGAGGCCGATGATCACATCGGGGTTCGCCTGCTGCGCGGCGCCGACGGCTGCCTCGACGATCTCCGTGCTCGGCTCAGGCGCGCCGCCGTCGAAGACATGGCAGGCCAGACCTTCCTCAACTAACGGCGCGCGGATGCGGTCGAGCAGGCCGGCGCTGACGATCTGCGGATCGCAGACGACCAGCGCGCGCCGAAAGCCGCGCTGGCGCGCCTCCAGGCCGATGCGCTGCGCAGCGCCGCAGCCAAATAGCACGTCGCCGGCGATGCTGAACCACCAACAGGGCTGAAGAGGGT
>JAGHYX010000080.1 GCA_017743375.1 Chloroflexota bacterium
GCCGAGCGCCTGGCGGCCAAGCTGCGCGCCGCCGGCATTGACCCCGACGCCTGACTGCGCCGTGTCCCCAAGATTCACACATCAGGCTGCTCGCTGACCGCGGATGCTTCGTTTCACCTCGCAGAGCAAGCCAGCCGGCCCATCGCGACGCAATCGGGTGGCGTATAGCGTGCTGATCGGGATCATCTTGTTGACCATCCCATGCTATCTTGTCGGCTTTGCTGCGCTCTTCATTCTGCAACGACCAGGCAGCGAAGCGAGCGCCTCACCCACACCGACGAGCAGAGGACTGCCCACCTTGATATTCCCCACTCCGACCTTGGGCGCGCTGCTGCCGGGGTTTACACCGCCAATTGTCATGCCTTCGCCAGTGCGTCCCACCTTGCCACCAGTGAGCAACCCGCCAACGACTACTGAGGTCGAGTTGCCAACTGCAATAGCGACAGATACTCCAACACCGATCGCAACGGATACGGCGACACCGCTCCCCACACCCACTGATATTCCTTCCCCAACACCGACCGAGACGGAGACGCCCACGCCTGGGCCGGAGGTAGAAACTCCTACCCCTGTTCCGCCGGCGACCAGTGAAACACCAGCTCCCTGAGCATACGTCTTGACCGTCCTATGGTGCGGGCGTGACGTTAATTTGATCGCCAACGGGAGCGAGCGGCACCTCGCCGGCGATCAGCGCAGTGTTTGGGCAGGAATCGTAATCCTCCCCCAAGATGACGCGCGCAGCGGAAGGGCTGCTGGGATCTGGTTGGCTGATTACGTTCTGGGGCGCGACGCGGAAGATCTCGCGCAGTCGCGCGATCGGCGATCCCTTGCGGGTGATGGTGTAGTCAACGATCTGCGTCTGTGGGAAGCGATCATCAGGGAGTGTTCCTAACGCGACCACCTGAAATCCTTCCCATGCCAGTCGCTCGGCAGCGACCATCTCCATATCGGGCCTTGACGAGCCGTTGTAAACCTCCACGGCAGGCCGGTTGGCGATCTGGTTGCCGGCCGGCGGGGCCAACGCTTCAGCAATGAAGGGGATGAGCTGCTCAGTTGGCACCAGCACCGAAGCGCCATCGGTGCGTTGCTCCGAGCGGACAATTGGCCAGGTGATGACCCGGCTCTTGATGTTGTTGTTGCTCAGCCGGCTGGCGATCTCTACGAGCGGCAAAATGTCTGTTGGGCCGAGGTCCGTCTCCACATTGTTTCGGAATTCGCCATACAGCCCGAGCGCGTTTTGTAGCCAATTGCCCTCGCGCGCTTTGCGCCAGATCGCGCGCAGCACCTTCTGTTGCCGCCGTGCGCGGTCGAAGTCCGTCGTGCTCCAGCGTGAGCGGGCATACCACAGCGCCTGCTTGCCGTTGAGCGTGACTTTGCCCGGATAGACGTCTAGATCGCTCTTGCCAGTCGGCGCATCTGGGTCAGGGAAGGTGTCGTGCAACTCGCACTCTACTAACACCTCGATCCCACCCAAAACATCCACTGCTTTAATTAAACCGGTGAAGTCCACTTGGATGAAGTGATCGATCTTGATGCCGAAGTTCTTGCGCAGGGTAAGGGCGAGGTAAGCCGGCCCGCCGCCCGGATAGTCGTTCAGATAGCCATTCCGGAAGACGGTGTTGATCCGGTCGGCGCTGCCATCCGGCAAGCGCACCAGCAGGTCGCGCGGGAAGGAGAGCAGGCTGACGGATGGCAGGTCGGGGTTGATGCTGGCGACGATGACCGTGTCGGTGCGCGCGTAGCGCCTGTCCGCCGCGGCGTCTATGCCGAGGAGCAGGATGTTGACTGTGCCGGGTGCCTGTGTAAGTGGCGGTGCATCGCTTGCATCGAGCATGCGTTCATCCACGCCTAAGTCCACCGCGACCGGCGCAAAGGTCGGCAGTGCGTTGACGCTGGGAGGGGCGGGAGAGGCTGCTGATGAGGTTGGACTTGCTGCTAAGACAGTCACAGCCGATTCAGCCGGCGTAGGGCGGATGGACGGCTTGCCTGCGGATGGTGCGCGCTGCGCGTCCGGCAGCCAGGTCACGCCCAGGCCCACCGCAGCCAGGGCGATGGCCGCAAGCACCGCCTCAAACAGCCGCAATATGCCTCTTTCCAACACAACATTTATTAAAGCACAGCCTGTGAACCCATAGGTGCATCGGGCGTGGCCCCATTTCAAAACGAAACAAACTCAGATAGGCCATGACGGTATATGGATAGCGTTGCCGAAACATCTACCTCCCTGCCGAACCCGATTAGAATCAACATAAGCCCGTGTTGCTGAGCTTGTTCACGTTCGACGTCGAGCAGATCAAGCGGACCATCCTCAACGGCCCGATTGGGCTGTATGTGTCGATGTGTATCGCCTATGCGCTGCTGTGCGCGACGATCGCGGCGAGCACTGTGCATGACCTATTGGAGGACGGCAAACATCTATTACGCAGCTATCGGCTGGATCTTCACCTCGAGCTGAAGGCGTTGGTCGTGCTCTGCCACGAACAGCTCGGTCAACATCGGCTGCCCTCGGCAGACTTCATCCCCGAGACGGCGCAGCTCGATGATCGCGTCATCGGCTGGTTTCCTGCCTGCGCGAAGAGCGCATGGCCTGGGCCGGCTGCCGTGCCCCGCGCCCCCTAGTCCACTGCGTCTCGCTCCGCAACCTTGATCGAAATCGGGTGTTCCTCACCGTGACACCTGGTTCGTTCGACGCACGCCACTCCCCATGGGCATGCCCATGGCTGGAACCGCCTTTGGTTTTAACCCGCTTCTATTTGCTTAAAGGAGCAAGACCGTGACTACTAAAAGCAATCATTCAGTCTCAACACCTCGCGTCGTGATTACTGGCATGGGCGCGATCACGCCCCTTGGCCATGACGTGCAAACCACCTGGACAGCCGTCATCGCCGGCAAGTCCGGCGTAGACTACATCACCCTGTTCAACCACGAGCACCTTGACGTGCACATCGCGGCTGAGGTGAAGGGCTTCGACCCCAACGCCCACTTTGGCAGCAAGGACGCGCGCCGGCTGGACCGCGTCTCTCAGCTTGCGCTGGTGGCAGCCAAACAGGCCCTCGACGATTCCGGGCTGGTGATCAATGAAGACAACACCTTCGATATCGCCGTCGTCGTCGGCAGCGGCATCGGCGGCATCACCACGCTGCTGAACGAGCATCAGGTGATGCTGACCAAAGGCCATCGGCGCATCAGCCCGTTCACCGTGCCGATGATGCTGCCTGACACGGCCACCGGCCAGATTGCCATTCACTTTGGCATCCGCGGGCCAAACATCTGCGTCGTGACGGCCTGCGCCAGCGGTGCAAACGCGATCGGGGAGGCCTTTGAGATGATCCGCGCCGGCCGAGCTGTGGCCGCGCTCGCTGGCGGCAGCGAGACCCCGATCAACCCTTTTTCGATGTCGGCGTTCAACAACATGGGCGCGCTCTCCTCATACAACGACGATCCGCAGGGCGCCAGCCGGCCATTCGATAAGACGCGCAACGGCTTCGTCACTGGCGAAGGCGCAGCGATGCTGGTCCTGGAATCGCTGGAACACGCCCAGGCGCGCGGCGCGCGCATCTACGCCGAGATCGTCGGCTACGGCTGTACCGACGACGCTTTCCACATCACCGCGCCGGATACGCGCGGGCCGGCCATGGCCATGCGCCGTGCGCTCAAACAAGCCGGGCTAGCGCCCTCACAAGTTGATTACCTCAACGCCCACGGCACCAGCACGCCGCTGAACGACCTGAACGAGACGAGGGCGATCAAGGATGTCTTCGGCGAGGCCGCCTATGACCTCCACATCAGCTCCACGAAGTCCATGACCGGTCATGCGTTTGGCGCTGTAGGCGCGCTGGAGGTCATCTTCTGCGTGAAGGCGATCAATGAAGGGATCATCCCGCCGACCATCAATTACGTTCACCCCGACCCGGAATGTGATTTACACTACACGCCGAACGTCGCCGTGCGTAAACCAGTAAGGGTGGCGATGTCTAACTCGTTCGGCTTCGGCGGCCACAACGGCTGCATCGTGGTGAGAGAGTTCAACGGAAGCTAACATTGCCTTGGAGATCAACAAGCCGAGATGAAATACGCCCATATCACCGGCTGGGGCAAGTTCGTCCCACAGCGCGTGCTCACGAACGACGACCTGGCACGCATGGTCGAGACATCCGACGGGTGGATACGCGAGCGCACGGGGATAGCCGAACGGCGGATCGCTGGCCCGAACGAGACAACCGCCAGCATGGCCATCGCAGCAGCGATCGAGGCGCTGGACGTCGCCGGCATCAGCGGCAGCCAGGTGGATTTGATCATCGTAGCCACCACCACCCCAGAGTATGCCTTCCCTGCCACCGCTTGCCTGGTGCAAGACGCGCTGGGCGCGACGCACGCCGGCGCGTTCGACCTCAGCGCTGCTTGCTCAGGGTTTGTGTATGGCCTGAGTGTGGGGGCGGACGCAATCAGGGCCGGCAGCGCAAACACCGTGCTGGTGATCGGCTCGGAGACGCTTTCCCGAATCATTAACTGGAAGGATCGCAATACCTGTGTGCTCTTTGGCGACGGGGCCGGCGCGGTCGTGCTCCAGGCCAGCGACCAGCCGGGCGGCGTGCTCTCCACCTTGCTGCGCGCCGATGGCTCCGGCAGCGAATTGCTGATCATCCCGGCCGGCGGCAGCCGGCATCCGATCACCCCTCAGGCGCTGGAGCAGAACTTGCACACGATCCACATGAACGGGCGCGAGGTCTTTCGCTTTGCCTCGCGCGTGATGGAGCGCGCCACGCGCGAGGTGTTGCACAAAGCCGGCTGGACTCCCGAGCAGGTGGACCTGTTCGTCCCACACCAAGCCAACAGGCGCATCATCGAGATGGCCGCCAAATCCTTGGGCGTCTCCCTCGAGAAGTTCTACTGCAATATCGCACACTATGGCAACACCAGCGCGGCGTCGATCCCGATTGCCTTGGCCGAGGCAGCCGCCAGCGGCCGGCTGCGCCCTAAAGATCGGGTCGTGGTCGTGGGCTTCGGCGCAGGGTTGACTTGGGCGGCGGCGGCGCTGGAGTGGAGTGAGCCGAAGCCATCCGCGCGCTCCCGGCGAACGCTCAGCCGCCTTGGTTATGGTTTGGCCAACGTTCGCTCGCGCGCTCGGCGACTGCTCCGCCGGCTGGAAGATCGCCTGTTTGGGGCGCCAGAGCCTTCTTGGACACCTCCTTCGTCAACAGGAAACCCTCCACAGAACGGCACGCGCGGCAAAACTTACACGCCATCGCATCTGCCCAGGGAGCAGCATTCAACCGAAGCGCAAGGGACGCAAACGCCGTCTTAGGATGGCCCTCTGCGTCTCATCAACTGGCCAGAAGGCTAGTGAGAGACTGACCGACTGAAGGACGCGCGCGTCTCCATGTGCCTCATACACTAGCAGGCAATGGCGGGTTTGCTGGTTGAGCCAGTGCGTGTGCTGCTGGCCGATGACCAAGAGAAGGTGCGCTCAGCCCTCAAATTGTTCATCGAACAAGAGGGAGGCTTTTGTGTGGTCGGTGAGGCCAGCACAGCCAGCGATCTGCTCTATCACCTCATGAAGACCAATCCGCATGTCGTCCTGCTGGATTGGGAGCTGCCTGGCTTGCCAGATTCACCGCAAAAATTGAGCCCGCTGCGCTTGGTCGCTCCTGATATCAAGATCATCGCCCTGAGCGGCGTGCCGGAAGCGCGCAAATCGGCCTTGGCCGAGGGTGCGGATGGCTTCGTCAGCAAATCTGAGCCTCCGGAGAACGTGCTGCGAGCTTTATACTTTGCATACGACAAAGTATGACGCTCCTGCCGGCCGAGTTGAACCTCACCGATCTGTTCGCCGTTATCGTGGATGCCGTCGTCGCCTGCGACGAGCAGCAGCGCATCTTGCTCTTTAACAAGAGCGCTGAACAAATCTTCGGCTACACCCAGGACGAAGTGTTAAGCCAGCCCCTGGATGTGCTCCTGCCTGAGCGATTCGTAGAGGTCCATCGGCGGCACTTCGCCGAGTTTGCGGCCTCGCCCGTGGCCTCACGGGCGATGGGCGAGCGACGGCCGATCTACGCACGCCGAAAGAACGGCGAGGAGTTCCCCGCCGAGGCAGCCATCGTCAAGCTTCAGCGCGCCGAGGGGCGCTTATTCATTGTGCTCCTGCGCGACATCACCCAACGCCAGCGGATCGAGAGCGAGCTGCGCGCGCAGGCCCAGCAGGCCGCCGTCGCGGCCGAGCGCAGCCGGCTGGCCCGCGACCTCCACGACGCAGTCACCCAGACGTTGTTCTCCGTCAGCGTGATCGCCGACGTCTTGCCGCGCATCTGGGAGCGCGACCCAGAGGAGGGCCGCCGCCGACTGAAAGAACTGCGCCAACTGAGCCGTGGCGCGCTGGCCGAGATGCGCACGCTCCTGCTCGAGCTGCGTCCATCTGCTTTGATGGAGGCCAACCTCAGCGACCTCTTGCGCCAGCTCGCGGCATCCGTCAACAGCCGGTCTGGGGTGGAGGTTGATGTGCACATCGAGGGGGAGACCGAGCTATCGCCCGAAGTCAAAGTCTCGCTCTACCGGATTGCACAAGAGGCCCTGAATAACGTGGCCAAGCACAGCAATGCCAGCCACGCTTGGGTGGCGCTCACGACACGGCCGGCTGACAACGGCGCGCACGGCACGCAGGTGCGCCTGGTGATCAGCGACAACGGCTGCGGGTTCGATACCACCATTAGCAAACCGACGCACATCGGCCTCGACATCATGCGCGAGCGCGCCGCGGCGATCGGCGCGCAGCTCGACATCCGCAGCGCCGTCGGCGCAGGGACGACGGTCCAGGTCGAGGCCGTGCTTTGAAACCCTGGTTCTCTTTCGTAAAATCAACAGGCATGAGCAACGAGAGAAACGGCGAGAGCACAGCCATCCGCGTGATGGTCGTGGATGACCATCCCATGGTGCGCAGCGGTCTGAAGGCGCTGCTTTCGGCGTATGACGACCTGGAGTTCGCTGGCGAGGCCGCCAACGGCGCGGAGGCCATTCGATTGTGTGACCGGCTCAACCCCGACGTGATCTTGATGGACCTGGTGATGCCGGAGATGGACGGCGCGGCCGCCACGCGCGCCATTCGCCAGAAGCACCCGCAAATCAAGGTTGTGGTGCTCACGAGTTTTAAGGAAGATGAGTTGGTGCAGGGCGCGCTACAAGCCGGCGCGATCGGCTATCTGCTCAAGAACGTCTCCGCAGACGAATTGGCGCGCGCCATCCGCGCGGCATACGCAGGCCGGCCCACGCTTGCCCCCGAGGCCGCCCAGGTGCTCATTCAAGCCACGACTCAGCCCCCCATCGGCAGCGACCTGACCGAGCGCGAGCGAGAGGTGTTGGCCCTGATGGTCCAGGGGCTGAGCAATCAGGAGATCGCCGCCAAGCTCTACGTCAGCCAATCCACGGTGAAGTTTCACGTCAGCAGCATCCTCGCCAAGCTCTACGTGAACAACCGCACGGAAGCGGTGGCCCTGGCGGTAAAGCATAAGCTGGTATGAGTTACACCGGCGCGCCGATCAGGTCATACGCCAGCGCGCTGTTGATCCGCACTGGCACCATCTGGCCCACCGGCAGCGTCTCTTCGATGAGCACTAGCCCATCCACTTCCGGCGCATCGCGGTAGGTGCGCCCCACGCTGATCCCTTGCTGCGCATCATGTCCCTCGATCAGCGCGGTGAGGGTTTGGCCGACCAGGCGCTGGTTCTTGGCCAGCGAGATCTGTTGTTGTTTGCGCATGAGCAGGTCGCGGCGGGCCTCGGCCACCTCGGCCGGCACTTGGTTGGGCATCCGCCCGCTGGGCGTATCCGCTTCATAGGAATACACGAACACCCCCACCCGATCGAACTGAACCTCCTCTACAAAGCGCAGCAGCGCGTCGAACTCGGCGTCGGTCTCGCCCGGGAAGCCGACGATGAACGTGGTGCGCAGGGCGATCTCCGGGACGGCGCGGCGCAGCTTGTCAAGCGTGCGATAGACCCAGTCCATATTGCTCGGCCGGCGCATCCGGCGCAGCGTGTCGGGATGGGCGTGTTGCAAGGGCATGTCCAGGTACTTCACCACCTTGTCGTTGGTGGCGATGACCTCGATCAATCGGTCGCTCACCGCGCTGGGATAGGCGTACATCAGCCGCACCCAATCTAGCGCCGGCGCGGCCTGGGTGATCGCGGTGACTAGATGGGCCAGGCCGTCGCGCAGGCCCAGGTCGCTGCCATAGTCGGTCAAGTCCTGGGCGATCAAGATCAGCTCGCGGACGCCGCGTTCGACCAGTTGGCGCGCCTCGGCCAGGATTTGCTCCGGCGGGCGCGACTTCAGCGTGCCCTTGATGATCGGGATGGTGCAGAAGGCACAGGGGCGGCGGCAGCCGTCGGCGATCTTCAGGTAGGCGCTGGGGCCTTGGACGGCGGCGCGCAGCACGCCCCGTTCGTCGTCGCCGACCGTGGTCGCCTCGTCGGGCAGGTGGAAGAGCGGCGCTGGGTGCGCGCGCCCGCGCACGCGCTCGATGAAGCTCAGGATGTCCATCCAGCGACGGGTGCCGATCACGCCGTCCAGCCCCGGCACGGCCTCGGCCAGGCGCGGCCCCCAGAGCTGGGCCAGGCAGCCGGCAGCGATCAGCAGTTGGTGGCGGCGCTTGCGCGCAGCCAGCGCACGCAGGTGCCGGATGGACTCTTCGCGCGCCGGGCCGATGAATCCGCAGGTATTGACGATCAACACATCCGCCTGGCGCGCCTCCGTCACCGCTCGGTAACCGGATTCGTCCAAAAGCTGGGCGATGCTGTCGGAGTCCACCGTGTTCTTCGCACAGCCCAGCGAGAGCAGATAGTAGGACTTCTTCTTCGTCATGGCGCAGCGGCGCTCCAGGTTCGGCGCACGGTCTCGTTGCGCGCGCCGAGCGGTCCCAGGCGGACATCATTGACGATGACCTCGAACGCGCCAGCATCGCCGGTTTCTACCGAAATCTCGCGCTGCGCGCTGAACGGCAGGCCGAGGCCGAGCGGGGGCACGCCCTCGAAGACGATATTCCCGTCCACCCGCACGCGCACCCAGGCCTGCTCGCGGGCGTCCAGCGCCAGCCTTAACCCTGAGGCAGGCGCCGGCGCCGGTGCAGGGTCAGCCGATGGCGAGCCAGGGGACGATGCCGGCGTCGTCGGCAGTGGCGCGAAGATGGTCACCTGTGGCACAAACGTCGGTGCCGGTTGGCCGATAGTCGGCAGAGGCGGCAACAGCGCACTGAGCCGGTCGCGGGCGAAGGGGACGATCACCACGATCAGCAAAAGCAGGATGCCGATGGCCACTGCGATGCCCAGGCCGTAGCGCGCGGGGCTGGCCGCACTTTCCAGCGCGCTAAACGGCCGTTTTGCCCCCCGTGCGGTGAGCATATAAGGATCGTAGCGGGTGAACGGCCCGCGGATCTCCTTCAGGCGAAACGACGAACGAGTCGCCCGGAGCGGGCGCGCCAGGCTTACAACCATCCGACTCTCGGCGCCGTCGTGGCGTCCATCGGTATTTGCGGCGGCCTCGCCATTCGACGACTCACCGGGCGTGCGCGGTTCCGGCAATGCAAGCTGCGTGTATTTAGAGACCCGGCGGTAAGGCGTTGGCGGTGGTGGCGCAGGGTCCTTTAACATCAGAAGCGGCACGCCAACCTCTGACTCAAAGAGGTGGATAGCAGCTTCCGGGTCCAAGCCCAGGTAGCGTGCGTAATTTCGGACGAAGCCGCGCCCCGGTGGACCGTCGGGGAGCTGGTCGAAATCGCCGGCTTCGATGGCCTCTAGATAGCGGCGGCGGATTTTGGTCGCCTGCTCGGCCTCCTCCAGACTCACGCCACGGGCTTGGCGCGCTTCGCTGATGCGCCGCGCAAGCTCGGATGGCACTGTGGGGATTTTAACATGCAGGCACACTGCAAGGGTGCATTCACGAGTAGGGGCGTGGGCCATTTGCTCGCCGATGGACCGGCGCAGCGAGCGAGCAGCCTAGTGCGTGAATGCACCTGCTTGCTAAACGGGACAATGATTTAGAATCGCGCTATGCCCGTGCAGGGAATCAGCTACGTCGCGGTCTGGTCAAAAGACTTGGCTGCCAATCGCCACGTCTTCGCCAACGTCCTGGAGCTCCCCATCGCTTATGAAGATGAAAATATTGTGGTCTTCGAGACCGAGGGCGCGCATCTCGTGCTCCAACGAGCTACCGGCGCGGACGAGCACCTCGATGGCACCATTCAACTTGGCTTCAGCGTCACCGATCTGGATGATCTCACTGAGGCGCTGGCAGCAGATGGCCAGGTCATCGCACTGGATCGCGAAGAGTTGGGGATTGAACAACAGCGGGTGACGGTGCTGCGGCTACCCTCTGGTCACACGGTGGAGTTTATCGGTAAATGATGCGCCGCAAGCGCCTAGTCGGCGAGGATGCGCTCAAACTCGGCGCGGGTGAGGCGATAGGGCAACCAGCCTTGTAAACGGGCAGCGCCCATGCGTTGGTAGAACGAGATCGCAGGCGTGTTCCAGTCCAGAACCTGCCATTCCATGCGACCACAGCCAGCCTCGTAGGCAACGCGGACGCAGTGCTTGAACAGCGCTGTGCCGACCCGCTGCGCGCGGTGCTCAGGCAACACGAAGATATCCTCCAGGTAAAGCGAAGGCTGGGCGAGAAAGGTGGAATAGGTGAAGAAGGTGACCGCGTAGCCTACCGGCTTGCCGTCTATCTCGGCCAACCAAGCATCGAAGCGCGGCGAAGGGCCGAACCCATCGCGCATCAGCCGCTCGCGCGCCTCCGCGTCGGGGCGAGGCAATCGCTCATAGTCGGCCAGGGCGCAGATCAGGCCGTACAACACGTCCGCGTCTGCCCGCGTGGCTTTGCGAATGCGCAAGTTTTTATGCTCCGTCGCCGCCTCCTTCAGTTTGACCTGCTTGAATTCTAACGATGCCCTCGCACACTCTCCGCAGCCGGGCGCATTCACAAGCCGGCCCCCCACCTTCTTCGCATTAGACAGAAGATAAACCTCCAACCAATTGGCAGCCCACGAGCGATTGTCCTGCCGGGTGAATGCCTCCTTACAGGGATTTTGGTCAGGCAAGCCGAAAGCCATTGACTCCCGCGGGATGAATTGGACGAGCGTTTTATGCGTCGCCGGCGCCGGGCACGACTCACCGGCGTGGCTAGCGAGCAGCCCTTGCCGCTTCTCTTGCCATCGGGCGGCAGCCCGC
>JAGHYX010000081.1 GCA_017743375.1 Chloroflexota bacterium
TAAAAATCTCC
The DNA here is from genome assembly GCA_017743375.1 of Chloroflexota bacterium. Classification (GTDB taxonomy): domain Bacteria; phylum Chloroflexota; class Anaerolineae; order J036; family Brachytrichaceae; genus JAAFGM01. The sequence goes on from JAGHYX010000081.1 coordinate 12, forward strand.
GCGACCTTCGCGTCTCTGCGGTGTGTGTTTCTTATATCACCTTCAAGGGCGCACTCCCCTGTCGGGTGCGTTTATGCCCGAGGACGATCCTTTATCCCCGATCGCTGGCGAAGGCAAAACGCACGGAGGGTACACGCAGCCTCCTTTATCCGCTCCAGGCTTAAGCGCGGGAGGGTGTGACGCTAGCGCATCCCCTCCGCCCGACGCAGCACATATATCGCTGTGTGGGACAACCAATTCGACCAGAGCCGCGTGGCAGGATGATCACCAAGCAGCCGGACGGCCTCGATCTGCGCGCCGAGGCAGCGGGCGAAGGCGACGAACTGGCCCAGCGTGATCGCGCGCGTGCGCGGCTCGCCGGAGCATAGATCGCCGCCAACGCCCCGGCCGATCAGCGTCCGCCAGCGCACACGCCAATAGCCAGCGTTCTCAAACGAGATCACAGCGCGGCGACCGACGCGCAGCATCTCCCTGACGACCGGCATTGGTTGATCGAGGTAGGCCAGGGTCTGACTGAGAATGACGTAATCGAAGGCGTCGTCGGGATAGTCGGCCAATCCTTCTTCGATGTTGCCCTGGCGCACGGACAGGCCGCGCGCGATGCAGGCGCGCACGTTGGCCTCGCTCAGCTCCACGCCGCGCGCCCAGACTTGCTTTTGGGCGATCAACTGCGCCAGGAGCTCGCCATCGCCACAACCTAAGTCGAGCACGCGCGCGCCGCTGGGGATGAGCGCGACGATCGCCTCTAAGTCAGGCCGGTGTCCTTGGTGCGCCATAGCAGAGCGCGCGTTCACCTCCAGGGTATCCCTTGGCAAGCCGCTGTCTGGTGATGGCTGATTCTAGGAGAGTGGGCGAAGGCAGTGCCTTCGCCCACCCAGGTTTAAACACGCTTAGTGGCAGGGGAATGCGCTACAGCAGCGCAAAGCATCGGCTGGGGCCGCCGGTGGCGCCGGCGACCTTCGGCCCACCGACCACGGCGACTGCGCCGCGCGGCGGCAGTTTGCCCAGGTTGGCCGTGCACTCGATGCCCCAACGGTTGCTGGGCAGCCACTTGAAGTGGACGGCGAAATCCTGGGACGGGCCGTGATCGAGGCTGAGGGTATCCACCATGATGCCCTTGACCTGGCGATTGGCCAGCAGCCACTCCACGGCATCTAGGCTAAAGCCGGGAAAGTGCATCACGTTCTTCTCGTCAACGTTGCGGAACTTGGGCGTCTTGACGAACTCATCCCAGCCGCTATACATGGCCACAATTGCGCCGAACGGGATGCGGCCGTAGCGGCGCTCCCAGCGGCGCAGATCGGCTTCGGTCAATAGCGCGTCGGGGTCCTTGGCCGCCTTATCGCGGATGTCCACCACCACCAGCGGGCCGACCAGGTTCTCCGGCGGGATAAGGTCGGCTGTGTCCTTGTCCGAGAAGTGGAAAGGCGCATCCATGTGGGTGCCGGTGTGTTCGTTGATCTGCCACTCGTTCAAGTTGTAGCCGTCCTTTTTGAGGGTGAAGACATTCTTCACCGTCAACTGCTGCTGGCCACCGAACGTGGGAAAGTCCGGCGTCAAGGGGTGGGTCAGGTCAATGACCTGTCGCACGCGCAGCTCAAGGGGGCGAAAGAGTTCTTCCTTGGCGTTCACCGGCGTGGCCAGGAAGGCGGTGGAAGCGACAGCGGCTGCGCCACCGGCGGCCTTCAAAAAACTACGGCGGTCAAGGGCTTGCGCGAGTTTCTCTTGACACTTGGGGACACACATGACTGTAAACCTCCTTTTTGGTTCAACAGGAGCAGGTCTTCTAGCTTCTGGCCACGGGGGCTTCAGCAGCCCGCTCCCAGTCTGCCGTGACTCTGTGCTCGTCTGCCGGACTATTCTCGACACGCTTGAGGAAGTCGCGCGTCAGTGCGGCTAGTTTATCAACCTCCAGCAAAAACGCATCATGGCCATAGTCGCTCTCGATCTCAACATACGTCACGTCTATGTGATTCTGCAGCAGCGCACGCACCAGCTCCTTGGATTGCCATGAGGGGTATAGCCAGTCTGAGGTATAGCTGACCACCAAGAACTTAGCGGTCACGTGGCGGAAGGCATCAGCGAGCGACGGCAGCCCATAGGAGAGGTCGAAGTAGTCCATCGCCTTGCTTAGGTAAATGAAGGAGTTGGCGTCGAAGCGCTTGGTGAACGATTGGCCGCGATAGTTTAAGTAGCGCTCCACCTCGAACTCTGGTTCGAAGCACCAGGCGTAGCCGTTTTGGCCGTTGCTCAGCCGGCGGCCAAACTTCTCGCGCATCGAAGCATCGCTGAGGAAGGTGATATGGCCGATCATCCGTGCGACGGCCAGGCCGGCGTTCGGCGGCGTCTTGCCGTAGTAGTCGCCGTTGTTCCAGTTGGGATCTGCGTAGATGGCCTGGCGAGGTACGGCGTTGAGGGCGATGGTCTGCGGAGAGAGGCGAGCGGTGGCCGCCAGCACAATTGCGCTCCGGACGCGCTGGGGGTATGAGACCGTCCATTGCAGCGCTTGCATCCCGCCCATGCTGCCGCCGGCCACGCTCAGCCATTGGGGGATGCCCAGGTGATCCGTCAGCAGGCGCTGCGCCTCCACCATGTCGGCGATCGTGACGATCGGAAAGCTCATCCCATAGGGCCGGCCGGTCTTTGGGTTGATCGAAGATGGGCCGGTGCTGCCGCCGCAGCCGCCGATGACGTTGGAGCACACGATAAAGTAGCGGTCGGTATCGAACGCTTTGCCCGGCCCCACGGCGTCGTCCCACCAGCCGGGTTTGGGATCGTTGGGGGAGTGCCGGCCAGCTACGTGGGCATCACCACTCCACGCATGGCAGATCAGGATGGCGTTGCTGCGATCAGCGTTGAGCTGACCGTAGGTCTCATAGGCGATCGTGAGCGGTCCAAGCGTTGCGCCGCTCTGTAGTTTGATCTCGCCGTCGTAGTGGAAGTACTGCGTTTGGACCAACATCGGAGCGATTGTTTGGTGAGAGGTCGCCGCGGCCAAACCCATCAGCGACCTCTCCAACCGCACGGTTGCTACAGGCTCACTTTATGCCCATTGCTCACCACGGCAACGGCCGCTTCCAGCGCCTGGTCAAGGTCCCAGATCAGGTCACGCACATCCTCTAGGCCGATGCTCAGCCGGATGAAGTCATCGGTGACGCCGGTTGCGCGCTGCTCTTCCGGCGTGAGCTGGGAGTGCGTGGTGGTGGCCGGGTGGATGGCCAGCGACTTGGCGTCGCCGATGTTGGCGACGTGTGAGAAGAGCTTCAGATGGTTGATGAACTGCCGGCCTGCCTCGCGCCCACCCTTGATGCCGAAGCCGATCAGCGCGGTCAGCCCCTTTGGCGCCATGCGCTTGATCTTCTCGTGTTGCGGGTGGCTCGGCAGGCTGGGATGGATGACCCAGGCCACATGGGGATGCTTAGAGAGCCACTCGGCGATGATATTGGCATTGTGGATGTGGCGCTCCATGCGCACATGCAGCGTCTCCAGGCCGATGAGGTTGAGGAAGGAGTTAAACGGACTTTGCGAAGCGCCGATGTCGCGCAGCAAAGTCAGGCGCGCCTTGAGGATGTAGGCAGCCGGACCGAGCTGGGCGTAGATCAAGCCGTGATAGCTGGGGTCGGGCGTGTTGAAGTAGGCGCGGTGGCGTGGGCTGTTGCCCCAGTCGAACTTGCCGGCGTCTATGATCGCGCCGCCGATGCTCAGCCCATGGCCACCGATGTACTTGGTCGTTGAATGCACCACGATGTCAGCGCCCCACTCAATGGGCCGCAACAGGTAAGGCGTGGGCGTCGTGTTGTCAATGATCAGCGGTAGGCTGTGCTCGCGCGCAATCGCCGCCACTTCCTCGAACGGGAAGATGTCCAGCTTCGGGTTGCCGACCGACTCGCCATAGATCGCCTTGGTGTTCGGACGGATCGCGGCGCGAAAGTTCTCCGGGTTGCTGGGGTCGACGAACGTGACCTCAATCCCGAACTTCGGCAGCGTATAGTGAAACAGGTTGTATGTGCCGCCGTAGAGCGAGGCCGAGCTGACGATATGATCGCCGGCCTGGGCCAGGTTGAGGATGGCGAACGTCTCTGCGGCCTGGCCAGACGACGTGACCAGCGCCCCCACGCCTCCCTCAAGCGCAGCCAGGCGCTGCTCCACCACGTCGTTGGTGGGGTTCATGATGCGGGTGTAGATGTTGCCGAACTCACGCAAGCCGAAGAGGTCGGCGGCGTGATCGGTGTCACGAAACTGATAAGACGTGGTCTGGTAGATCGGCACGGCCCGCGCGTTTGTCGCCGGATCGGGCCGCGCCCCTGCGTGCAAAAGCTGGGTATCGAGGTGAAATTGACGCTCGGACATCTAGATAGCTTCTCCTTGCTCAGATTTGTTGTGGCGCATGGTTCAACGCAGCGAGCAGGCAGCGCGCCATGCGCGACGCGCACCAGCTCTGGAAAAGCGATCGCCCTCTTGCGCATTTGGACAAGAGGGCACCGAGCGTTGTACACCACTCCGCGCCATCTCTCATCTTCCAGTCTTGCGCTGCCGGAATTGGCACCGTATCAGCCTGTGCAAGCGAACCTCACCTTACGCGCGCTGTGATGGTTCACTTTTGCACCGTCTGATGGTTGCCGAGGCTTCTCAGGGCCGGTCCCTCCGCCTCTCTGGATAAGAGTGCGCTATTGGGCGATATTCACTTTTCCAACGGGGCGGGAGTATAGCAGCACGTCCGCGCTTGTCAAGGGTGCATGGGCGCGCTGCAAGGCTAATCACCGCTAGGGGCAACGAGGCGCTCGAATCAGCGCTCATCTATGATGTCCGCACGCGATGCACATCGTCCTCGGCGCTTATTTGCTGAGCGGGACGCCCGGCTACCGCCAGGCCGGCATCCACCAATACGTCAAGCACCTGCTACACGGCCTGGCCGCCGGCCCCGTTCCTCCGGACTGGCGCTTCACTGCCCTGGTCAGCCCAACGGCGCTTGCTGAGGCGCCGCAGCCAGCCGCGCACTTCTCCCTCCAACCAGCCCGCCGCTCGGTCGAGCAGCCTCTCGCGCGCATCCTTGCCGAGCAGCGCGAGGCGCCCCGCCTGCTGCGGCGGCTGAGTGCCAATCTATACCACGGCCTGGGATTCGTCGCCCCGCTGCGCGCGCCCTGTCCTACTGTGGTTACCGTTTTCGACCTCAGCTTCATCACCCATCCTCAGGCCCATCGCTGGTTCAGCCGCTGGTACCTCGACCGCTTCACCCGCTGGTCCTGCCGGCGCGCCGTGCGCGTGATCGCGATTAGCGAGTGGACCAAGCGCGAGCTGATGCACCACTTTGGCCTGCCGGCCGAGCGGATTGACGTGACGCCGCTGGGCGTGGACCACCGGCGCTTCCGGCCGCCGCCTGCCGAGCCACTCGCCGCCTTCCGCGCCGAGCACGGCATTGGCGCAGCGAGCATCTTCTACCTGGGCAGCCTGGAGCCGCGCAAGAACCTGCCGCGCCTGATCGAGGCATTCGCCCAGCTCTGCGCCGACCATCCCGAGCTGCCCGCCACCTTATTCATCGGCGGCAGCCCGGCCTGGAAATACGATCCCATCCTGGCGCGCATCCGCGCCCTGGGCCTCGGCGAGCGCATCCGCCTTATCGGGCGGGTGAGCGCCGAGGCATTGCCATGGTGGTATGCCGCCTGCGCGGTGGTGGCCTATCCCTCGCTCTATGAAGGGTTCGGCCTGCCGCCCCTGGAGGCCATGGCCTGCGGGACGCCAGTGGTCGCCGCAAACGCCGCGGCGCTGCCCGAGGTGATCGGCGACGCCGGCCTGCTCGTCGCACCGACCGACGTCGCCGGCCTAGCCGACGCGCTCTGGCGCGCGCTGAGCGACTCCGACCTGCGCGCCACGCTGCGGGCGAGGGGGTTGGCGCGCGCCGCGCGCTTTACCTGGGCGCGCACCACCGCCCTCACTCTGGAAAGCTACCAGCGCGCTGTCACAACGTGATAGGGCGCAGCGTCGCTGCGCCAAAAGTCACGCTGTTAGACGGTGGCCACCATTAATTGGCGAGCCGCTCGCCGCCTACAACTAGGGTTAGGCTTGGATGATGAAGAACGCTGCGCTGGTTCCCTCCTGCCGAGCGGGGCGGAGCGCTCATGCGGCTGCGCTCTCCGAGGCGCTGCCCTGTGCTTCACCCGAACAGCGCGCGGACGGCGGCCAGCGCCTCTGCCTCGCCGACAGAGGGATAAAACTCCAGCCCTATCTTCCCCGCAAAGCCCAGCGCCCTGAGCGTCTGCGCGATGTTGGCGAAGTTGATCTCGCCGGTCCCCGGCTCCTGGCGCGTCGGCACGTCGGCGATGTGCACGCTGTCGTAGAGCCCCCAGCAGTCGTGTAGCCCCTGGATTAGGTTGCCGGCAGTGCGCTGCTGGTGATAGCAGTCAAAGGCCAGCCGGAGCTGGGGATGCGCGATCCGCCGCACCACCTCGGCGGCCAGCTCGTGCGTGTGCACCGTCACGCCGCCGTGCAAGTGATAAGTGTTCAGCGCCTCGAACCACACGACGACGCTGGTCTTGCTCACCAGCTCCATCACGCGCGCCGCGCCCTCCAGCAAGTTGGCAAACTTCTGCGCCGGCGTGTAGTCGCGGCTGGGCGGCTTCACCCACCCCTGGATGAAACCGGGCCGCCTTCGTCCATCGGCGGGGAGCGGGTTGATCTGCTCGCTGAACATGAACAGGTGAAGCACGCCCCAGCGCTGGGCGCGCTCTAACGATTCGGCCCAGGCGTCCAAGCACAGGGGATGGTCAAGCGCGTCGGTGAGCGAGCCAGCGGCTTCATCGAAGGTGGAATTAATCACGCTGCCCGCAGCGCGGCAGGCCGCGGCCAATTCATCCATCAGCGCGCCCTTGCTTCGCCAAGCCCAGACGTCCAGGTGATGGATGCCCAGCTCGGCGAAGCGCGCCACTCGCTCCGGCAGCGGGAGATGGCGAAACCAGAAATCTACATAGCCGGTGTAGATCATCGCTCCTCCGCTGCCCTACCACTGGTCCAGGTAGAGCGCCAGGTCTTCTGGCGAGTCGAGGTCGAGGCAGATCGAGTCGGATCGGAACCAGCGCGGTTGCACCCCTGCGTCCAGCGCGCGCCGCATGTGCATCTCCGCGCTGCGCGGGCCGAACTGGAAGTCAATCACGTCCGGTGGGCGAAGCAGCAGCGCGTTCGTGCCCTGGCCGTGGCGATCCGGCGCGATCACCACGCAGCGGTCGCTATCGGCGGCCAGCGCGAGCATCCCCCGCACGTCAGCCGCGCTCAGGGCGACCAGGTCGGACGGAATGACCAGGATGGCCGGCGCATGGGCGTATTGCGCGCGCGCCTCGCGCAGCGCAGCGTTTAGGCTGCGCCCACGCTCACGCAGATGCGCCACACCCCACTCCCTTGCCCAATCCGCCACCTGTAGGTCGCGGCTGATGATCACGATGGGATTGACTTGGGGCACAGCCTTCAGCGCATGGATCACGTGCCGCAACGAATCGTGAGTCAGCGCGATCCTGCGCGAGAGGTCCAGGCGGCTGCTCAGGCGCGATTTCACGTTTGCCAGTGGCTTGACCGGGATGAGGGCTGTGACGAGGAATTGCTCAGCGCTCACAGCTTGGGCGAGTGATCGAGGCTGGCAGGTCGCCGGGGCGTCCCCGCCTGCTCGTCGGCGGGCCGGCCCAGCCTACAGCCGCCCAGGCGCTCTGGGCGTAGCCGGTCAGCGAAGCCTATCACCTCACACGCCAAGCGCGCGCGACTATCCGCATCGTGCATCAGCGTGTCGGTGGTCAGCACGCCTATCCCCAGCGCCGCCACGTGCGGCTCCAGGTGGGCGTCGCGTTCGTCCAAGACAAAACCGTTCAGAAAGTCGGCGTAATGCTTGGCCACTGCAACGGCAGAGGACTCGACGCCCAGCTCGCGCATCAACTTGGCGGCTGGTCCTTTGACGGCCTCGCCGCCGATGATCGGCGTGACGGCGATGACTGGCGCGCTGGCATTGAGCAGTGCATCGCGCATGCCCGGGATGGCGAGGATGGGGTCAATGCTGAGGTAAAGGTTGGAAGGGGCGATGATGATCGTGTCGGCGGTTTCGATGGCGCGCAGCGCCTCGGGCTGCGGCTCCGCTTCCTCCGCTCCCTCGTAGATCAGGCCGCGCACCTCGGGCTGCCAGCGCAGCTTGACGAAGTACTCTTGGAAGGCATATAGCCCCTCGTCGGTATCTACCACGGTGCGCACCCGGTCATTGGTCATCGGCAGGATGCGCGGCTTGACCCCTAGTCGGCTGGCCAGAGTGTGCGTCACTTGGCTGAGCGTGGCGCCGCTGCGGAGCATCTGCGTGCGCAGCAGGTGGGTGGCCATATCGCGGTCGCCGATGCGAAACCATGGGGCGACGCCGTATCGCTCCAGCATCTCGAAGTTCTGAAAAGTGTCGCCCTGAATCCCCCAGCCGGTCGTCGGGTTAGCGATGCCGGCCAGCGTATACATCACCGTGTCCAGGTCCGGCGAGATGTGCAACCCGTATAGCTCAAAATCATCGGCGGTGTTGACGATGATGGTGAGGGAGGCATCGGCGTCCAAAGCGCGCGCCAGGCCATCGGCCAGCTTCGCTCCGCCAACGCCACCAGTAAAGACGACAACGTTCATCGTGGATTTATTGTCCGTTAGCCAAAGCGTTCTCGCAAGTGGCGTCAGCCTTCGCGCTCGCAGGGCGCGTCGGCGGAGCGCTGGGCGTTTGCCTGGGCCGTCGCCAGCGCCGCCGTGGCCGGCTGTCCCAGCTCGATGATCTGCCGAACAGCGATGACCAACTCATCGTGGACGCACGGCCAGCCGGCCAACAGGGGCAGCGCTTGCGCGCGAGGTGCCACCTGCGAGATGAGTTTGACGCGCAGCGCGTCCAGCGGCTGCTGGATGTCGAGCGGCGTGCGGGCCAGGGCGGAGACGCGCGCCGGCAGCGCGTGCGTTCGGATCGCCCATTCCGCGGTCTGCTCCGTCGCCAGCAGCCAACGAATGAACAACCAGGCGTCGCGCACATCCTGCGGCGCACCCTTTGGAATGACCCAGAGCGGCGCGCTCAGCAGAGCAGCTGGGCGATCAGCCGGCGCGGGCAACGTGCCGAGGTCAAGCGGGAAGTTCCCCCTCTCGCTCACCAGCTCCTGGATGGCCGGCAGGTCACGGCTGTTGACGAAGAGGAAGAGCGCGCGCCCGGCGGCGAAGTCATCCCGGCTGCGCGCCGCTGTGCTGATGCGATAGGCCTGTCCAGCGTCGAGATACTTCGCCAGCGCGGCGATCGCCGCGCCGACGCCGGCGCTCGCCAGGGCGGGCTGGTGGGTGGATGGGTCGTAGATCGGCGCACCGCGCGCGCGCAACCAATCTTCAAGCGCACGGCCATCGTTGAGGTCAAAGCCAAAACAGAACGTGCCGAGGGGCTGATCGGTCACCTTGTCGCACAGGGCGTCGAATGCCTCCCAGGTCTGGGGCATCTGCGCCTCTCCAAGCAAGGTGCGGTTGGCCAAGACCAGGCCCATGTCGCCGCCGAAGGGCAGCCCGATCAACCGTCCGTCCGGGCGCAGGCCGGCCTGAAACACGAAGGGAAAGAGGTCAACGCGATCGGCGGACTGCCAGCCAACCTCCGGGCTAGCGTCCTCGATGAAGCGTTCGAGCGTTGCAAGTAGGTCGCGCTGGGCATACAGCGCGGCCTGCGCCGGCTCGACCAGCGCTAGCGCCGGGCGTGGGCCGCCCAGCATCGCACGGTGGAGCGCATCCGGCGAGTGACGCTCCGGCACGATGAAGGCACCGGCAGGGTTGGCGCGATTCCAGCGGTCAACCAGATCGAGGAAGGCCCGCTCCTGCGCGCCGCTGAGCGCGTGCCAGGCGATCAGCACCCGGCGCGGCTGTAGCACGCTGCACGCCGCCAAGAGGACGCACAGCGCCAGCAGATGCCAGCGCTTGTTCATCCGGCGTGCGCCTCCTCTGGTGCGACGACGGAGAACAAGCCCTTCTCGTTGCGGCTCAGCCGGCCCACAGGCTGCTGGGTATCGTGGCATGAGATCAGCAGCGCATGGTGGTCATACGCCCAGCGCTGCCAGGCGCGCTTGGTCTCGATGGTGACCAGCGGCAACACGTCGTAGGCGGTCACCCACGCCAGCCGCTCGAAGTGGATCATGAACGGGGCGAGGTCGCCGATCAGGAAGACCGGCGACGCGGCGTCTGCCGGCCAGACGATCACGCTCTGGTGGCCGGCAGTATGGCCGGGCGTGGGGACGACCCGCACGGAGGGCGTGATCTGCGCCTCGCCGTCCAGCAATGTTAGTACCCCCGCCTGCGCCAAGGGCACGAAGTTCTCGGCGAAGTAGGTGTTGCGCGTGCGCTCGTTGGGGTGCGTGGCATCCTCGTATTCCTGGCCTTGCACGTAGTAGCGCGCACGGGGGAAGGTGGGCACAGGCACGCCGCCGTTCAACGACGTGGCCCAGCCGCAGTGGTCGCCGTGCAGGTGGGTCAGGATCACGATGTCAATCGCCTCTGGGGTCAGGCCGCGGCGGGCCAGGTCGTCCATTAGCGTGCCGTTTGGCCGGCGCACTTCGTATTGCGTGGCGATCACCTCGTTGGGCTTGTCGCCAACCCCGCAGTCCACCAGCACGCGCTTGCCGTCGGCCTCGATCAGCACGCAGCGCAGCGCCTGTGGGATGCGGTTAAGCTCATCGGGCGGCAGGAGCTTCGTCCAGCGCGTGCGCGGCACCAGCCCAAACGCGCCGCCGCCGTCCCAGTATGCGACGCCGTCGCTGAGCAGCGTGATCTGCGCATGGCCGCAGCGAAAGTAGGCATCTGTCTCGGGCTGCATCGCTCAGTCAAAGGTAACTATAACGCGCTGCGATGTCGAAGTGCATTCGCAGAACGCAGGGTAGGCGACGGCGGTGCCGTCGTCCACCCAGAGTTAGCTGTGAATGCACCCTGTGAGCGCAGCTAGGGTGTGGTCAGGCGTCTGGGTCAATGCCGGCGGCGCGCAGCTTTGCGGCCAGGCGCTCGGCGCGTTCTCGCTCGGCCTC
>JAGHYX010000082.1 GCA_017743375.1 Chloroflexota bacterium
CGCGGGCGGGGTCGTGACGATGGTGTATACGGCGACCGCGCCGAGCTTTGGGGTGATGACGAACAGCGCGGTGGTCACCTCCGCTGTTGATGACCTGGGCGGCGGGGACAACCAGGCCGGCGTGACGGTGCAAGTACAGGCGAGCACGACGACGCTGACGATCACCAAGCAGCAGACTTACACGCTCGGCGTCGGCAGCACAATCCGGCACTATGGTCTGGTGACCTACACGATCACAGTGACCAACACGGGCACAGCCACAGCAACCAACGTCATCATCACCGATGCGCTGAGCAGCGCCCTGAGCTTCCTGTCCGCCAGCGGTGGCTGCGCGCACAGCGGCGGCGTGGTCACTTGCACGTTGGGCGATCTCTCGGTTGGCCAGAGCGTCAGCGTGCAGATCGTGGCCCAGGCGACGGGCACGCTGGGCAGCCTGGTGAACAACGTCGCGCAAGCGGGCGCGAGCAACGCTCCACAGGTGAGTAGTGCACCGGTGAGCGCGCGCATCGAGTACAAGGCCTTCATGCCGATCGTGCGCAAGCCGGCCATGGTGTACATCCCTATCGTACGAAGGCCGTCTCCATAGGCGCTGGATGAGCGCAGCGCGCCGGCGAGAGTTTGCACTCTCGCCGGCGTTTTTATTTGCCACCCCCAACTTGGCTGTATATATTGCACGGCGTGGTCGTCTCCCTCACCCTGCTGCGCTTCAGCGGGATCATGCGCGTCTGGATGCTGACGCAGATGGCGTTTGCGCGGCCGGCGCTGCGGCGCACGCCCGAGCTGCGTTTTTGGAAGCTGCTCGGCAGTGGACATGGTTTCGGCCCACAGCCTGATTTCAGCCGCTATGCATTGCTCACCACATGGCCATCGCTCGAGGCGGCGCGCGGGTTCCATGCGCTGTCGCCGGTGATGCGGCGTTTTCGCCGGCGCGCCGACGAGACATGGACGCTGTATATGTGCCCCATTCGCGCGCATGGCTTATGGTCAGGGGTCAACCCCTTTATCCCACAAGACGTAGAAACAGACACTGATGGGCCGCTGGCGATATTGACGCGCGCGACGATCCGCTGGCGAGCGCTGCTGAGATTCTGGTCGCACGCGCACGCCACCGAGCGCGCGCTGGATAACGCGCCAGGGCTATTGTTCGCCATCGGCATTGGCGAGGTGCCGATTGTTCGCCAAGCGACGTTCAGCCTATGGCGAGATGCAGCGGCTGCGCATGCGTATGCTTATCGTGCAATTGCCCACGCGGAAGCCATCCGCCGCACGCGCGCGGAGGGATGGTATGCCGAAGAGCTATTCGCGCGCTTCGTGCCGATCAGCGCCGAGGGAAGCTGGGATGGAGTTGAGCTGCTGACGGCGGTCACATCGCGCGCAGGCACACTACACAGGCTTAACCTGAGCGGCGTATAAGCACTTGTGAGGTCGGTATGTGCATGCGCTCGATCGGCGATTTGCGCAATTGCCAAAGCGCATGTACAACACATATACCAAGCCGTGATGCGCTGAAGGAGCGGCTGGTCAGCAAAACAGAAACTCTTTTTGGAGGGAATCGCCCATGAAACTGACAAAGCGTATTTCGTTCTTCGTTCCAGCGTTAGGCCTTGCACTTGCTGCGTGTGGCGCGCCTGCTGCGGAGGTGGATAGGAGTGGCGACTTCTACCTAGCGCTTCCGCGCGTCGAAGTCGCCCTCGACGACAACGGCACGCCATCCATCGCAGGCCTTAGCCCCGATGCGGTGCGAACGCTGACCTTTGGCCTCGTCGATCTCTCGCAATACTCGGTTGGCAAAGATTGGGTGGACTACCTGAAGAGCACAGGCGTTCAGCACATCGAACTTGCCTTCCATGGCAAGGGTGCATTTATCTATGCCAATGGCAAGCAACTGCCCTCGATTCGGCTGAGCGATGAGTCCATTTCTACGATTGGCGACGTCGCCGAGACGGTCACGGGCATCTTTGCGCCTGGGTTTGAAGGGTATGCGTCGCTGGCCAAGCGCTTCCTGCCGCTGGCGCGCAGCCTCGGGTTGGGTCTCGTTATCCGCGTGCCAAGCAACGGCGCACCGGAGATCCCGCTGCGCGATCCGAAGGCCACATCGCCTGCGCCGAGCGCTAAGCCAGGTGATGACTCGGTGCTGGTGCGCTTGGTGGTGGATTACGACATGAAAGGTGTGCCATCGGTGGCCGGCATCTCGGTGTCAGAGCTGGAGCAGTTGTTTGGGTTGGACCTGACGCTGCTTAAGCTCGACCCCGGCTTTGTGCGCCTGCTAATGGATAGGGGCATCCAGCACATCTCCGTGCGCAGCGAGGGCGATGGGATGGCGCTGGCCCTCAACGACAAGCCACTACCTAACTTGGTGTGCAATCAGGACTGCCTGAAGAACACCTCGGAGGTCGTTGTCGCGCTCAACACCTATCCGGAGTTCAGCATAGTCAACGACTTGGTGAAGCAGTTCGGGCCGTCGCTGTCCAGCGTGAACGCCGAGCTTGCGCTGCGCTTCCCGCCCGCGCCTGGTTCTCAGAGAATCCCGCTGCCCTTCGGATCGGGCAATTAACCCCAGGCTCCCTCCGAGGGCCCAAAAGTGAGGTTATGCCTATGGACGTGCCACAGAAGTATGGAGGGTTCAAAGTTCTGGGGATGGTTCTCATGGTCGTGGGCGCCGTTATCCTGGCAGTCGGTCTGATCATCGGCCTGGTGCTGCTCACGGGCAACTTCTGGCCCGGCTACAACCAAGGATTTAACCTGATTGGTTGGGGGCCAGTGTTGATCGGGCTGGCCAATGGTGTGCCGCTGCTGGCGATCGGCGCGTTGTTGCGCTTGCTGACGGAGGTTGAGCACAATTCGCGCGTTGCCGTCCAAATGGCCGAGCTCAGCCGGAAGTCCGCTGAGGTCGCCATGAAGAACAGCGAAGCGCTGATGAAGAGCACCGAGGCGCTGCTGCGCAGCACCGAGGCGGCCAAGGGCGCGCCGGCACAGGGCAACAAGTCCTAGCCTGGATAAGTCACCCACGCGCGAATCGGGGGCTTCTTGACCAGAAGCCCCCGTTTTTGTTCACAAGATGCCGCCCAAATTCCAGGGCTGGAACTCCTCTTCGCCAATCTGTAGCGCCTCGCTCTTGCTCTGTTGTCCCGACGCGACCGCGATCACGTAATCCATTAGCTCATCGGCGACGGCTTGCATCGGTATGCCCTCCAGCACCTTGCCGGCGTTGATGTCCATATCCTCTTCCATGCGCCAATACGTGGCGCTGTTGCTGGCCACCTTGATGCTGGGCGCGGGCTTAAAGCCAAAGCATGACCCGCGTCCTGTGGTGAACACCACCAGGTTGCATCCGCCGGCAACCTGGCCGGTCACGCTGACCGGATCGTAGCCGGGTGAATCCATAAAGGTAAAGCCCGGGCGGGTGACCGGCTCGGCGTAGTCCACCACATCCACAAGCGGGGACGTGCCGGCCTTGGCCACTGCTCCGAGCGATTTCTCGAAGATGGTGGTCAAGCCGCCCACCTTGTTGCCGTATGAAGGGTTGTTGTCGATCTCGATGCCGTGTTTGGCGGTGTGCTGTTCCCACCAGCGCACCTTTTGAATCAGCTTCTCGCCCACTTCTCGGCTGATGGCCCGCCGGGTGAGCAAATGCTCCGCGCCGTAGATCTCGGGCGTCTCGGCCAGCACGACGCTGCCGCCCTGTTGCACGAGCATGTCGCTGACCATGCCCAACACCGGGTTGGCCGTCACGCCGCTCCAGCTATCGCTGCCGCCGCACTGTAACGCTACGGTCAGCGCGCTGAGTGGCGTGGGTTGCCGAGCAACTGCGTTGACCGCCGGCAGCAGCGCACGCACCGCCGCGATGCCGGCTTCGATGGTCTTGCGCGTGCCGCCTGTCTCCTGGATGGTGAGCGCGAGGGGAGGAGTGTTTGGCTGGGCTTCGCCGTTGGCCCGCAGCCGGTAATTGTCCACCAGGTCGTTGATCTGGTTCACCTCGCAGCCCAGCCCGACGAGGACGTAGCCCCCGACGTTGGGGTGATTGGCCATGCCGGCCAGCACGCGCTGTAGCAGCACGTAGTCTTCGCTGCCGACCCGCACGGCACACCCCAGCCCATGGGCGATGGCGATCACGCCGTCCACGTTGGGGAAATCCGCCAGCGTCTCTTTGGTGAAGGCGCGGGCGATCGCGCGCACCACGTGGGCCGAGCAGTTGACCGTGCTAATCACCGCGACGTAGTTGCGCGTGCCCGCACGGCCGTCCGGTCGCGGGTAGCCCATGAAGGTGCGTCGCTGGGCGACGGGTAACACGCTCACCGGCTTCACGTCAACGCCGAAAGCGTAGTCGCGCTCAAAATCGGCCACGCCGCAGTTGTGCACGTGCACGTGGTCGCCGGCTTGGATGGCCTGGCGGGCAAAGCCGATCACCTGCCCATAGCGCCGAATTGGCTGGCCTGGCGCGAGCGGGCGGAGTGCGAACTTGTGCCCGACGGGGATCGCCTGAGCGGTGCGGACGGGGCAATCTGCGCCTGGCACATCGCGCAGCGTCGTGCCGGCTGCTAGCGTTAGCTTAGCGATCGCCACGTCGTCGTCGGGATGCAGCTTTAAGGCAGCTTCCTCGAACGCCAGCGTGGTCGCTTCGAGAGGGATGAGGAGTTCACCGTTCATCGGTCAGGAATTCCTTAACGATTTGTACGAATTCTGCTGTCTTCTCAACCATTGGCAGATGGCCACAGCCGTCAATCCAGACCAGCCGGCCATGCGGCGCGAGGTTTGCTGTGTATTCGGCATTGCGCGGGGGCATGATCTGGTCATTGCGACAGTGGATGAACAGCACGGGCATGGGCAACCGCGTTAACGCACGCGGGGTCTCCCAGCTCAGCGAGGCCTTGACGGTGAGCGCAGCAGTGCGCGCGTCCATCCGCATGAAGTCCTCCCAGCCCTGGCGCAAGACCTGCGGGTCGCTCGGCGGGCGGTAGAAGTAGCGCTGGCCCAGCAGCCTGGCGAACGCTTCGCCTTTGGCCAGCGGCAGCCGGCGCGCCATCACCATCAAACCGGTGACCATGTGCATGAGGTCGATCAGGCGGCGCTCGTGCTCGTCACGAAAGGTGCTGAAGTTGCTGATGACCAAGCGGCGGATGCGGTGCGGCTGTGCGGCAGCCAGCGCGATGGCCACCCCGGACCCATAGCTATGGCCGATCACATCGCACGTTTCAACGCCTTGCGTGTCCAGAAACGCAGCGACGATGTTCGCCAGGCCGCGGTGTGAGTGGGCCGCTTGGTCTGCGCCGTCGTCCGCGGCCAACGGCGGCGAGTGGCCGAAGCCGGGCAGGTCGAGCGCGTAGCAGCAAAACCCATCGGCAAGCGCTGTCATGGCCGGCAGCCAGTAGCGCGAAGAGCCGCCCCACCCGTGGATAAAGAGCAAAGCCGGCGCAGCGGCGGGGCCAACGCGGCGATAAGCCATCTCCCCATGCGCAAGCGTCAGCCTGCACATGTCCCCATCTGAGTATATAGCCTTGTCTAAGGTTTGTCTCATGTTTGTCTCAAAAGCATGTGCAAAATGCTCTACATGGAAGCGTTGAACAACACAAATCACCAACCAGGAGCGGTTCCAGGTCGAGAGCAGACGAGCGTCATCAAGGTCTCGGCGCAATCTCGTTCCACTGCGGTGGCCGGCGCCATCGCAGGCATTATCCGCGAACGCGGGCGGGTGGACGTGCAAGCCATCGGCGCCGGTGCGGTGAATCAGGCGATGAAAGCGGCTGCGATCGCGCGCGGCTATCTTCAGCTCGATGGCATTGACGTCGTCGTCATTCCGTCGTTCTCGGACGTGGTGATCGACGGCGCTGAGCGAACCGCGATTCGCTTGTCGATTGAACCGCGCTAGTGAGTATCCCACAACTTTTCTCGCTGGGCAGGGCGCGTTCATGACAAGGGGCGGGTCTGTCCTTGTGCAGAGTCAAGGATTGCCATGCGCGCCGTCCAAAGTCGCGCCTGCCGAACTAAGGGGAGCTGATAGGGGCTCCCCTGTGTCATCTTGGGCGCAGCGCGCGCCTGCCCAACCGAGAAGTGCTACCGTGTGAACACCGTGCGGCCTCGGCGAAGGCCGACCGCTGAGACCCTTCGTTGCGCCGGCGCGACAGGAAGCGAGCGCGTGCTTCGGGCGCTCGTGGGTGAACGTCCCTCCACTTTTGCGCGCTTCTGATAGACTTTATCGCGGTACATTTCTCTGTCTTTGAGGCGACTGGGTCGCTCGAGAGCGCAATATCATCAAAGTGAGGAGCCGAAGCAGATGACGACATCTTCTCTTACAAACTCGACCGGCAGCGGTCCGGCCGTGACTAAGCCGCCCTTTGTGAAAGGTCTGGATGGCATCGTCGCCGTGCAGACCGAGATCAGCGCCGTGGACGGCCCAAACAGCACCCTTCTCTATCGCGGCATCAACATCCATGAGCTGGCGGAACAGGCCAGCTATGAAGAGGTGGCCTTCCTGCTCCTCAACGGCCACCTGCCCAACCGGTCGGAATTGGCCGACTTCAACGCGCGCTTAGTGGCCAATCGCTGGTTGCCCGCTCCGCTGTATGACCTGTTGCGCAGCTTGCCCCGCGATTCCGTGCCGATGGAAGCGCTGCGGGTGGCCGTTTCGGCGCTATCGTTCTACGACCCTGAGATCGAGGACATCAGCATCGAAGCCACCCAACGCAAGGCGGTGCGCCTGATCGCCCAGCTCCCCACGCTGTGCGCCGCCTATCAGCGGCTGCGCGAGGGCAAGCAACCAATCGCGCCGAACCCGCGCCTGAGCCATGCCGCGAACACCCTCTACATGTTGGGGGTCGAACTCGACCCGGACTTCGTACAGGCCATCAATATGTATTTCATTCTGCTGGCCGACCACGGCATGAACGCCAGCACGTTCACCGCGCGCGTCGTGGCCAGCACGCAGGCCGATCTGCACTCGGCCATCTCCAGCGCGTTCGCCTCGCTCAAGGGCCCGCTGCATGGCGGAGCCAACGAAGCGACGATGCGCATGTTGATCGAGATCGGTGAGCCGGAGCGCGTGGACGCTTACATTGACGCCATGTTCGCAGCCAAGCGAAAGATCATGGGCTTCGGTCACCGCATCTACAAACACGTTGATCCCCGCTCGCTGCATCTGGATAAATGGGCGAAGAAGCTGGGGGATAAGGTCGGGCAGCCAAAGTATTACGAGATCTCTCGACGGGTGGTGGAGGCTGTGCAGCGCCACCGCGAGCTATATCCGAACGTGGATTTCTACAGCGCGTCAATGCTCTATTACGCCGGCATCCCCATAGACCTGTTCACGCCCATGTTCGCCTGCGCGCGCATCGCCGGCTGGTCGGCGCACGTCATCGAGCAATACAAGGACAACGTGCTCATCCGACCGCAGTCCGAATATATCGGCCCCCTCAACGTCCATTACGTGCCGATTGACCAGCGCCCTTGAGCAAGGCTCATCCTTGATGCCTGCGCGTGGCCGGTCTTTTGTCCAATCAGAGGCGTATACCGCTCCAGAGGCAAGAATAGCGGCGTCTTCCATGCCTTGCTTCACCGGCCCAGGCTTGATTAGGTGGGGAGGAGCGGGTGATGATGTGCTGGGATGATGAACACACCGATCACGCAATAACCACCCAAGAACGCACGACCCAAACTCGACCCTTCGCTGGTGCGATGTGCTGTGATGTCAACCCGCTCCTAACCACGATTCTAACGCAAGGCTAGACAAACCCTGGACAAAGATTAGACAAACCGGAGAGGCGATGGCCAAGACGATGCTCGTGAAGAACGCCGACGTGTTGGTGACCATGGACGCTGAGCGCCGCGAGATTGCGCGCGGCAGCCTATACATCGAGGACAACCGAATCGTCGCTGTGGGTTCAACCGAGGCGCTGCCCAGCACGGCAGATGAGGTGCTCGACCTGACGGGGCACATCGTCCTGCCGGGGCTGATCAACACCCACCACCACATGTACCAAACGCTCACCCGCGCCCTGCCGGCGGCCCAGGACGCCGAGCTATTCGGCTGGCTGCGTGCGCTGTATCCGATTTGGGCGCGCCTGACCCCGGAGATGATCGCGGTCTCGACCAAGACCGCAATGGCCGAGCTGCTGCTCTCCGGCTGCACCACCACCAGCGACCACCTGTACATCTTCCCGAATGGCTGCCGGCTGGACCACAGCATCGAGGCCGCGCTGGAGATGGGGATGCGCTTCCACGCCAGCCGCGGCGCGATGAGCGTGGGCGAGAGCCAGGGCGGATTGCCGCCCGATAGCGTCGTCGAAGCAGAAGACGCGATCCTCAAGGACACCCAGCGATTGATCGAGACGTATCACGATCCCTCGCGCTACGCCATGTTGCGCATCGCGGTCGCCCCTTGCTCGCCGTTCTCGGTCAGCCGCGACCTGATGCGCGAGTCGGCGCGGCTGGCGCGCGCATACGGTGTCTCCCTCCACACCCACCTGGCCGAGAACGACAACGACGTGGCCTATAGCCGCGCCCAATTTGGGATGACGCCGGCGGAGTATGCCGAGGACCTGAGCTGGGTCGGCGCGGATGTCTGGCACGCGCACTGCGTGAAGCTGGATGACGCCGGCATCGCCCTCTTCGGGCGCACCGGCACCGGCGTGGCGCATTGCCCGTGCTCCAACATGCGGCTGGCATCGGGGATCGCGCCGGTGCGCAAGATGCGCGCACATGGCGTGCCGGTGGGGCTGGGCGTGGACGGGTCAGCGTCTAACGACGCCGGCCATCTGTTGAACGAAGCGCGGACTGCCATGCTGCTGCAGCGGGTCGGCTACGGCCCGGACGCGATGACCGCGCGCCAGGCGCTGGAGCTGGCCACCATCGGCGGGGCGCGCGTGCTGGGCCGCGACGACATCGGCGCGCTCGCGCCGGGCATGGCCGCGGACTTCGTCGCCTTTCGCCTGGACCAGCTCGCCTTTGCCGGCGGCCTGCACGATCCGGTGGCTGCGCTGGTGTTCTGCGCGCCGGTGAATGTGGCCTACAGCGTCATCAACGGGCGCGTGGTCGTCCGCGAAGGCCAGCTCACGACCGTAGACCTCGGCCCGCTTCTGGAGCAGCACAACCGCCTGGCCCGCGCGCTGGTCAACGGCGAGCCGTAGTGTGCGTGCCTTGACTGGCCCGCACCTGCTCGATCAGCCTGGCGATGATGTCGTAGCGCCCGAAGGCAGGGATGAAGTAAGCCCCCTGCACCACATCGCGCAGCGCCTCCAGCGTCTCCAGGGCGATGCGCATCCCTTCTGTGCGCGTCTTATTGCCGACGCTGCTCAGGCGCTGGATGATCTGATCCGGCACGACCATGCCGGGCACCTCGTTGCGCAGGAACTGGGCGTGGCCGACGCTGGCCAGCGGCAGGATGCCCACCAGGATCGGCAGGGTGAGCGGACCGCACGTCTGCCGATAATAATCGAGGAACGCCCGCGCGAGCTGGGGGTCAAAGACCGGCTGGGTGAGCGCGAAGTCCGCGCCGGAGTCGATCTTCTTCTTGAGCAGTTTCGCTTCTTTCTCGAAATCTTCCGGGGTGAGGTTGGCCGCGACGCCGACGAAGAAGGCGCATGGCCGGCCGATCGGCTGGCCCAGGCCGTCTTGGCCGGTGTTCAGGCGCTCCTTGATCATCTGCACCAGGCCAGTGGGCACGATGTCGTGGCTGTCGTTGGCCTGTGGATAGTCGCCGATGCGCGTCGGGTCGCCCATGGTGACGAAGACGTTGCGGATGCCGAGCGCGTGGGCAGCCAGCAGGTCGCCCTGGATGCGCAGCAGGTTGCGCCCGCGCACGGGGAAGTGCAACACGGTCTCGATATCCGCGCCGGCTTGCACGCGATACGCCGCGGCCAGGCCGGTCATGCGCATGCGCGCCATTGGCATATCGGAGATGTCGAGCACGGTCGCGCCGGCTTCCTTCAGCATCCGCGCCGTCTCCTCCACCTCGGCCGTGTCGGCGCCTTTGGGCGGCTCCACCTCGACCGTCACCACGAATTCCCCTTCGGCCAATGCCTGGGCCAGCGTCGTGGGGAAGCGCGTGTCATCTAATGGTGGGGATTGGCGCTCCGCCCGGCGGGTGACCGCGGCATGGACGTGCTTCGCTGCTGACTGGGCCAACGCATCCAGCGCAGCGCGCATGGCGCGGATGTGGGCGGGCGTCGTGCCGCAGCAGCCGCCCACCAGGCGCGCGCCGGCTTGGACGAAGCGGCGCGCATAGTCGGCAAAGTAATCGGGCGTCGCGGGATAGAACAGCCGCGCGCCGCGCGCCTCCGGAAAGCCGGCGTTGGGCACGGCAGCCAGCGCCGGCCCCTCCGCATCACCGGCGAGGACGTCGGCCATCCCTTGGACCACTTCCAGCACGCCGCGCGGGCCGGTGGAGCAGTTCGCGCCGATCAAAGCTGGCCGATGCGCGATCAGCGCATGCGCGGCTTGCTGTGGCGTGATGCCCAGCAGGGTGCGCTGGTCGCGGTTAAAGGTCATCAGCGCGACGATCGGCAGGTCACAGACATCGCGCGCTGCGCGCAGCGCGATGGCGATCTCGGCCAGGTCGGAGAACGTCTCGAAGATCAGCAGGTCGGCGCCAGCCTCGGCCAGGGCGGTGATCTGCTCGCGGAAGACGGCATACGCCTGGTCGGCGCTCAGGCTGCCCAGCGGGGCGAGGTTGACCCCCAGCGGCCCGACCGCGCCGGCGATGTAGGCATCGCGTCCGGCCTCGCGTGCGCCTTGGCGGGCCAGCGCCACCCCGCGCGCGGCGATCGCCGCGACCGATCCCTCGAGATTCCAGTTGGCCAGCCGGACGGCGTTCGCGCCGAAGGTGTTGGTCTCCAGGACCTCCGCGCCGGCGGCGGCATACTGGCGATGGATGTCCAGCACGACCTCTGGATGCGACAAGTTGAGGGCGTCGTAGCACACGCTGAAGTCGAAGCCGCGCGCGTAGAGCATGGTGCCCATCGCGCCGTCGGCCAGCAGCGGGCGCTC
>JAGHYX010000083.1 GCA_017743375.1 Chloroflexota bacterium
TGGCCCGCGCCGGCATGTACGTCGCGCTGCTCGCTGCCTGGGTGGCGACCGCTGGCAGCCTCTACATGAGCGAGGTGCTCGGCTGGATCCCTTGCCTGTGGTGCTGGTATCAGCGGATCGCCATGTATCCGCTGGCTGTGCTGCTGGCCGCCGGCCTGATCTGGCGCGACCTCAACACGCCCAAATACGCGCTCTGCTTGGCCATCCCCGGCGCGCTGGCCTCGACTTATCACATCCTGCTCCAGAAGGTGCCGGCCATCGCTGCGCTGGAAGCCTGCGTGATCGGCGTGCCGTGCTCCACGGACTACCTCAACCTGTTCGGCTTCATCACCGTCCCGATGCTGGCGCTGGCGGCGTTCGCCATCGTCATCGCGGCCTCGGTGTTTGCCCTGCGCACCCAACCGGCGCTGGCGCGCAGCCCGCTGCCCTTCTTCCCGCCGGCCGTCGTGGTCAGCCTCGTCGTGGCCGCGACGGTGGGGCTATTCGCCCTGAGCGGGATGATGGTGCGCGGCAGCCGCCAACCGACAGCTGCCTTGCCGGCAGCCTTGCCGACCAGCAGCGCAGACCAATCTGCCGCCGAGCTGTACAACCGCGCCTGCGCCGGCTGCCACGGCCCGGCCAACGCCGGCTTGCAGCTCATTCGCGCTGAATATCTGGATAGCCACAGCGACCTGGAAGTGATGCGGCTGATCCGCGCTGGCCGCAGCGTCAACGACCCGCAGAACTTCAGCGGCAGCGCCATGCCGGCCAACGGCGGGCAGATCAGCCTCTCGGACGAGCAATTGCTCGCCCTGGTGCGCTATCTGCGCGCGGCGCGATAGCGCTCATCTCCTGTCAAAAAACGCCGATCTCGCCGGCCGTCGCAGGCGCCAAAGGATCGCTTCCTGGCCTCGCCTGCTTTCAGTTGCTGCGCATCAAAGCGCGAGAATCTCACCAGGCCCAGTCCGCGATCTGCATCACCAGCGCGGCCAGCCACGCCGTCTGCGCCGCCCAGCGCAGCGCGCGCGCGACATCCGCTTCATCCGGCAGCGGGAACTCTGACCCCAGCGAATACAGCCCGCGCTTGGTTAAATTGACGCGCAACGCGCCGGCGGCCACGCTCATCGGCTGGCCGGCGTTGGGCGAAGGGGTGGCCAGGCCGTCGCGCTGCCACACGCGCCAGGCAGTGGCCGCGTCCAGCCCGCCCAACCATGCTGTGACCAGGAGCAGGAGCGCGGTCAACCGCGCCGGGATGAAGTTCAGCAGGTCATCGGCGCGGGCGGCCCACTTGCCGAATTGCGCGAAGGCTGGCGTGCGATAGCCCCACATCGCATCGGCGGTGTTGGCGTAGCGATACAGCGCCGCCAGCGGCAGGCCGCCGACGACGAACCAGAACAACGGCGCGACCAGGCTATCGCTGAGGTTCTCGGTCAGCGATTCAATCGTCGCGCCGTTCACCTCGCCGGCGCTCAAGGTCGCTGTGTCGCGGCTGACCAGATGCCAGCGCAACAGGCGACGCCGCTCGTCCAACGTCGGCGCGTCGAGCACGGCTTCCACCGCTTGGCGCAGGGCGCGCCAGGCGAACAGTGGCTTGAGCAGCAGGGCAACCCCCAGGCCGGCCAACAGGGGCGGCAGCAGGGCGTTCAAGACGAGCTGAGCTAGCCAGCCCGCGCCGGTGAACAGCAGCGCGCCGATCAACCAAGCGACCGCTCCGCCGGCGAAGGTCGGCGGGGCGTAGCTGCGCAGCGCGTTCAGGCAGCGCCCCATCCAGACCACGGGATGGTGGCGCGCCGGCGGCTCGCCGAAGAGCACGTCGATGAGAAACGCGACCAGGATCACCGCGCCTCACTTTATACCGATGCCAGGCCGCCTCAGGCCTTGGGGAATGCGCAACTTTTAGGGTGACTTGGCCCAAAACCGCCGAGTCGCAGAGCAAGCACCTCTGCGTCCTCGGTGTCTCTCGGTTCTTGCATGAGTGGCGCACCCCTGAGCCTTGAAAATCCGCGCCCCGACCGCGGATTTTCAAGGATAATGACTGGCGTGTTGATTCCCAGGACGGCTGCAGTTCAGCAGGTTGAGCGTTTGCTGGCGATCCATCCTGTGGTCGCTCTATTGGGGCCGCGACAATGCGGTAAGACCACCCTGGCGCGCATGATCGGCGCACAGCGCGGCGCAACCTATTTTGACCTGGAGGACCCTGTAGATATGCGCCGGCTCTCCGCACCGCTCACCGTATTGGAAGCGCTCAGCGGGCTGGTCATCATTGACGAGATTCAACGTCAGCCCAGCCTGTTTGCGCTGTTGCGCGTGCTCGTGGACCGCCCGGAGCCGCCCGCGCGCTTTCTCGTGCTCGGCAGTGCCTCGCCTGACCTCACGCGGGGCGCGTCAGAGTCGCTGGCGGGTCGGATAGGTTTCGTGGACCTGGCCGGCTTCAACCTGGCCGAGGTGGGGAGCGACCATCGCGATCGGTTGTGGGTGCGCGGCGGCTTTCCCCGCTCATTTTTGGCTGCGGACGATGCAACCAGCCTGATGTGGCGCGAGGCATTTATCCGGACCTTCCTTGAGCGCGACATCCCTCAGCTAGGGATCAACATTCCTGCTCTGGCCTTGCGGCGCTTTTGGACGATGGTCGCGCACTATCATGGCCAGCGCTGGAACGCAGCGGAGTTCGCCCGCTCACTCGGCAGCAGCGAAGCATCGGCGCGACGTTACCTGGACATCCTGGCCGGCGCGTATATGGTGCGCCTGCTGCCGCCCTGGTTCGAGAACATCGGCAAACGACAAGTGAAGGTGCCGAAGCTCTACGTCCGCGACACGGGCCTCCTACACAGCTTGCTGGGGTTGGAGACGCTCGAAGATGTGCAGTCTCATCCCAAGCTGGGCGCTTCCTGGGAGGGCTTCGTTATCGAACAAATCCTCGTCCTATCTGGCGCGCGCGAGGCCTATTTCTGGGCCACGCACAGCGGCGCAGAACTCGATCTCATGATCACACTGCGTGGCCGGCGCTACGGCTTTGAGGTCAAATATGCCGATGCACCTGGGATCAGCCGTTCCATGCGCATCGCGCTCAATGACCTGGGGCTGGCTCATCTTTGGGTCGTGTATCCCGGTAAGCGGAGCTATGACCTAGACAACCAGATCACCGCGCTGGCGCTGGCTGATCTGCCCGGACAAATAGATAGGGTTTGCTCGGCCTAAGCGCGCGAATTGCCAACGACATCGGTGTGGGCATGCCGATGGGGTTGCCGACCTCGCGCAGCCTCGCCAAGCGCGACCGCGCAGATGCCCCGCTTGCGCTCAGCGCGATACTCGGACAGCGATTTACTCTCGCCGCGCTGCGCGCTGTTAAACTAGAAGAGAGACATCATGGCCGCCGAGCATTGCTTTCGCCAATATTGCCCGCGCGCCCTGGAGATCATTGACACCACACTGCGCGAAGGGCAGCAATCTTCCCTGCTCCACGACCACCACAAATACTTCTTCACCGCCGGCGACAAGGAAGAGATCACGCGCAGCCTGATCCTCTACGGCGTCAAGTTCATTGAGCTCTTCGCGCCGAACGTGAGCGCGCACGAAGCAGAGGACTGGAAGACCGTGCGGGCCATCCGCGACGAGCTGATCACTCAGAAGGGCTACACCTTTCTGCTGGCCCACGTGCGTTGCCACCCCGCCGATGTCGAGGCCGCGATTCAGGCCGGCGCGGACGGCCTGAACATGTACATCGGCACCTCGGAGCAGGCGCGCGCCTACAACCACGGCCAAGGGCTGGACGAGATCGCGCGCCGCGCGCGCGCGCTGATCGAGGACGTGCGCCGCAACCACCCCCAGCTCATCCTGCGCTTCAGCGGCGAAGACGCCTTTCGCACCCGCGAAGCCGACCTGTTCCGCGTGTACGACCAGGTGGCCGAGCACGTGGATCGCCTGGGCACGCCCGACACGGTGGGCGTGGCCACGCCGGCAGCGGTGGTCCGCCGCGTGCACGCCCTGCGCCAGCGCTACCCCAAGGTCGCCCTGGAGGGCCACTTTCACGACGACCGCGGCTTCGCCCTGATCAACGCGCTGGAGGCGGTGAAGGCCGGCATGCAATATGTGCAGACCACCCTCCTGGGGATCGGCGAGCGCAGCGGCATCACCAGCATGACCGCGCTGCTCTTCAACTTATTCATAGACCGCGAATACGACCGGCTGGAGGGCTATCACCTGCGCGCCTCCTATCCGATCAACGTGATGATGGCCGACAAGCTGCGCACGCTGGTGCCATCCAAGGAGCCGGTCAGCCTGACCAACCGCACCCACGCCGCCGGCGTGCATCAGAAAGGCGTGCTCAACAGCAGCTACACATACGAAGCCCATCCGCTCGACCAGTTCGGCGTCACCGAGTCGGAGATCCTGCTCGGCCCGCTGAGCGGCTGGAACATCGTTCATTACTTCCTCAAGGAGATCTGCGGCTTCGAGCTGGACGAGGCGACCGCCAGGGCGATCGCAACGTGCTTCAAGGAGCGCATCTACGCGATCGCGCCCGGTGATTCGCCGGCTGACCTGCTCATCCAGATCGCGCAACAGGAGTTCGGCCTGCGCACGATCCAGGTGCCGGAGCAATTCCGCCAGGCGGTGGCCCAGAACCTCACCGATGGGGCCACCCGCGAGGTCGGCGAGGTGCGCCACGCCAGCGGGATCATCCTGCGCACGCGGCAATAGCCGAATTGCGCTTTTCGGCGCTTTGGATAAGCTTGGCCTGATGACATCATGCAATTCACGCGCGCATTGTTCCACGTCGTCGCCATCGCTGCGCTGCTGACCGGCACAGGTCAGGCGGGCGCACAAGCAACGGCGCCGACGCCCGGCAGCCTGATCCAGCCTGCCGGCGAGACGCCGGTTCAGCTCACCCGCGCCCAGGTGCGCATCCAGGTGCTGCGCGTCAAGGGCGCTGAGGAGGACTCGCCGCCGATCGCTCACGTTCGCTCGACGTTTGCCTTGCGCAATCCGGGCAGCGCTTTGGTCACGCAGACCGTCCAACTGCTGCTGGCCGAGGTCGAGGGCGCGCCGGAGCTGGAGGGTGTGCTGATGACTTTGCGAGGGCGGTCGCTGCCGCTGCTCATTGACCTCGTCCCTCGTCCCGATGGCGCGCCGGCCAGGCTGGCCAGCGCGGAGGTGGCCCTGCCGGCGGGCCGGGATGCCTTGCTGGCCACCGAATACTTCGCCCAGCCGGTCGCCCAATTGCCCTATGCGCGCTTCCGCTACCTGCTCTCGACCGGCGCAGGATGGGCCGGCGCGATTGCCTCGGTCGAGTTCACCCTGGCCCTGCCTTACGCCGCCAACGCGGAGAACGTCTTGCTGGCGCATTCTTCGCCCGGCGGCCAGTTCATCGGCGGGCAGGCCCGCTGGCGCTTTGAGGCGCTCGAGCCGGCAGCCGGCGACGCCTTCTTCGTCACCGTGCTCTCGCCGGTCGTCTGGGAGCGCATCCTGGCCGCCCGCCGCGCCGCGCAGCTCCGCCCGCGCAGCGCCGCGGCCTGGCGCGCCCTGGCCCAGGCCTACCTGAGCGCCATCTACGTCGAGGGCGACGGCCCGCAGCTCGGCGTGGACTTCATCCCGCTGATGGAGGAGGCCTACCGGCGCGCCCAAGCCTACGCCCCGGGCTCGGCGAGCTTATATGCTGAGTTCGCCCAGGCCCTGCTCAGGCTCTACCCGCGCAATCTGCCGGCGGATGTCTTCGAGAAGGTCCTGGCTGCCCTGCGCGCCGCGCTTGCGCGCGACCCGCAGGACGCGCTGACCCAGCAGGTCATCGCCGACCTGCGCGCGCGGCTGATCCAGCTCGGGCAGGGGAGCGGACCGGAGGCCGAGACGGCCCGCCAGCAACTGGCCCAGCTCGAGCAACTGATCGGCGGCCAGGTGACGCCGACGCCCGCACCGACCGCGCTGCCTACCGCAGCCCCGCCCCCGACGCCAACCGAAGCCCCACCGCAGCCGGAGGCGACGCCGGCCGCGCTGCCGCCGACGCCCACGCCGGAGATAGACAGCGCAACGCCGACAGCGACACCGCCCACAGATGGCGCCCTAGCCACGCCGACCGCCGAGCCGCTCGCCGCGACCACGCCCGTGGCCGAGGATGCCACGCCCAACGGCGCGCTGGCGGTGACCGAGGTCGCCGTCCCGACGGCTGTGGTCACCCTGCCGGGCGCGCGTGAGCCGTCTGATGCGCCGGCCGGCTTCGCGCCGAGAGGAACCACCGGCCTGTTGGTGCTGGCGCTGGCCTATCTCCTCGGCGGACTAGCCGTCCTGCTCGTTCATAGCATCCTGGCGCAGCGCGACCGCGCCAAGGCCGAGGCGATGATCCTGACCGCCAACAAAGACGAGGAGGACGGCGACTAGCACAGGGCCAAGCTGGCCCGACAAGCGTGTCACGTGAAGCTCTAACCGCACAGCGCCCGCAGATGGTGCGCGCCGCGCAACACCTGACCATGCCCAGGTGCGATGATCTGCGCGCCCAGCGCCGCTTGCGCACAGAGGCTCTCGTGGTTGCGCTGCGCGTCCCAGGTCACCATCGCCGGCGCCGGCTTCGCCACGCTGTTCGGCGCTTGGAGCGAATCGCCGACGAACAGCAGGCCCAAGGCTGGCGCGTAAAACGAGCAGTGGCCCGGCGTATGGCCAGGGGTGGCAACCACCCGCAGGCCGCCCAGGATGGGCAATGTCTGGTCGTGGGCGATCACTTCGTCGGTCGCGGTCGGCTCGGTCGGCATGAGCAGGCGGAGCAGCAAGCCGAACAGCCCGCGCGATAGGCGATTGCCGCGGATGGGCCGGGACATCACGCCGCGCGCCATCGCTGCGGCCTCTGGCGCGCTGGCATAGACGCGCGCGCCGCTCCGCCGGCGCAGTTCATTGGCGCTGCCGTAGTGGTCGGGGTCGGCGTGGGTGATCAGGATGTGCGCCAGCTCGGTGGGCTGCCGGCCCAGGCGGGCGATGGCCTGCCAGGCGCGCCGCGCGCCATCGCCGATGACGCCGGTGTCCACCAGCGTCAGGCCGTCCGGCTCGGCGATGAGATAGAAATTGACGAAGCGGGCGGGGATTTGATAGACGTTTGGGGCGATCTCGTGCATTAGCCGGCCAAAGGTTGGGCCTGAGACGCGGCCACCTGCTGGACGAAGCGCACCTCCAGGTCCAGCGTCTGGGCAATGATCCAGGCGAAGACCTCGGCGATCAAGCCGGCGTCTAAGCCGTAGCGCTCGGCGGCGGCGCGCGCCTGGGCGATCACGTCAGCCTCGCGCTGCGGGTCGCGCAGGGCGGCGCGCAGCGCGTCGGGCTGGGCGGCCAGCGCGGCGATCTCCGGCCGGCGCGCCAGCTTGGAATGGGCGACGAACGCGCCCAGGTAGATGCGCTCGTTGATCCGCGCCAGCAGGTCGGCATCGGCGTAGGCCGTCTCGCCGTAATAGTGGGGGTCGTCCCCGGGTCTGCACAGGCGCGGCAGGATCGAGATGTAATAGCGGATGAGCTGGTCGCGCGGGGGTGGAGCGATCGCCGGCAGGCGCGGCAGGGTGAGCCTGCGCTGCACGGGCGAGGGGCCGACCACCTCCGGCAGGAGCGGATGCTGGTCGGGCACATCAAAGCGGCCGAGCGAGGCGTGATAGCGCTCCAGTCCTTCCAGCGCCCATTCCATGAACGAAAGACCGGGCCGGCCGGCGATGGGGATCGCGCCGGGAGTATAGACCGCCGGGTTGAGCGCAAACCATGCGCGGTCCTTCAAGCGGCCGACGATCTGCTCATTCAGCCGGTTGAGCTTGGCGCGCAGCTCGGCCAGTTCCATCGCCTGGTCGGTCACTCCTCCAGCTTCAGCACGGCCATGAAGGCTTCTTGGGGGATCTCCACGCTGCCGAACATCTTCATGCGCCTCTTGCCTTCCTTCTGCTTCTCCAGCAGCTTGCGTTTGCGCGTGACGTCGCCGCCGTAGCACTTGGCCAGCACGTCCTTGCGCAGGGCCGGCTTGGTCTCGCGGGCGACGATCCGCCCGCCGACCGCGGCCTGGATCGGCACCTCGAACAGTTGGCGCGGGATCGCCTCTTTGATCTTCTTGGCCAGCGCGCTGCCGCGCGCGTAGGCCTGATCGCGGTGCACGATCATCGCCAGGCTATCGAGCGGTTCGCCGTTGATCAGGATGTTGAGCTTCACCAGGTCGCCGGCGCGGTAGCTGTCGAACTGATAGTCGAGCGAGGCATAGCCGCGCGTGACGCTCTTGAGTTTGTCGTAAAAGTCCACGATCATCTCGGCCAGCGGCATGCGATATTTCAGCACCACGCGGTTGGCGTCGAGATACTCCATGCTCTCGCTCACCCCGCGCCGGCGGGTGACCAGCTCCATGATCGGGCCGATGTACTCCTTGGGCGTGAAGATCTCGATCTTCATCCATGGCTCGCGCATCTCGACCAGGCGCGAGGGATCGGGCATGTCCGCCGGGCGATCCACCTTGATCACCTGGCCGTTGGTCAACACGGCCTCGTATTCCACGCTCGGCGCGGTGATCACCACGTCCAGGTCGTATTCGCGCTCCAGGCGCTCCTGGATGATCTCCATGTGGAAGAGGCCGAGGAAGCCAACGCGGAAGCCAAAGCCCAGCGCCGTGCTGTTCTCCGGCGTGAAGGTGAGCGAGGCGTCGTTGAGCTGGAGCTTCTCCAGCGCGTCGCGCAGGAGCGGATAATCTTCGGCATAGGTGGGGAAGATGCTGGCGAAGACCATCGGCTTGGCCGGCCGATAGCCCTTCAGCGGCTCGGCGGGCTGCGCGGCGTCCAGCATGGTGTCGCCCACGCGACATTCGCGCACGCTCTTCAGGCCGGTGGCCACGTAGCCCACCTCGCCGGCGCGCAGCTCGTCCACCGCCGTCATGCGCGGCGTGAACATGCCGATCTCCAGCGGCTCGCAGGTCGCGCCCGTGGCGGCCATCCGCAGGCGCGTCTTCATGTTCACCCGGCCGTTCACGACGCGCACGTAGGCGATCACGCCTTTGTAGGCGTCGTAGTGCGAGTCGAAGATCAGCGCTTGCAGCGGCGCAGTGGGGTCGCCTTTCGGCGGCGGCACCTCGCGCACGATGCGCTCTAAGACGTCTTTGATCCCGATGCCCTCTTTGGCCGAGATGCGCAGGATGTTGGCCGGGTCGTCGCCCAGCAGGTTGCCCACTTCTTGCGCCACTTCATCCGGCCTGGCGTGGGGCAGGTCAATCTTGTTGATCACGGGGATGACGTGCAGGTTGGCTTCCAGGGCCAGGTAGAGGTTGGCCAATGTCTGTGCCTCGATCCCCTGCGACGCATCCACGACCAGCAACGCCCCCTCACAGGCGTTCAGGGCACGGCTCACCTCGTAGGCGAAATCCACATGGCCGGGCGTGTCAATCAAGTTCATCTCATAGGTCTGCCCGTCGTCGGCGCGGTAGGTCATGCGCACGGCCGAGGCCTTGATCGTCACGCCCTTCTCGCGCTCGATGTCCATCGAGTCCAACACCTGCTCTTGCATCTCGCGTTTGCTGAGCGTGCCGGTGAACTCCAGCAGACGATCGGCCAGCGTGCTCTTGCCGTGATCGACGTGGGCGATGATGCAGAAGTTGCGGATGTAGGCCAGGGTGTCCGTTTCGCCCGCCACAGAAGGGGTCGTTAGAATGTCTGCCATCCCGGTTGCGTGAGCGGTGCAGATTATAGGTCGGTGGATTATGAGCGCGCCTAATGAACTGACGATGGCGCCGGCGGCGCAACTTGCGCCCTACGCCAAGACGATTGCCCTTCCCGACCTTGACCTCAACGTGTTCTACTTCGAGGCCGGCGCTCAGCATCGCCGGCCCTTGATCCTCATCCACGGCTTGCAGGACGAAGCCGACACGTGGCGACACGTCTTCGAGCCGCTCGCGCAGCGCTATCGGGTCATTGCGCCCGACCTGCCCGGCTTTGGGCGCAGCGACAAGCCGCGCCGGCCTTACGATGTGTTCTTCTACGTCCGCGCGCTGCTGGCGTTGATGGACGCGCTGAACGTAAGCTACGCCGACCTGGTGGGCAGCTCGCTGGGGGCGATCATCGCCGAGGTCCTGGCGCTCACCCATCCCGCGCGCGCCTCGCGGTTAATCTTGTTGGACGGCACGCTAAACATCGTGGAGCAGCCGGCCGTAAATCCGCTTCAGCTCCTGCTGTTGCCGATCGCCGACCGGCGCTACTTTGAGGCGCTGCGGCGCGCGCCGCAGGCTGCCTACGACTCGCTGCGGCCGTATTACGCCGACCTCGACGCTTTGCCCCAGGCCGACCGCGATTTCCTCTCTCAAAGGGTCAACGCGCGGGTGTGGGACGAGCCGCAGCGGCTGGCCGCGCTGAGCATCCGGCTGCGCCTGCCGTGGTTTTTGGCCTTCTCGGCCCGCCGGCTCGTCCGGCGTATCCCAACCATGCCTGTGCCGACGCTGGTGATCTGGGGCGAGCAGGATCGCATCCTGCCGATCGGCAACGGCATCACCCGCGCGGCGTTACAGCCGAGGACGCACCTGGTCCGCGTCCCGCGCGCGGGACATCTGCCGCATCAGGAGCAGCCGGCGGTTGTGCTGGAGGCGCTCCTAGAGCAGGGGCACAAGCCCGCCGCCTAAGCCGGCCGGCGGTTTAGATTGATCATCATCGTCGCCCTGGCTGCCGCCGGAGAGCCAGGCGTCAATCTGAGCCTGTTCGCGCCCGGCGTCGTAGCCGACGGCGAACATCGTCTTGCACAGCGCGCGGATCGTCAGCTCGAACATCTCGCGTGCGTCCTCTTTGGCAAATCGCCACGCCCGCTCCTCGCCCTCCAGGTGCAAGCGATTGACGTGTTCGAGGATCTCCGGCGCCACCAATTCCTCAATTGGTGTGTCGCCTAGCACGCGCTCCAGCCACTTTGCAAACTCGGATTGGGTCATGTCGTTGGTCAGACGGGGTCTGTGCTTAGCGACCTTAATTGTAA
>JAGHYX010000084.1 GCA_017743375.1 Chloroflexota bacterium
TCGCCGCGCCTGCGCCCGCTGATCGCGGTGATCGCCGCGTCGCCCTACGCCCAGTGGCGCTGATGATGCACAGCTCCTGCCATCACGAAGCGTCCGGGCAGTCTGCGTTGGCCGGTAGCGCACGGAGGTATTCACCACGGGTACAGCCAAGCGATGCCCGGCGAAGGCAAATCTACCATTAGAGGGTGGCCGACGGCAGCGCTAGCGACCAACCCTGGGTTAGCCGTGAATGTCCTTGTCACGCCACGCGGAAACAGTCTTGGTATAATATGGGTGTTATTGGGCCGCTAGCTCAATTGGTAGAGCAGTTGACTCTTAATCAATTGGTTGGGGGTTCGAGTCCCTCGCGGCTCATTCAACAAGGTCGTACCTCGTTCAGCAACGTCCGTTGTCCTCTGCAAATCTTGGATCACGGGCTTTTCTCTGCTCAGATTCATTTACTTCTCAGTTCAACCTTTTAAGCTAGCTGAACTATAGGCAAACAGCCTATAGGTGTCACACCCGAAGAGGGGATATTGTTTGGGCGGCTGCCGAGATATGCAAGCGTCTGCGCGAATGCGCTGGATCATTTCTATCATTGGCGTCTGTGCCGTCCTCACCGGTTGCGCCAATCCATTCGCGCGCGACGTCACTCCTCAGCCGGCGCTGTTGCCTACGCGCACCCTCGCACCGCGACCGCAAGCAACCGCCACACCACCGGCGGCAGCAACGCCGGAACGAAGCCGGCAAGTGACCCGCTATCCCGCGTGTGACGTCGCCCGCCCAGATGTCCAACCCGTCGCTTCGTCTCGGCCCGATTCTGAAGGTCAGATCGTCTTCATCGCGCCAGATAGCAACCTGATATTGACTGACCCCAGTGGCCGCCAGCGCATCCCGATCACCAACGACGCCTTCATTAATCAGACCGCAGGGACGGCGCGCGTCTATCGCTTCCCGACCTTCTCGCCCGACGGGCGCTTCCTCGCGTTCATCAGTCGGAGCACGTCCAGAGCTGCCGAGGCGGCCACAAACAGCGTGCACGTCGCGCCGACAATTGCTGAGCCGACCATCCGCACGCTTTACAGCACGCGCGAATGGAACATTCCCTATCTAGACTGGTCACCGGACGGTGAGCTGATCGCCTTCCTGACGATCAGCCCGACGGCCGGCGCGATCCGCGTGGTCTCGCGCGAGGGCGGCGAACCATCCATCTTTGACACCGGCATCCCCACCTACTGGCATTGGCGGCCCGACTCCGCCGGCATGGTGACCCACCTGGGCGGTCGGGCGACGACCAGGGGCAAAGCAAACGTTTCAATCATCACATCCAGCGGGACGACGAAGGACGCACAAACCGTGATTGCGGACTTGCCCGGCGCGTTTCAATCGCCACACTGGTCGCCAGACGGTCGCTACATCCTGCTGGTCGCCTATACAGGCAGACAAGATGAGCTGATATTGGCCGACGCAGCGGGCAAGCCCATCTGCACACTCCAGATTGTCGAAAAGAATGCCTACTTCGCCTGGTCGCCTGATGGGCGCGCGGTCGCCGTGTTGGATACTGAGCCATCGTCACTGGGGATCTTGGTGCCGGACGAGTTGATCATCCACGACCTCGCCAGCGGCAAACATAAGGCCATTCACGACGAGGCCATGATGTTCTTCTGGTCTCCCGACGGGCAAAGGTTGGCCATCTATTCGCTCGCGTTCGATGCCCGCCCGACGCCGTTAAGCAGCGGCGGTGGCCATCGGCTGAGCGCGCCGGCTGCGCAACGTCAAACTGTCGCCCTGCGCATCGAGATCGCAGACCGAGATGGCCGCCGGCGCGTCAAAGTAGCCGACACGTCCCCTTCTGGCGTGTTCGCCCAGTATTTCCCTTACTTTGACCAGTACTCGCGCGCGATCACGCCGTGGTCTCCGGACAGCCGAAGGTTGGTCTTCGCCAGCCTCTCGCCCGGCGACGACACAGCGCACGTGGCGGTGGCTACACTTAACCCGACAGGGGACGCAGTCAGCATCAGGCGCATCGCCGCAGGCGTTGCTGCGTTCTGGTCACCTCGCTGAACAGCCATGTATACGCTTCGCCGATGTGTTCTGCTCCTATGCGCTGTGGCGTCCCTGAGCGCGTGCACAGCCTCGTATCAGCAGCCGCGCGTGGAGCTGCCTCAAGAGTTTCGCCTGCCCCAAAACGAGATCGTGAAGATCTTCGAGCGGCGCGTGGGCCGGATCGCGGTGATGAATCAGGACGGCAACATCCTGGTCATGGACCAAACCGGTGAGAACGTTGTGCAGATCACGCGCGACGCCAATCTGCGTCCCAGGAATGGGGAGCTACTTTCCTACTATTTGCCGGTCTGGTCGCCGGATGCGAAACAGATTGCAATGGTCGAGTTGGCCCGCCGGCCAATAGACAACGAACTGCACATCGAGCTAAATCCCGAAGCCGTGCTCATCCAGCGCGGCGAAGAGAGCGCGGTGATCGAGCAAACCCAAGACGGGCCGGTGGTGCGCAGGCCGGATTCGGAAACATACATCGCGCGACGGCCCGAGCGCGTCGTCATCGAGCGAAGCGACGAGGATGAGGGCTTCCTCTACAGCGCGCTCTACGTGGCCTCGGCGGATGGCCGGCAGCCGCTGCGCGAGGTGTTCGTCTCTCGCGCGCACGAGATCGAATATATAGACTGGTCGCCTAACAGTGACCAGATCGCCTTCCTGACTCGCCATCGCACGCGACAGACGGTCGGCCTGAATCTGGTGGGGGTTCACGCCAACACCCGCGTGCGCCGGCTTTGGGAAGGGCTGTCCGTCGCCTGGCATTGGCATCCAGACGGCCAGACGATGCTGGCCAGGCTTGGCTCGGCGCGCGCCAACGCCGACCGACTGGTGCTCGTCGACACTATTGGCGAGAAGATCACGCGCCTAGTCAGCGGCAGCCTGGCCTTTCAGGTCCCGCACTTCTCGCCGGACGGCGGTTATATCCTGCTGACCGAGCCGCTCAAGGGGAATCGCCATCAGCTCGTCCTCGCCGACCGCAACGGCAAGCCCGTCCGGACGCTGGTCGAGTTCAGCGGGCGCATGAGCTTCGCCTGGTCGCCTGCTGGCGCGAAGTTCGCCTACGTCGTGCACTCGGATGACGATCTGCCGGGCGGGCCGCTGGTCGTGATGGATGTGAACAGCGGCAACCGGCGCGTGCTCAGCAACAAGCCGGTGGTGGCGTTCTTCTGGTCGCCCGATGGCCAACGCATCGCCAGCTTCAGCCGGGCGAGCGCCACCGACATCGGGCCTGGGTTCAAGGGCTTCGACTTCACGCCGCCGCTGGACGTGCCCTTCATGCTGTTGGAGACGATCAATCCCGAAGACGGCAATGTGCGTGGCCTGTTTTACTTTGCGCCCACGCGGGCATTCCAACGATTGGTTGACGAGTTCGACCGCTACAGCCGCGCTGTCACCATTTGGTCGCCCGATAGCCGCAAGCTGGTGTTCACGCTCACCTTCGGCGACGCTAACGGCACGCGCGACTTTGTACTAGAGACCGAAGCCTCGGGCAGCATCAACCCGCGCGTGATCGGCAATGGGCCGCTGGCGTTCTGGTCGCCGCGTTAGGAAAGATGGGCGAAGAGCGCGCGGATCAGCGTGCGCAGGTCATCTACCGTGGTGTAAGCCTGGACGGACAGGCGGGCCAGCTTGAACTGGCCCCAGCGAATCAGCGGCATCTCGATTCGATAGCGCTCGCGCAGAAGCGCACCCAGCGCGTCCAGGTCAACAGAATCGGGCAGGCGGATGGCAGCCATCTGGCTGAACCAGGTGAAGGATTCGGGACAGATCGACGACGTGCCAAGGCCGGCTTCAATCACGCGCCGCGTTTGGCAGGCCAGGGCATGACAGCGCATGCGCACGGCGTCCCAGTCGTGCGCGCGCATGAAATCAATCGCCGCCGGCACAGCCAGGAAGGCCGCCAAGTCGCGCGTGCCGTATTGTTCCACATAATCTTGCAGCGGCTTCGCGGAGAGGCGATCCGGCTGCCAGCCGTGGCCGACGATCAGCGGCTCGATCAGGTGCTGCACCTCGCGCCGTGCGTAGAGGAAGGCGCTGCCTTTCGGCGCGCATAGCCACTTGTGACAGTTGCCGATGTAGAAGTCGGCCCCGATCGCCTCTAAATCCAGAGCGCGCTGGCCGGGGACGTGTGCGCCGTCTACGATTGAGAGGATGCCGGCCTCGCGCGCACGGCGGCAGACCAGTTCCACGGGAAAGGTCAGCGCTGTCGGCGAAGTGATATGGCTGAGGTAAACGACGCGCGTGCGCGGCGTAACGCCGGCCCAGAACGCCTCCAGCCAGGCATCGGGTGTCGTCACCGGCAGCGCAATGGTGCGACGGATATAGCGCGCGCCGGTCTTTGAGCACACATACGCCCAGGCGTTATCGCACGCGGCATACTCGTGGTCGGTGGTTAGGATCTGGTCGCCCTCGCGCAGCCACCCGCGCAGCGAATGCGCCACCACGTTGACGCCCATCGTCGCGTTGGTGACGAAGCCGATTTGGTCGGGCGCAGTGCCCAGGTAACCGGCCAGCGCCGCCCGCGCCTGATCCATCATCTCTGGCCAGCGTGCCACGAAGCCGCCAGGGTGATGCTCAAATTCGCGCTGCCAGCGCTGGTAGGCCTCGAACACCGGTCGTGGACAGGCGCCGAACGACCCGTGGTTGAGCAGCACCATGTCGCGGCGGAGCAGAAATTCGCCGGCCAGCGTAGAGAGGTCAAGGGGGTCGTCGAGGGCTATCTCTGGCTCAGACATTTATACGCCAGGACGAACGAAGGATGATGTTGTTCACAGCCCTAAGCTCGCGCGAACCAAGTTGCCGCAGGGTGGCCGAGGCAGTAGGCCGGCAGATGCCGCTCAGCATGACAGTCCCCTTGTCCTTCCCCCAGGACACCCAAACACCCAATGATGGCACGGCCATCGTTTGGCCTTGGGGGGAAACAGCGGCACGGTGGTGCAGTCGCTGTTTCCCAGGAAGCGAGGAAAATTGAGAAGCGTCCTGCCATATGCGCGAAGGTGAGAGGATATAAGCAGCTGCACTCACCCTCTGCGCCTCGGTCGAGCGTGAGGGTGATAGGGTCGGGCAGGACGCCTGCTTTGCTGCTTGTGATGATCAGGCCTGTGCTGCCTTTACCACGGCTGCGAATGCGTCGGCGTCGCGCACCGCCAGGTCGGCCAGCACCTTGCGATCCAAGCGAATATCAGCGGACTTCAGCGCGTGAATGAAGCGGCTGTAGGTGAGGCCGTGCAGGCGAACTGCAGCGTTGATGCGGGTAATCCACAGCCGTCGCAAGTCACGCCGGCGATTGCGGCGGTCGCGCGTAGCGTATGCCAACGCATGCAGGCGCGCTTCGTTAGCCTTGCGAAAGTTTTTGTGGCGTGCGCCGAACTGGCCCTTGGTCAGGGCAAGCACGCGCTTGTGACGTCGGCGCGTCTTTACACCGCCTTTAACTCTTGCCATCGCGATCTCCTCTACTTGTTAGTTGCGTATGGGATGAGTTTGCGAATGCGCTCTCGGATGCCACGGCCTTTGACCTCGGTCATCTCGACAAAGAGCGCCTTCACTCGGGCCGGCTTCTTGCGCCGGAAGTGACTTTTGCCCTGGCGCGTGCGCATGAGCTTGCCGCTGCCTGTGACCTTGAACCGTTTAGAAGTAGCCTTGTGCGTCTTGAGCTTACCCATGGTGTTGTCACCCTCTTGTCAGCGATAACGAAGACCTTAGCCGCGCAGCTTAAGGCAGGCCAAATTGCTCGTTGGCTCGCTTCTCGGCCAACTTCTGGCGGTTCTGTAACCGCCGCAGCGCTGCTTCTTGTTCTTTGGTCATCGGTTTGCTCTCGTCGGCGACGGTCGGGATGCCTGCCGACTCTTCCTCCTCTCCTTCATCTTCCTCTTCAACGGCGACGCTCTCATCTTCCTCGTTGTAGCCGGCGGCGCGGTCAGCCTCACGCTCAGCCGCGATGCGCTGCTTGGTGCTCTTCAGATGCGCCGCGGCCAGTGTGGCCTGGGTTGGCGCAACCACCGCGATCATCATTTTGCCTTCCATGGTGGGCGCGACCTCGACGAAGCCGATGTCCAGCAGGGCCTGGATGAAACGATCCATCAGCTTCAGCGCCACGTGCTGATGCACAGCCTCGCGCCCGCGGAAGCGCATATTGATTTTCACCTTGTTGCCGGATTCCAAGAAACGGCGCGCGGCGCGTATCTTAAACGCCAGGTCATGATCGGTCGTCTTTGGGCGGAGTTGCACGCCTTTGACTTCGATGAGCTTTTGGCTTTTGCGCGCTGCGCGTTCCTTCTTCTCTCTCTCGTAGGTAAACCGTCCGTAGTCCAAGATGCGGCACACTGGCGGGTCAGCATTCGGCGCAACTTCGATCAAGTCCATGTGCATGCTGCGCGCCAGCTCGATCGCATCGCGCGTGTCGAAGATGCCTTTGTTTGTGCCATCAGGCATGATCACGCGCACCTGCGGTGCGCGGATTTGGTGATTCACGCGATAAAGCGTATTGGACGACGTCCGGCTATTCTTCTGCTGGGTGATGCTGCTGCCTCCTCCGCTGAGCGGCTATAAAGTTAACTGCGCGGATTATAAACGAGATTCTGGCTGGCGGTTGTACGGAGTGCATCCACAGCTAGGGGCAAAACCCTGGGTGGGCGACGGCAATGCCGTCGCCCACCCTCTATGAGGTTTGCCTCTGCTGGCAGCGTCGCTTGGTGGAAGGTTGCCCCTATGCGTGAATGCGCCCGTTGTACGGAGCGTTCACTGGGCCTACCACCGCTCCAACCCTGTGGTACGAGTCAGGCATCAGCAAAAAGGCGCTGAGCATGTATCTGGGAGATATACGCGACCCTCGTCGTTGGCAAGGACGGATGGATCCACTCACTCGCCACGCTCACCCTGGCCGCCGTGAACGGCGAGAGCTCACGACGAGGGATCGCTGAGCAACACTATGGTGGCGCGATCGAAGGAATCCGCCTTTAGTATATCCCTAGACAACCGATTGAGGAGGATGCATTCACGCTTCATCGTTCAGCCAGGGACAAGCTCGGTGAGAGAGCCGGCATCTCTGACCACTTGGCAGGGGCAGCACACCGGCAGCAACATCGCCCCTGCCGGCGAACGCGCCTGCGCCGGGGTTTGTGTTACAACCAGGGCCATGCGCATCCTGGCCATCGAGACCTCATGCGATGAGACCGCTGCTGCGGTAATAGATGAGGGGCGCTTCATCCGCTCGAACGTCGTCGCCTCGCAGATGGACTTACACCGGCGCTACGGTGGCGTGTTCCCCGAGCTGGCCTCGCGGGCGCACGTGGAGGCGATCGCGCCGGTCATCGAATCGGCGATGGCCGAAGCTGGCGCGAGCTGGGAGTCGCTCGATGCCGTGGCAGTGACCAAGGGGCCGGGCCTGCCCGGCTCGCTGGTGGTTGGTGTCAACGCGGCCAAGGGCATCTGCCTGGCGCGCGACCTGCCGCTGGTCGGGGTGAACCACCTAGAGGGCCACATCTACGCACACTGGCTGGAGAGCGAAGACAACGCCATACGACAAGCGCTCCACAACGGCGATCCCTTTCCGCTGCTGGCGCTGATCGTCTCCGGCGGCCATACCGAGCTGGTGCTGATGCACGACCATGGCCGCTACCAACTGCTCGGCCACACCGTGGACGACGCTGCCGGCGAGGCGTTCGACAAAGTGGCGCGCTTGCTGGGTCTGGGCTATCCGGGAGGGCCGGCCATCCAGCGCGCCGCCGAGGCCGGCGACCCGCAGCGCTTCAAGTTCTCACGCCCGCGCATTGCGCTCACCATGAAGACCGCGCGGGCCGACAGCGATGCCTACCTGTTCTCCTTCAGCGGGGCGAAGACACACGCCCTGCGCTTGGTCCAAGAGCACGGCGGGGAAGACGGTCGCAGCCTGACGCGCAAGCTGGTCAGCGACATCGCCGCGTCTTTTCAAGAGGCGGTGACCGATTGGCTGGTCGAGAAGACCGTCCGCGCCGCCGAGGCGTTCAACGTCAAGCTGGTGTTGGTGGGCGGCGGCGTCTCGGCCAACAAGCAGCTGCGCGAGAAGATGCGCGCGCAGTT
The DNA here is from genome assembly GCA_017743375.1 of Chloroflexota bacterium. GTDB lineage: Bacteria > Chloroflexota > Anaerolineae > J036 > Brachytrichaceae > JAAFGM01. The sequence goes on from JAGHYX010000084.1 coordinate 8,092, forward strand.
CGGCGCGCAGGTCTCCTTCCCGCCGCTCTTTTTATGCACCGACAACGCAGCGATGATCGGCGCAGCCGGCAGCTACGCCTTCCTGCGCGGCGTCCGCGATGAGCTGACGATGGACGTGATCCCAGACCTCAAATTGGGAGAGGCGAGCGTCCCCGAGAGGGGATAATCAGCACCCATGGAATACGAAGTGATCATCGGCATGGAGACCCATGTCGAGCTGGACACCCAGAGCAAGATGTTCTGTGCGTGCAGCGCGCGCTTCTTCGGCGTCGAGCCAAACACCAACGTCTGTCCAGTATGCCTGGGCATGCCCGGCGCGCTGCCCGTGATCAACAAGCGCGCCGTCGAGTTCGCCATCATGGTCGGCCTGGCGCTCAACTGCAAGATCGCCCGCCACACCTTCTGGGAGCGCAAGTCATACTGGTATCCCGACCTGCCCAAGGGCTACCAAATCTCGCAATATCAATATCCGCTGGCCTACGACGGCTGGATTGAGGTGGACGTGCGCGACCTAAGCACCGGCAATTGGAGCGAGGAGAGCACCCGCAAGCGCATTCGCATCCGCCGCGCACATCTGGAAGAGGACACCGGCAAGCTGATTCACGTCGGCGACAAGTCATACGTGGACTACAACCGCAGCGGCGTGCCGCTGCTGGAGATCGTGACCGAGCCGGATATTCGCAGCGCCGACGAGGCCTACGCCTACCTGAGCGCCCTTCAACAGCTCGTGCGCTACCTGGGCGTGAGCACCGGCGACATGGAGAAGGGCGCGATGCGCTGCGAGCCGAACATGAGCCTGCGGCCAAAGGGCAGCCGCGAGCTGGGCGTGAAAGTGGAGATCAAGAACCTCAACTCACTGCGCGCAGTGCGCGATGCGATCGCCTACGAGATCCGCCGCCAGACCGCCCTGCTCGCGCGCGGCGAGGCCATCCAGCAGGTGACGTTGGGCTGGGACGAGGCGCGCGGCATAACGGTGGTGCAGCGCGAGAAGGAAAGCGCACACGACTACCGCTACTTCCCCGAGCCTGACTTGCCACCACTGGAGGTGAGCGATGCCTGGCTGGACGAGCTGCGCGCGCGCGTGCCGGAGCTAGCGCTCAGCCGGCAGGATCGCTATCGGCGCGACTACGGCCTGAGCGCTTACGACGCAGTGCAATTGACCAGCGACCGCGCCGTGGCCGAGTGGTTTGAGCAGGTGGTGGCCTGCGCCGCCGACCGTGAGACGAGCGCTGAGCGCGTGCGCATGCGCGCCAAAGCCGCGGCAAACTGGATCCAGACCGAGGTCTTCCGGCTCATGAAGGCGCACAATCTGGCCCTCAGCGACATCGCTGCGCTGCGCGTCCAGCCGGCCCAACTCGCTCAACTCATCCGTCTGGTGGAGGATCAAACGATCAACCTCAACACAGCCAAGCAGGTCTTCGAGGAGATGTTCGAGTCCGGCGCTGACCCCAGCCGCATCATCGAGGCCAGAGGGCTGGCCCAGGTGAGCGACGAAGGTGCACTGCGCGCCGTCGTCGCCCAGGTCGTCGAGGCGCACCCATCCCAGGTCCAGCAGTATCTGAGCGGACAAGAGAAGGTCTTTGGCTTCCTGGTGGGTCAGGCGATGAAAGCCACCAAAGGAAAGGGCAACGCCCAGGTGATCAACCGCCTGTTGCGCGAGGCGCTGGAAGGCCAGCGCGCCCGGCAATGAGCCTGGCTGAGCGGTCGCAGCCGCTGATCATCCTAGGGGCCGCCTGCTTTGGCCTGGCGGTAGGGCAGGCAGCCGGCATCGCTGCGCTGGCCGAGGCATTGATCCTGCCCTTGCTGATGCTCATGCTGACCGGCGCGTTTTTGCATGTGCCGCTGCGCCGGCTGGGGGAGGTCCGGCGGCACGGCAGCGTCGCCGCGCTGAGCTTGGCAATCAACTTCATCTGGACGCCGCTGCTGGCTTGGCTGTTGGGCTGGCTCTTCCTGCGCCATCAGCCAGCGCTCTGGCTGGGGCTGATCATGCTGCTGGCGACGCCGTGCACGGACTGGTATCTGGTGTTCACTAGCATTGCGCGCGGCAACCTACCGCTGAGCCTGGCGCTCCTGCCAGCCAACTTGGCACTCCAACTGCTCCTGCTGCCCGTGTATCTCCTGTTGCTCGCTGGCGCGGTCGTGCCGCTGGCCTGGGAAAGCATTGCACTCAGCGCGGGGCAGGTCTTGCTGCTGCCGCTGGGCGCAGCAGTCGCACTGCGCAGCGCCGCGCAACGCTGGCGGGGCGAGGCGTGGCTGGCGCTGCGGGCGCTGCCGGCCATCCAGCCCATCCAGACGACTTGCCTGGCGCTGGCTGTCGCCGCAATGTTTGCCGCGCAGGGGTCGCTGATCATCCAGAACCCAACAATCTTCCTCTGGCTGCTGGCGCCGCTGCTGGCGTTCTATGCGATCAATCTCGGGCTGGCGCTTGGATTGGGGCGCTGCTTGGGCATGGCTTATCCAAATGTGGCGTCGTTGTGCTGCACCACCATGGCGCGCAACTCGCCACTGGCGCTGGCGGTTGCGCTGGCTGCCTTCCCCGCCCAGCCACTGATCGCGCTGACGCTGGTGATCGTCCCGCTGATCGAGCTGCCGGTTCTGGCGATGGCATCACAAATCTTGCTGCGCGTGCGCGCCGGCTGGCGGTGTG
>JAGHYX010000085.1 GCA_017743375.1 Chloroflexota bacterium
ACGCCCCTGATGTAACCAAAAGCGTTCCAACACTACGCAAAGCGCGTAGGGGGTTCATGCATTCGTTCTCACTCGCCATGCCGGCGTGTCATGCTTCGCGTTGGCGAAGCATCTAAACGCCCGCCTGACCGAAGCGCTGGGCCTCTCGTTCCGAATTGGAACATTCCCCATTGACAGCCGAGCGATGTTGGGGTATCATGCAAATGATGCTACCTTAGCTCAACCGGCAGAGCAATCGCTTCGTAAGCGATGGGTTTCGGGTTCGAATCCCGAAGGTAGCTTCGAGGAGGTCCTAAGTGGACCTCCTTCGTGTTTATCGGGCCACTTCCCAGGCCAAGTGCTGAATCTCCGGCATGATCAGCTTGTCCATGGCCAACTGGACAGCATTGGGCGAGCCGGGCATGGAGATGACCACGCGCCCGCGATACGTGCCGGCGGTCGCCCGCGAGAGCATCGCCGCCGCACCTACTTCCTGATAGCTCAACATGCGGAACAACTCGCCGAAGCCCGGCATCGTCTTCTCCAGCTTGCTGGCCAGCACGTCGTAGGTCGTGTCGCGTGGGGCGATGCCCGTGCCGCCGGTGAAGAGGATCAGGCGAGCGTCAGTCTCGTTGACGATTTGGTCCAGCAGCGCGCCGATCTGGGCCGGCTCGTCCTTCACGATCGTGCGAAAGACGACCTTGTGGCCGGCGACCGTGATGCGGTTTTCAATCAAATCTCCGCCGGTGTCGTTCTCGCGGGTGCGCGTGTCGCTGACGGTGACGATGGCCACATGCACCGGCCCTTGTCGGGCGGCGATCTCGCGGTGCTGTTGCGTGGATGGGCTACTCATATTTACTTCAGCCACGAATTTTATCTTGAGGCGCAAGCATATGTGTGGAGGTCATTGAGTCATGATCAAGCATCAACGAGTTGTTGGGTTTGGCGTTGGGTTGGTTCTGTTGTTGTCTGCCTGTGCTGCGCCGCCGGCTGCTCAGCCGACTGCGCCCGCAAGTGGCTCGCCCGAGCCAAAGACGATCCGCTTCGGCTTTGTGCCGAACGTGATCAACGCCCCGGTATACGTCGCTGTGGAGAAGGGCTACTTCGCCGAGGAAGGGATCAAGGTGGAGTTCCTGCCCGTTGACGGCGGTTCAGATGCTGTGGTGCAGGTGGCGGCGGGCAACTTCGACGTCGTCGCCGGCGGCATCTCGGCCAACATGCTCAACGCGGTGGCGCGCGGCATCGCCTTCGAGATCGCGGCCTCGCTCCACACTGAGCGTCCGCCGCTGGCCAGCCCGTTCGTCGTGAGTAAGAAGCGCTACGAGAGCGGCGAGCTGACCAAGATCAGCGATCTGAAGGGCAAGAAGGTGGCGACGAACAACCGTGGCACGGCCACGGAGTGGTGGCTGTCGGAGGCGCTACGCCAGGGTGGGGTGGACATCACCGAAGTAGAGGTGATCGGCATGCCGTTCCCCCAGATCGCGCCAGCGCTGGAGAGCGGGTCGCTCGACGGCGCCATCCTCAGCGAACCGTTCGCCACCGCTGCTGAGGACAAGGGCCTGATCGTCCGCCTGAGCGAGGACTTCGTCAACGGCTTCAAGCCCACCTATCTCTACTTTAACAAGGAATGGGTGACAGCCAATTCTGAGCTTGCCACGCGCTTCATCAAGGCCTACCTGCGCGGTGCGCGCGACCTGCAGGGGGAGCGCTACTTTGAAGAAGTGAACGTGGCTGCGATAGCCAAATACACCAAGGTCGCCCCTGACGTCATCCGGCGTGCGCGCCGGCCACACTTCGATCCAAATGGGACGATCGCGCTCGACGACATCCGAACGCTCCAGCGCTTTTACCGCAAGCAGGGCCTGCTGAATCACGAACAGGACGTGGACATGACGCAATTCATCAACACGCAATACCTAGAGGCGGCATTGAAGGCGCTGGGCGGCTCGGTGGACCCTGAGTAGGAGATGATCACGGCCCGCCAACTGGTGAAGACCTACCCAGGGCCGGATGGGAGCACCATCCGCGCCCTGGGTCCGTTGGACTTGCAGGTGGCCGCCGGCGAGTTCGTGTGCATCGTCGGCCCCAGCGGCTGTGGCAAGAGCACCTTGCTGCGACTGATCGCCGGCCTCGACCAACCCACCAGCGGCAGCCTGGAGGTCGGCGCGTCGCAGCCGGTGCTCGTCTTTCAGGGCGATTCCACCTTCCCTTGGCTCACCGTGCATGACAACGTCGAGTATCCGCTCAAGCTGCGCGGATGGTCCGAGCCTGAGCGCGAGTCGGCGGTGAGCCGTCAGCTCGCCCTGGTGGGTCTCTCTGACTTCGCCGAAGCGTATCCCTATCAGCTCTCCGGCGGGATGAAGCAGCGGGTGGCCCTGGCGCGCGCCTGGGTGAGTGACCCGCAGGTATTGCTGATGGATGAGCCGTTCGGCGCGCTGGACGAACAAACGCGCGTGGTGCTGCAGAACGAGCTACTGAAGCTCTGGGAGAGGCCGCAACGCGCAGAGTCGCCAACACAGCGGAAGACGATCCTCTTCGTGACGCACGCCATTGACGAAGCGCTCGCCTTGGCCGACCGCGTGCTGGTCATGTCCTCCGCGCCTGGGCGGATCGTCCATGAGCTGCGCGTGCCCTTCGCCCGCCCGCGCGACCCCATTCAACTCAAGCGCGACCCGCGCTTCGGCGAGCTGGCTTACGCGCTCTGGCAGGCGCTTAAACCCTAGTCCTGCTCAAAAGGCCGGCCTAGCGCAGCGGGCGGCGCAGTCCGCAGCGCCCGCATCAGCGCTCGGCGCGGGGTCACCGGCAGATAGCCCAACAGCCGGTCCAGCCAGCCAGCCGAGGTGAGCACCAACACGAGGATCATCAGGATGAACGGCGCCACGGTGAACACCTGGGTGGGTACGTCCTGAATGCTGCTCTGCGCCACGCTGGCCAGCGACTGGAGGATGCCGAACAGATACGCGCCCAGCGCGACGCGCAGCGGATTCCACCCGCCGAAGATGACGATCGCCAGCGCGATCCAGCCATAGCCAGCCGTGTGGCGATGGCTCCAGCCCGCCTTAAAGTCCAGCGAGAACGCCGCGCCGGCGATGCCTATCATCGCCCCGCCGATCAGCGTGTAAAGATAGCGCAGGGCAACCACGTTGTGGCCGCGGACGAAGGCCGCAGCCGGCTGTTCGCCGATCGCGCGGAGCGTCAACCCCGCCCGTGTGCGATAGAAGTAGAACCACATCCCGATGATCAGGACGTAGCTGGCATAGACCAACACGTCCCCCTGGCGGAAGAACAGCGGGCCAAGTACCGGGATGGCCTCCAGGATCGGGATGGGGAAGGCCGGCGGCACGGTCGGCCCTGGGATGCGCACGTAGGGATTGCCCAGATACGACGAGAGATCGCTGCACAGCAGGGCCAACACAAACCCAATCGCAATTTGCGATTGGCGCAGCGTGATCGCCCCATACGCGACGATCAACGCCACCAACATTCCCACTGCTGCCGCGCCCAGGAAGCCCAGCCAGACGCTCTCGGTGGTCTTGGCGACGACGAACCCCACCATCGCCCCCAGCATCACCGTGCCTTCGGCGGAGAGATTGATCACGCCGGCGCGCTCGGTCAGCGTCTCGCCCAGGCAGGCGAAGACCAGCGGCGTGGCCGTCGTGATCGCCGTGGCCAGGATGATCAGCAGTTGTGCGGAATCCATATCAGCTCGCTGCGTAGCGCTGGGCCAGGCCGCGACCGAGCAGCGCGAAGAGCACCAATAATCCCTGAATCACGCCGGCCAGCGACGACTCTAACCCCAACGAGAGCGGCAGTTGCAAGCTGCCGATGTTCAGCGCGCTGAAGAAGAGGGCCACCGGCAAAACCCAGAGCGGATCGAAGTTCACCAACATCACCACCAACAGGCCCAGGAAACCGAGGTTGCTGGAGATGTTGGGGATCAGGCGGTGGAAGACGCCGACGACCTGGATCGCGCCGGCCAGGCCGGCGAACAAGCCACAGATGAAGAAGGCACTCAACAACTGCTGGCGGGCAGGGACACCTAGCACATGCGCTGCGTATTGATTCTTGCCCACCGCCCGCAGGCGCAAGCCGAAGTATGTGTTGCGCATGACTACGATCGTGATCAGCAAGGCGAGCAGCCCCAGCCCCAGCCCGACCGGCGTGGCCTCCGTCTGGCCAAAGGTGCCCAGCCATAGCGATTCATCGAATGGTTGTGTGCCGCTGAGTGAGGCAACTCCCGGCCGCTTCCACGGGCCAAAGATCAGGTAGATGGCCACGCCGGTGGCGGCGAAGTTCAGGCCCAGGCCGGCGAAGATCTCGCTGATGCGCCCATAGACATGCAAGGCGCCGGCCAGCAGCCCCCATAGCACCCCGCCGAGCGCGCCGGCCAGGATGCCCAACGCGATGGTCAAAGGCGGCGGCAGCAGGCTGGCCGTCGCTTCCTCCGGATACAACAGGCGCAGGACGAAGGTGGTTGCGATCGCGCCAAACGTGACCTGTCCTTCCACGCCCAAGTTGTATAGGCCGGCGTTGAAGGTATAGACCAGCCCGGCAGCGCAAAGCAGCAGCGTAGAGAGGGTCGCCACCACCCGGCCAATCTGATCCGGCGTGCTGACCGCGCCGACCAGCATGCGACCGATCACCTCAATGGGCGAGGCGCCCGAGAGCAGGACGATCAGGCCAATCAGCAGCAACGAGATGATCAGCGCGCCGCTGCGATAAACCAGGGCTGGCAATCGCCAAAGCCAAGGGAGCGTTGTTTGGGAGGGAATCGTGCTGTTCATGAGCGGCTTTCAAAACCGTCCGCCGATCATCTGGCCCAGCAGCTCAACGTCAAGCTCGGCCACGGGGATGGCGGGCGACACGCGACCGCCGCTGAACACAATGACGCGGTCGCTGTATTGCACAATCTCGTCTAGATCGGATGAGGCGAAGAGGATGGCCGTGCCCTGTTGGCAGCGGGCGATCAACTGCTGCCAAACCCACAGCGTAGATTCGATGTCCAGCCCGCGGGTGGGGTGTTCCATCACTAACACGCTGAGCGGCGCAGGGAGCAGCGCGAGCTGGGTGCGCTGCTGATTGCCGCCGGAGAGGCGCTCGACGTATGTATCGGGCCGGCCACGGATGTTGAACGCGGCGATCGCGCGCTCTGCCTCGGCGCGCACCTCGGCGCGGTCAATGAAGAAGTGTCGGCCAGACGCCCGCAGGGCGACGTGCTCCTGGATGGTCAGGCCGGCGATCAGCCCCTCGCGCAGGCGATCAGCCGGCACGTAGCACACGCCGGCGCGCAGGAAGTCCGCGTAGGGCCGGTGGGTGAGGTTGTGACCGGCGATGTGGATGCTGCCTGCGGCGGGCGGCTCTAGGCCGGCGCACGCTGTGAGAAACAGTTGCTGGCCGCTGCCCTCTAGGCCGGCGATGCCGACCACTTCGCCGCGATGGAGCGAAAGCTGATCTACCCGTATTTCCAGCCGGTCGCTGCGCAGCACCAACCCCTCGATGCTCAAGACCACCTCGTCTCGCCGGGTCGGCGGCTTGGTCGGCATGGCGAGCGCTCTGCCGAACATGAGTTCAACGATGCGCGCCGCGATCTCCGGGTGATGGGAGGATGCTTGCTGCGCGCCTGCGTGCAACGGGCGCAGGTCCAGCTCGCCCGCCACCTGGCCGCGCCGCATCACCGTGACGCGGTCGCACAACGCCTCGACGTCCTCCAGCTTATGAGAGACGAAGATGATGGACTTTCCTTCATCGGCCAACCTCCGCAAGGTCTGAAAGAGCAGCGTCTTTTGAGAGGCCGAGATGCCGGTGGTAGGTTCGTCGAGGATAAGCGTGCCCACGCCGTTGGCCAATAAACGGACGATCTCCAACTGCTGGCGCTCGCCCACGGTGAGGTCGCCCACCTGGGCATGTGGGTCAATGTCGAAGTTAAACCGCGCGCACCATCGGCGAAACTCGCGCTCGGCAGCCCTGGGGTTCAGGATCGGCGGCGTGGATGGCGAGCCGGCCATGAAGTTCTCCACCACGGTGAGCGGCGGGAAGTCCAGCGGGTCTTGATGGAGCATGCCGATCCCATAGCGCAGCGCGTCGGCAGGGGATCGAATGTGCGCCGGTCGGCCATCTAGGAGGATGACGCCGCTATCGCGCGTGATGAATCCGCTCAGGATCTTGACCAGCGTGCTCTTGCCGGCGCCGTTCTCGCCCAGCAGGCCGTGGATTGTGCCCGCCTCGACGGTGAGTGAGACGTCGTCGTTGGCGTGGACTGGGCCAAAACGCTTATGGATGTGTTGCAGTTCGACCTTCACGCGAAGCCCAAAGCCCGCCGTGGCGCAGGCGAACAAGCCCACGCCACGGCGCTGGTTGATTTACTTGCTTGGGCCTTCCATGCCCTCCAGCAATTGCGGCAGATACCAGATTTGCTGGTCAGTGGCCACTTCGCCTTCCTTCAAGAAGACGCTGCCATCCTGGAAGTTCAGCGGGCCCTTCCACAGGACGATGGAACCATCCCCCAACCCCTTGATGAACTCATCGAGGAACTTCTCGTTCTCGGCGCCCAGCGCCTTGCCCTTTAAATAGCCAAACGCTGAAGTGTCTGGGTTATTGAGATCGCTCCAGTCGGGCTCTGCCCAGGTCCAGGTGGCGGTGTAAGTGCCGTCCAAGACGCGCTTGACGATGTCCAGGTATCCCGGCCCCCAGTTGTAATAGTGCACGCCCAGGCAGATGTCTGGCGCTGGTTCGCAGCCACCCTTGTAGCTGTAGTGGTGATATTTGACGGCTTTGCCGGCTTCCGCAGCCTTCTTGCCTTGAATGGCAGCCTCAGGCGTGTCGATCGCGCTCATCACCACGTCGAAGTCGCTGTTGTAGAAATCGTCAGCCACCTTGGTTGGGTCAAGCGTGACGCCGGGGATGTTGAACCAGAAGCCGATCCATGTGATCTTGAACTGCAGCTCTTTGGGATCGCGCTTCTTGTAGTTCTCCCAGCAGTAGCGCGCGCCCAGATATGCCGCGCTGGCATAGCGGCGGGTCTCCTCGTTGATCAGCGGACCGACGGTGCCGATCTTGCCATTCTCACTGCCCAGGGCGGAGGCGCAGCCGGCGATCATCCAGCCCGGCTCCATCTTGGACATCAAGTTGCCCAGATTGGGCTGGCCCTTGTAGTTCTTCCCTTCCTTCCAAGCGTAATCGCCTGATGCGTGAATGACCACGATATTCGGATGTTTCTTCGCCGTCTCCAGCGCGTCGTCTTTGAAGTCGTCTGAGTTGAAGATGATTAACTTTGCGCCCTTGGCGATCATCTCGTCGGCTACCTGTGACCCCTTGACGTTGGGCCGGTCAGCAGGATTGACCTTGTCCACATACTCGAATTTGACGTTGGGTAGCTTCTCCACAACATACTGAGCGCCCTTGAAGTGGGCCTCATTCCAGCCCTTGTCGTTCACTGGCCCAACGATGACCATGCCGAAGATGAATGGCTCCGCAGCAGGCGGGGCGGCAGTTGGCTCGCTGGGAGCCGGCTGCTGTGGGGCGGCAGTTGGCTCGCTAGGAGCTGGTTGACTCTGGGGCGCAGCGCATGCGCTCGCGATGACACCAAGCAGCGTGAACGCTGCCAACGCCTTGAAACGGTTGTTGCTTCTGTTCATCTCTGTCTTCCTCCGATTTGCTGGGATATCTGTGTATTTAGGAGAAGGGGTCATCGTGGACGCCTTCGGATTATCTCGCAATTTCACAAGGACGCAAGCTATCGGGTGCGTTTATGGTCAGACCTTTGGGTGAGGGACGGCATTGCCGTCGCCGGCCCTCTACAGAAGATCACCCCTCACTGGTGACAGCCCGCAAGCGGTTGCCCGTACGAGGTGAACGCCCCCAACCCTCACAGTGCGTTCGCCGACAGGGGCAACCTGTCTGCGTTCTCCGCGCCTCCGCGGCGAGATCAGAGTAATGCATCCCTTCCGTCACATCTCACTTCCGCCGGCGGATTGGTTGACAAAGTTCATCGCGTTGTCAATGCCATCAGTCAGCCAGCGCTGGATGCCCGCAATGGCGCGCTCAAATGCCGGCTCTAATACAGCCAGCTCATCGGCGGTGAAGTCCTCGAGCACGTAGTCTTTAGGGTCGCGCCGGCCAGGTGGCCGCCCGATCCCGATCCGCAGGCGGGGAAAGGCGTCGCTGCCCAGCCGGGCGATGATGGACTTCATCCCATTGTGCCCGCCGGCACTGCCCTTGGGCCGCATGCGCAACTGACCCAGCGGCAGGTCCAGCTCGTCGTAGATCACCAACAGATCGCTGAGCGCGGCCTTGTAGAACTTGACGAGTGGGCCGACGGACTCTCCACTGAGGTTCATAAACGTCTGTGGTTTGGCCAGCAGCACCTTGTTGCCCGCGATCTCGCCCAGCGCGATGATGGCCTTGTTCATCATTCGGTTGAACTTCAGGTGGTGCTGATCGGCCAGCCTGTCCACGATCATGAAGCCGACATTGTGCCGGTGCTTGGCATACTCCCTGCCCGGATTCCCCAGGCCGACGATGATGCGACGGCGTTCTTCCATGACGAGCGAAGCAGCGTGGATTACCGGCCGTAATCAATCGGCCGTTGGGTGTAGCGGCCCAAGATGAATAGCGCAACGCGCTTGACCAACAGGTAGCCGCCAAAGGCGAGCAGGGCCAGCACGGCCAGGCGCGCGCCGCGCAGAAAGGCTTCGGGAACGCGCTCAACAGTAGAGATGAGCGTGCTGAGCACGTCGCGCGCGGTCTGTATCTCGGCCACCACGCTGCTGGCCGGCGGCTGGGCGGCAGGCGAAGCAGGCGCGGATGCGCCTGCCTCCTGCGCGTTAGCCAACTTGAGGTTGCGCGCCAGCGCTTCGCTCATGCTGCCGTCTAGGCCGAAGACTTGGAGGCGGAGCGCATACTGACCGTCTGGCAACGCACGGGTGTTCCATACACCTAGGAAGCCGGACTCCACGGGTTGAATGCCGCCCCCGATCACGACCCAGTTTGTCAGCTCGGGCTCGCTGGCGTAGGCCAGTTCGTAGCGCGCGAAGGCCGGCGCGTTTGCGCTGCCCTGGATGGTCACGCTGCCGCGCAACGTCTGATCGCGCACAGGGGTGATGATGCGCGCGATGGGCGCAGTGGGTTGTGCCCAGGCTGCTGTCTGTTCTGCAACCAGCAATAGCGCGAACAAAACGAGGCGCTCGGCGAACTTGTGCATGCTAATTCCGCTCGGCATTCTAGCCCGTGTGCGCCTCCGAATGGGCGCATTGGGCAGAACCTCAGATGGGCGACGGCACGCCGTCACCCACCTTGGGGTTAGCCCGAAGGACAACCCCATCGGGCGTGCTATGCTAGCGCTGATGGCATCGCTCCGCGAGACCCTGGCGCGCACCCGCAACAGCATCTTCGGCAGGGTTCAGGCCCTCCTCGGCCAGACGGATATCACCGACGACACATGGGAGGAGCTAGAGGCCCTGCTTCTGCAGGCCGACGTTGGCGCTGCGACCACAGCCAAGCTGCTTGAGGCGCTGAAGCGACGCGCAAAGTCAGAGGGCATCGTGCGCGCCGACGCGCTGCGCAGCGCGCTGAAAGAGGAGCTGCGCCGGCTGCTATCGCCAAATGGCGCTGACGACCACGCGAAACCCCGCTTGTTGGAAGTGATCCTGGTCGTAGGCGTCAACGGCAGCGGCAAAACCACCAGCATCGCCAAGCTCGGCAAGCGCTATCAGGCGCAGGGGCGCAGGGTGCTGCTGGCCGCCTGTGACACGTTTCGCGCTGCTGCCATTGATCAGCTCCAGATTTGGGGCGAGCGGGTCGGGATTCCTGTAATCGCCGGCGCGCCCAACAGCGATCCGGGCGCGGTGGCCTTTGACGCTGTACAGGCGGCCTTCGCCCGCAAATGCGACCTCTTAATCGTAGATACTGCCGGCCGCTTGCACACCAAGCACAACCTGATGAAGGAGCTGGAGAAGGTGCGCAACGTGCTGTCCCGCGCCGTTCACGAAGCACCCCACCAGACGCTGCTGGTCATTGACGCGACCAACGGCCAGAACGCCATCAACCAGGCCAAGGGGTTTGCTCGGGCGGTGGGTGTCACTGGCGTTATCTTGACCAAGCTAGACGGCACACCGAAGGGCGGTGTGGCCTTCGCCATCGCCGGCGAACTGGGCATCCCCATTCGCTATCTCGGCACCGGCGAGAAGGTTGACGACCTGGAAGAGTTCAACCCTCAAGCCTTTGTGGACGAGCTGCTGAGTGACTAGCGCATCTTAATCACTGCTCAGTAAGCCAAGAATCGAGGGGTGCAATTCACCAATGGGGGCAAACCCTCAAACCAGGCTTATGCTTCCAGTGCAGGTGAGTGTAGAGGGTGGGCGACGGCACTGCCGTCGCCCACCCAGGCTTCTGCCCCTAGCCGTGAATGCGCCAGAATCGAGCAGACGGATGATGCTTGGCGTATCCTGCGCCAGGATCACCACTACCTTGCCTCACCCCGTCATTCCGCGAAGAAGCTAGACTTGCGCCTGATCGAATTGCTCCCCAAGGCTGCTGCTTGGCGGCACAGCGACATAGATGAATCCGTGGGGGCTGGTTAGGCAGGCGTTTAGATGCTTCGCTGCCGCTCAGCATGACATGCTGACGCGATGAGCGATCAGCGCAAATGCACCTGCGAAAGGGAAGAGGGAGTGATTTTTGTATACTTGCGCCCGTTTGCGCGATGAACGTCTTCCCGGCGGATGCCCGGC
>JAGHYX010000086.1 GCA_017743375.1 Chloroflexota bacterium
TCGGTGCGCTCGTCGGCCGGCTGTTCGCAGCAGCGGTGCTCGTCGGGCTGACCTACCTCATCGTGGCAACCCTGCTCGCGCCAGAAGGCAGACCAGGCACGCTGGTGGTGACGATGCTCTACGTCGTCGTCGGCGTCGCATGTCAATACCTTATTGGCTTGGGTCTGGCCCTGCTGTGCGCCCAGCCGCTGCCCGGTCGGCGCTTCTTCCGCGTGGTCTTCCTCTTGCCGATGATGATCACGCCGGTGGGCGTAGGCTATCTCTTCCGCATGCTGGCCGATACCAACAAGGGGCCATTGGAGCCTTTGTGGATCGCGCTGGGGATGCAGGATTTCGCCTGGTCCAACAATGCCTGGGGGGCGCGGATCGCCGTGATGATCGGTGACATCTGGCAGTGGACGCCTTTCATGTTCATCGTGCTCTTGGCCGCCATCGAGGCGCAGGAGACCGAGCCGGTAGAGGCCGCGATCGTGGATGGCGCAAGCAGCTTTGATATTTTTCGCTACATTACGCTGCCGGCGATCTTGCCCGTCAGCACCACCCTGATCCTTATTCGCATCATCGAAGCATTCAAGATTATTGACTTGCCCAACATCCTGACCAATGGCGGGCCGGGCACCGCGACCGAGACGCTCACGCTCTATGCCTACCGAATTTGGCGCGCCCTCGACATCGGCGGATCAGCCGCCATCGCCTACATCCTGCTCTTCCTGGTCACCTTCATCGCCACGCTTTATGTGCGCGCGTTGCGCAGCCGGCTGGGGACGACATGATGCGGTCTTTCTTTCGCAGCAGCTCGCCGTTCAGGCTCTCGCCGTTTAGGATGCTGGTCTCGTACCTCATCCTGGGCTTTTGGGCTTTTCTGATCCTCTTCCCGCTCTATTGGCTGTTCATCACCGCGTTTAAGCTGCCGGCGGCGGTGAACAACGGCCCGTTCTACATACCGTTCGTTGATTTTCAACCCTCGCTTCATGCCTGGGAGTACGTCTTGGTCGAGATCGGCAATGACACCGTCCGGCTGTTCACCAACACGGTCGGGGTGTCGTTGATCAGCGCCAGCCTCGCCCTGGTGGTGGGGTCGGGGGCTGCCTACGCCCTCACCCGCTTTCAATATCGGCCAAAAGTGGGCACGGTGTTGGTCTTTCTGGGGTGCGTCCTGTTGGCGGTCGTATTCACCGTCCTGGGAGTGCCGTGGCCGCTGGCTGTGGCCGTTGCGATCGCCCTGTTTATCCTCAGCCTCTTTACCATCGCCCGGCGCTTCAAGCGCGCGCTCAGCAACAACGACATCGCCTTCTGGCTGATCTCCCAGCGCATTTTGCCGCCGGTGGCGGTGGTCATCCCCATCTACGTCGTCTTTCAACAACTGCGCCTGCTGGACACGTGGGTGGCGCTGATCATCACTTACGTGGCGACCAACCTGCCGATCGTGGTCTGGCTGATGCGCGACTACTTCGCCAGCATCCCATACGAGTTAGAGGAAAGCGCGCAGATAGACGGCGCATCGCGCTTTCGCATCTTTAACCAAATCGTGTTGCCGCTCTCGTTGCCTGGCCTGGTGGCGACCTTCCTCTTCGTCCTCGTCTTCTGCTGGAATGAATATCTGCTCGCCCTCTTCCTGACCAACGCGCGTGCCCAAACGATGCCGCTGGCCGTGGTGGCGCAGAACGCCACCCGCGGCCCGCAGTGGTGGTACATGTCGGTGCTGGTGCTGATCATGATCGTGCCGGTGATCGCCATGGCGATCGCGCTTGAGCGCTACATCGCGCGCGGGCTGTTGGTGGGAGCGGTGAAAGGCTAGCGCGCTGTGGCGCAGCGCTGGGCTGCGCGCAGCTCGTCTAACACTTGGCGAGCGCGCACTGCCGCCTCCGCCAGCGGCACGATCGCCTTCTGCGCCTCGTCGCGGCGCTTGAACTCCACCCCGCCGGCGGCCAGGGCGCGCGGCGCTACGGTGATGCGCAAGGGAAGCCCGATGAGGTCGGCATCGGCGAACTTCACCCCGGGGGATTCAGCGCGGTCATCATAGAGCGTCTCAACCCCCGCGGCCCACAGCGCGTCGTAGAGCGCGTCTGCGCTGGCCGCCGCTTCTTCGCCAGCGCCCCCAAGCCTCACCAGATGGACGGCATACGGCGCGACCTCGACCGGCCAGCGCAGCCCATGTTCATCGTGATGCGCATCGGCGATGCAAACCAGGACGTGACCTAGGTTGACCTGGATGAGGCCGAGCGCCAGCTTGCGCGCTGCGCCGTCGGCCGCTGAAAACATCGCATCCTCGAGGTCGAAGGAGGCCCGCCAGAGGAGCTGGACGGCCTCCGCCGCGCGCATCGGCGCGCCGCAGCGTGGACAGGCGTCGCCCACTCGCGCCAGGGCGATGTCGGTGACCAGGTGCGCTGTGTAGTCGCGGCCATAGTTGGTGTTGCGCAGGTGATACCCAGGCCGATTCGCGCCGGCCACCAGATTCGGCGAGTTCGGGATCGCGTCGTCGGCGACGATGAGGACTCTGTCGGCGCCCAGGCCGATGGGCGAGGCATACCCCGGCTCGGCGCCGGCGGCGCGGATGGCAGCTTCGCTGGCTGGCCGCAGATGGCGCGCGCCTAGCGCGATCCGCAGCTTGGCCTCGCTCACGTCCATATCCCCGCGGATGACGGCAAAGATCAACCGTTCTTCGCCATCGTCCATCTGCGCGCTGAGAAAGACCGCCTTGGCCGTCCTGGCCTTGGGCACGTCGAGGAAGCGGGCCAAGGCCTCGATGGTGTTGGCGCCTGGCGTGGCCACCTCGACCAGGGGCTGCGCCGGCTCGTCGGGCGCGGGCGGCTTGCGGAAGCCGGCGATTGGTTGCGCCGCAGCGTAGCCACACGCATCGCAATACAAGAACGGCGCGCTGCCCTCCGGCGTGAGATATCCCAGCCCCTGCGCGATCTTCCCTTGTGGCGATAGCCCAAGCACCGGCCTGGTCGGCAGGCCACACGCGCGCAGCCAGCGCTGGAGCGCCGCTTCGTGCGCATCGAGCTGTTGGACAAGCTCAGCCTGGTCGCCGGCCAAGACGAAGACGCGCAGCACCGGCGATTGGCGCGCCCCCAGCAACCCATCCCGCAACCGCCCGCCTGCCTGGGGTTCGACCTGAAATTCAAAAGCGCTGCGCGGCAATTGGCGCTGCGAACGTATCACGCCCTTGGCCACGTCCCCAATGTGACTCGCCGCTGGCAGGCTGATCTCCTGGCTGCCGAGCGCTTCCAGCGTTTGGCAGGCCAGGGCCGTAATGCGCTTGAGCGTCCGCTGGCCAAGCGGCAAATAGGCAAAGTGATCGCCCCCCACCAGATGCACAAAGCCGGCGCGCAGCAGCCGCTGGCTGGCCGCGTGTAGCACGCCGGCGGGCGCGTCGCGCATCGTCGCGGCAAAAAGCTTAGAGAGGCGCACAGCTATGGCAACGCTTGTTCAAGCCAGGTCAATGGGTCAACTTGCACACCGCCCACGGCCAGCTCAAAGTGCAAATGCGGCCCCAGGCTGCGGCCGGTGTTCCCGCTATAGCCGATCACCTCGTCAGCCGCGACGATCTGCTCCAGTTCAACTGCGAATTCAGAGAGGTGACAGTACAACGTAAACACGCCGCGGCCATGGTCAAGGATCACCGTCTTGCCCCGGATGGGCAAATCGAGCAGCGCAGCGACCCGGCCATTGGCAGCAGCCCGAACGGGAGTGCCGTTGCGGGCGGTCAGGTCTATGCCGCTGTGATAAGTGTAGAGCGTGCCGCCGTTAAAGTCTCGTCGCGCGCCAAAGTATGAGAGGATTTTGCTCTTGATCGGCCAGCGCAGCGGCCCCTGCCACCGCTGGGTAGCGCTGAACTGGCTGATGACGGCCTCTATCGTCTCCTGTTCCGCCTGGTTGACCTGCGGATCAAGCAGCGTAGAGAGCTTCGCGCTGATGTTGAGCCGTTCGTAGCCAAAGCGCCCGGCAGCAATCTGAACCTGTCCCTGGACCGCGCTGGCCTGCCCGTTTTGCGGCACGGCTTGAATCGTAAGAGGGTACACGCCGGGAGACAACAAAGCCGGCACGCCGATCAGCGCGACGTATTCATCCTGCTTTTGGGCGAAGCGCAGCGGTCGCCCAGCCAGATCGCCGACGATGCCGCTCAGCGGCAGGGTGGCCGACACCCGCACACTGATCACCTGTCCCTGGCGCGGGACCGGCGGCCATACCTCGATGAACCAAAATGGGTGGGGCAGGCCGCTGGCCAAGCCGGCGTTGGCGATTCGGACCAATTGCCCAAAGGCCAGACACGTGTGACACGCCAACGCGTTGGCGCGGCGAATGTGCTGCGGCGTGACGCCATAACGGGCTGCTAGGCCAATTAGCGTATCCCCTGCGCCCACTCGGTGCAGGTGGATGTTCGTAGAGAGCGGCTGAGGCAGACGGATGGTCTGGCCGGCCAGCAACAGGTAGGGGTTGGTCAGCCGATTGCGCTTGGCCAGTTCGCTCGCGGCAAAGCCGGAGCGAGCTGCCAGCGTGTAGAGCGTCTCGCCGACCTGGGTGATGTGGACAAGCGGATCATCTGGCCGGCCAGGCGTAGGCACGACAACCGGCGCGGGCGTAGCCACCACCTCGATGACCGATTCCGGGTCAGCAGGGGTGGGCTGTGTCGCATCCTCTGTGCCGTTTTGTGCGCGAGCCGGCCCCGCGGTCGCTGCCCACGATGTGAGCAGCACAACGCCGATGAGCAGCCGCAAGGCGCGCCCGCATCGCGTGGAAGCCGATTGTGGGCCTGACATCGTCCGTCGCCGACTTCTGGGAAAGTGCGCTCGCTCGGCGCGGGCTACACGAACGCTGAGTAGCCCGTGATCGCCTTGCCGACGATCAAGCTATTGATCTCGAATGACCCTTCGTAGGAATACACCGACTCCGCATCGGCGAACAGCCGGGCGACGTTGTGCTCGAGCAAGATGCCGTTGCCGCCCAGCATCGCCCGCGCGATGGCCACCGTCTCGCGCATGCGCTCGGTGCACCAGGCTTTGGCCAGCGAGGCCTGCTCTGGGGCGATCTGGCCGCCGTTGCGCTCCATCAGGCGGGCTAGTTGGACCAACATGCCTTGCATCGCGGTGACGTTGCCCAGCATCCTGGCCAGGTTGATCTGCTGCACTTGGAAGGCCGCGATCTTGCGCCCGAATTGTTCGCGCTGGAGCGCGTAGGCCAGGGCGTGTTCATAAGCGCCGCGGGCGATCCCCAGCGCCTCCCAGGCCACGTCCGCGCGCGCGTTGGTGAGCTGGCGGGCCACGTCGTCGAACGACTGTGCGCCGGGCAACCGATTGGCTTCCGGCACGCGGCAATCCTCCAGCGTGATCACCACGTTTTGGACAATACGCTTGCTGATCTTGTCGTGGATCTTCTCGACGTGATAGCCGGGCGTGCCGCGCTCGACCAGAAAGCCGTTCACCTGACCGGTTTCCAGGTTCTTGGCCCAGATGCAGTTGACATCGGCGAAGGTGGCATTGCCGCTCCATTTCTTCTGGCCGTTGAGCACCCAGGTATCGCCGTCGCGGCGCGCGGTGGTGAGCAGGCCGCGCGCTGCGCCGCTGCCCACCAGCGGTTCGCTCAACACCCAGGAGCCGATCTTCTCAAAACGCAACATCGCCGGCAGCCAGCGGTCTTTTTGGGCTTGAGAGCCGAATAACCAGATTGACGTCATGCACAGCCGCCGATGCACGCCGAGGAAGGAGCACAACGACGGGTCAACGCGCGCGACCTCGCAGGTGAGCATGCCGGCGAGCAAGGGGGACATGCGCGGATAGTGGGTTTGGCCCTTCCCGATGGTCTCCATCACCAGCGCACCGAGCTTTGGGATGATCTGCATCGGGAATTCGCCGCGTTCCCAGTAGGTGTTGGCGATTGGGGCGACCTCGGCCCGCAGGAAGCTGCGCCAGCGCAGCACGATCTCGCGTTCGTCTGGCGACAGTTCTGCCTCAATCTCGTAGAGGTCGCTGTTGATCGGCGGCGGCTGAACGGGCGCGCGCGAGCGGTCGAGCGCGCGCAACATGCGCCGCAGCTCATCCGCGTCTAGGTCGCTCAACGCGGCGAGCAGGCGGTTGACGTCGGTCTTTTGAGCGAGCGCCTCGAGCACCTCCGGCGCAACGACCGGTTGATCTTGATACAGCATCTCATTCATGAAGCGGGGACCCTGCCTTTTTCTTGCCCAACTGTAAGCTGCGTTCATAGGCGGCCCACACCGCCCGCGAGATCACGGTGCGGAAGGCGCCTTTCTCGAGCTGGTAGAGCGCAGCGGCGGTGGTGCCGCCGGGAGAAGTGACCTGGTTACGCAACTCAGCGACATGCAGCTTAGACGCAGCGGCGTATTCTACGCTGCCGCGCAACGTCTGAATCACCAACTTCTCGGCGATTGGTCGCGAGAACCCCATGTGGACGCCCGCGTCAATCAGCGCTTCCATGAAGAGGAAGACATACGCCGGGCCGGTGCCGCTGAGCGCAGTGGCCATGTCCAGGTACTGTTCGTCCTCCACGAACACCTCCTCGCCCATCGCTTTGAGGATCTGCACTGCCTGCTTGCGCTGGACATCGGTCACTGCGTCGGTGCACGTCCATACAGAGATGCCCTGGCCGATCTGCGCGGGCGTGTTGGGCATCGCCCGCACGATCTGCGAATGGCCGGCCAGCCCTTCGCGCAGGGTGGCGATGGCGATGCCGGCGGCGATCGAGAAGACCAGCGCGTCTGGCCTGACGACGCCCTTCAGTTCAGCCAGCACCTTATCCATCACCTGCGGCTTAATCGCCAGCACGATCACGTCGGCGTGGGCCGCGGCGCTGGCGTTGTCGGCAAAGGCATGTACTTGGTAGCGATCGCTCAGGAAGCCGCGCCGCTCAGGGTTTGGCTCGGAGAGAGCAATTTGGTGGGGTTGCAGGATGGCGGAGCGCAGCAGGCTCTTGATGATGGCTTCGCCCATCACGCCGCCGCCGATGAAGGCAACGTGTGCGTCGTGAAGCATAGATGACGGTCTCCTGTGCGTCAGATTATCGTTCATCTGGGAGCGCTCAACGGGGGTGCATTCATAGAGTCGGGGCCCCTGCGCTTGGCGTGACCAGTTGAGCGCATGAGGGTCACCGGCAACCCTGAGGCGAAGCGACGCTCGCGCCCGATTGAGGCGCTGCGGGATTTGCTGAGGCCGGCACGGCTTTGGCAAATGCGGCCGCTTAGGCGCTTTGCTCGTATGACAAAGTCAGTGGACACAGCATGCCGTGCTTTGCTCAGGCCTAGCATGACAGGCTAGCGCGGCGAGTCATGCATGAACGGTCACGTATCAATCCGGGAATCAAATATCTTTCCGGTTGGGCCACTCTCGAGGCAAGATGTGTTATACTTCCGGGGCTAGATCCTAGCTGGTGCGCACCGCGCGCTACCCTGAATTGAAGAGAAGAAAGGCTACTGGGCATAGATTCAGTAGCCTTTCTTATCGCCTAAATCAAGCGAACAAGTCCAGAGATTATGCCGACTATCAACCAATTGGTCCGCAAGGGCCGCAAGCCGAAGAAAAAGCTGAGCAAAGCGCCGCAGCTACAGTTCATCACGAACTCGCTGAAGGGCGACAAGCGCATTATGCAGCGCAAAGGGTCGCCCCAGAAGCGCGGTGTGTGCACCGTTGTCCGAACGCAGACGCCTAAAAAGCCGAACTCTGCGTTGCGCAAGGTGGCGCGCGTCCGCTTGAGCAACGGCGCCGAAGTCACTGCGTATATCCCTGGTGAAGGGCATAACCTCCAGGAACACTCGGTGGTGCTGGTGCGCGGCGGCCGCGTGAAGGACCTGCCCGGCGTGCGCTATCACATCGTGCGCGGCGCGCTGGATGCCAAGGGCGTCGAGAAGCGCGCCCAGGGTCGCTCGAAGTACGGGGCAAAGCGCGCCAAGCCCGGCGCACAGGCCGCAGCAGGCAAGGGCAGCCCAAGCAAAGGCGGAAAGAAGTAACACAGCTATCGAGCTATGCCAAGACGAAACTCTCCTCCCAAGCGTGTTGTGCCGCCGGACATCCGGTATGGCAGTGAGCGCGTGCAGCGCTTAATCAATCGTTTGATGATGCGCGGCAAGAAGAGCGTCGCTCAGCGCATCGTGTACACCAGCTTCGCGCTGGTCGAAGAGCGCGCTAAGCGGCCCGCGCTCGAGGTCTTTGAGGAGGCGATCCGTAACCTGTTGCCCTCAGTGGAGGTGAAGCCGCGGCGCGTCGGCGGCGCGACGCTGCAGGTGCCGGTGGAGGTGAACCCTTATCGGCAGGAGAGCCTGGCAATGCGCTGGCTCATCCATGCTGCGCGTGAGCGCGCCGGTCGTTCAATGGCCGAGAAGCTGGCCGCGGAGATACTGGATGCTGCCAACAACACCGGCAACGCCATCAAGCGCCGCGAGGAGACGCATAAGGCGGCTGAAGCAAACCGCGCATTTGCACATTTTAGGTGGTAGTGTTGCTGAACTAGCAAGGGAAGGTCTGAGATGTCTAAGGATGTCCCACTCGAGCGAATCCGCAACATTGGCATCATCGCGCACATAGACGCGGGCAAGACCACCACGTCTGAGCGCATCCTGTACTACACTGGCCGAACCTACAAGATCGGTGAGGTTCATGAGGGTGCTGCGACCATGGACTATATGGAGCAGGAGCAGGAGCGCGGCATCACCATCACCGCAGCGGCCACGGTGTGCTACTGGAAGGGCTACCAAATCAACCTAATCGATACCCCAGGGCACATCGACTTTACTGCCGAGGTGCAGCGCAGCCTGCGCGTCCTGGATGGCGGCGTGGTGGTGTTCGACGGCGTGGCCGGCGTGGAGCCACAATCCGAAACTGTTTGGCGACAGGCCGACAAATATGGCGTGCCGCGCATCTGCTTCGTGAATAAGCTGGACCGCACTGGCGCCAGCCTGGAGCGCTGCGTGGACATGATCGTGGATCGCCTGGCCGCCAAGCCGCTGGTCATGCAGATTCCCGTCGGGATTGAGGCCGACTTCCAGGGCATTATTGACCTGGTCAAGATGAAGTATTACACCTTCGAGGGCGACAAAGGGGCGAACGTTGTTGAGCATGAAATCCCCGAAGGGTATCGAGAAGCTGCGCAGAAGGCACGCGAGAAACTCGTCGAGACGGTCGCCGAGATCGACGACGCGCTGTTGGAGAAGTACCTCGCTGGCGAGACACCCACGGCTGAAGAGCTGAAGCCAGTCATTCGGCGCGGGACGATCAATCGCAATTTCTTCCCAGTCTTCTGCGGATCGGCGCTCAAGAACAAAGGCGTGCAGCTCGTCCTGGACGCGGTGTGCGATTACCTGCCTTCACCGCTTGACATCCCGCCTCAGGAAGCGGTGAATCCCAAGACCGGCGAGAAGGTGGTTTGTCACCCAGATCCGAAGGCGCCCTTCGCTGCGCTGGTCTTCAAGGTCATCACCGACCCAACCGGCATGGGCAAGCTCTCCTTCTTCCGGGTCTATAGCGGGCGCATTGCACAGGGTGACACCGTGCTCAACGCGACCAAAGGCAAAACCGAGCGCATGGCCCGCTTATATCAGATGCACGCCAATAAGCGCGAGCCAATCACTGAAGTGACCGCCGGTAATATTGGCGTGTCGCAGGGCCTGAAAGAGGCCATCACCGGTGATACGCTCTGCGATCCGAATGCCCCCGTCCTGCTCGAATCAATCTCGTTCCCTGAGCCGGTGGTGAAGCTGGCCATCGAGCCGAAGACGATTGCTGATCAGGACCGGCTGAGCAAAGCGCTGAAGGCGCTGAGCGACGAAGATCCCACCCTCCACGTGGCGACCGATGAGGAGACCGGCCAAACGACGCTGGCCGGCATGGGTGAGCTGCACCTCGAGGTGATCGTTGACCGCATGAAGCGCGAATACAACGTGGATGTGCGGGTGGGCCGCCCGATGGTCGCCTATCGAGAGACGATCACCCGCCCTGCCAGGCACCGCGCTGTGTTCAAGCGCCAGTCCGGAGGTAGAGGCCAATACGGTGATGTGGAGATCCAGATCGAACCAAGCGAGAAAGGCAAAGGGTTCGTCTTCCTCAACGAGATCGTCGGCGGCGCTATCCCTAAGGAATACATCCCCGCGGTTGAGAAGGGCATCCGCGAAGCCCTCGATGCGGGCGTCATCGCCGGCTATCCGGTGGTGGACGTGACCGTGCATTTGGTGGATGGCTCATTCCATGAGGTGGACTCCTCGGAGATGGCCTTCAAGATCGCCGGCTCGATGGCGATCAAAGAGGCCATCCAAAAAGCCGGTGGCATCATCCTCGAGCCGATGATGCGTGTGGAGGTGGTTGTTCCGGAGGAGTTCACCGGCACAGTCGTGGGCGACTTGAACGCGCGCCGCGGCTTGATCAACGCCATTGAGCAGCGCGGCAACGCCCAGGCGATCCGCGCGTTCGTGCCGTTGGCCGAGATGTTTGGCTACGCTACCGATCTGCGCGGCATGACCCAGGGGCGCGGCCAATTCGTCATGGAGTTTGACCACTACGCCGAATTGCCAAAGAACCTGGCCGAGGAGTTGATTCACGGTCGCACGGCAAAGGATGGGAAGCGGTAGCTCAACACACAATACGTAATACGCGATACGAAACACGCAATACGCAATACG
>JAGHYX010000004.1 GCA_017743375.1 Chloroflexota bacterium
AGCCGAGGATTATACCCAGCGCCTGTGAGCTCTTGGGGGCATTCACCAATAGGGGCAACCTTCCACCAAGCGATACTGCCAGCGAAGGTAATAGAGGGTGGGCGACGGCAGTGCCGTCGCCCACCCAGAGCGTTCTGCCCCTATCCATGAATGCCCCGAGCGCTTGGGGGCATAGGAGTAGCCCACCGGATTGACATGTGCCCGTATGATGGCGCGGCCGTTATCCTTCCTTAAGGGAGAAACAGCGGCTTCCCGGGAAGCTGCCAACTGACTCATACCAGCGTCGTTGCTGTTTCCCAGGAAGCGGGAGAAAGGAATGAGCGCGCCGTGCCGATGATTTACTCGACTACCAGCATGCGCGCCAGGCGATCTTTGCCGCTCAGGGCGATCACCTCATCGCCGGCCGCTGCACGACTGCGCCGCGTGAGATGCTTGGCTTTTAACGACTTGGCGTGATTCTTGGCGGTGAGATAAGTGATCGTGTCTTCCGGCGCAGCGACAACCGCATCCGCCAGCGCTACGCCGTCGGCGACTTTGGCCACGACCACGCCCTTACCGGCTCGCCCCTGAACGGGGAACTCCTTAAAAGCCATCCGCTTTGCTCGCCCATCGCTTGTGCCGACCACAACCTCCAGTGTTTTATTCGATTGGTTCGCAGCGCCCAGGCTCACCACGTTGTCACCCTCGGACAGCTTAATGCCCACCACGCCGCCCGCCGGCAGGCCCATCGGCCGGATCTCCTCCTGCTTGAAGCGAATGGCCATCCCCTGGCGAGTGAAGAGCAGCAGGTCCTCGTCGCCTTGGGTTAATCGCACGTCCACCAACTGGTCACCCTCGGCGAGGCCAATGGCGGTGAACACCTGGCCATGGGCGCTGGGCAAAAGGCCAACCGCGCTGCGCTTGATCATCCCGTTCGCCGTGGCGCACACCATAAATGGTCCGCGCGCTTCGTCATCGCCGGCCTTGCCGGCGGCCTTGACCGCTGCGCGGTCTAGCGCGAAGGCGCCTACCACCTTGTCATCGGCGGCAAACGCGCTGATGCCGCTAAGCGACACGCCCTGCCCGCTGAGCACGTCCTCTTGGGGCAAGTTGGCCACGCTCAGCACAACGCCCTTGCCGGAGGCGCCGAAGATGTAGAGCAGCTTATCGGTCGCCGTCTTGATGATCGCTGCCGGCGCAACTTCGGCAGCACTGGTGGCGCGAGGCAGTTGTTCCACTCGGCCGATCTTCCCGTTCTGGCCGATGATCACGTAGGCGACTTCGCTGCCGATCAACTCATGCACGGTGAGCGGCAAGGCGGCGGTGCCATCTCCCTTGGCCGATGCCTTCGCTTTGCCCGGCTGGCGGCCATCGCTCAGCCTATCTACGATGATCGTGCGCCGAGCGTCGCCGTGCTTCTCCTTCAGCGCAGCAAGCTCCTCTTTAATCACGCCCAGGATTTTGATGGGATGCTTGAGCAAGTCTTCTAAGTACTTGATGAGCTTTTGCTTCTCGGCCAGTTCCTCTTCCAGGCGTTTGCGGTCGAGCTGGGTGAGCCGGCGCAGCGGCATATCCAAGATGGCCTGGGCCTGGACTTCGGTGAATTTGAATTGCTCGATCAGTCCTTTGCGCGCGGTCTCGCTGTCGCGCGAGGTGCGGATTAGCTTGATGATCTGGTCAATGATGTCCAGGGCTTTCACCAGCCCTTCCAGGATGTGGGCACGTCGGCGGGCCTCGTCTAGATCGAACTCGCTGCGGCGTTTGATGACGAACAAGCGATGTTCGATGAACACGTACAACATGCGGCGCAGCGGCAACACGCGGGGCTCACCGTTCACCAGCGCCAGCATGATCACCCCAAATGAGGTGCGCATCGGGGTGTGCTTGTATAGCGCGCTCAACACCTGGCGCGGGTCATCGTTTTTATTGACGTCAATGACAATCCGCATGCCGCGCCGGTCGCTTTCGTCGTGAATGTCAGTGATGCCGGTGAGTTTGCCCTCGCGCACCAGGTCGGCGATGCGTTCGATAAGCGCAGATTTATTGACGGCGTAAGGCAGCTCAGTGACGATGATGTGGTTGCGCCCGCGCGTGCCTTCCTCGAAGTGCGCCTTGGCTTGGACGATGATCTTGCCGCGGCCAGTGGCATACGCAGCTTTGATCGCGTCGTTGCCCTCGGCGCGCTCGTCGTAGCGGAAGACGATGCCGCCGGTGGGAAAGTCCGGCCCCTTGATGAACTGCATCAACTCATCCACGTCCACCTCAACCTCGGGCAGCGTCCATTCTTGCAGGGCCTTGGCTGCGCCACGTTTAGACGCGATCCGGTCTATGAGAAAGGTGATCGCGTCCACCACCTCGTTGAGGTTATGGGGCGGGATGTTGGTGGCCATACCGACGGCGATGCCGGTGGCGCCGTTGATGAGCAAGTTCGGCAGCGCGGCGGGCAGCACAGTGGGCTCACGGGTGGTGCCATCGTAGTTATCCACGAAGTCCACCGTGTTCTTCTCCAGGTCAGCCAGCAGGTCCATGGCCGGTTGGCTGAGGCGGGCTTCGGTGTATCGCATCGCCGCCGGGGGGTCTCCGTCCACGCTCCCGAAGTTGCCCTGACCGTCCACCAGCGGGTAACGCATGGAGAAATCCTGCGCCATGCGGGCCATGGCGTCATACACTGACTGGTCGCCGTGGGGATGGTATTTGCCGAGCACGTCGCCGACGATGCGCGCGCTCTTGCGATAGGGCGCATCGGCGCGCAGGCCGGTATCGTGCATCACGTAGAGGATGCGCCGCTGGACGGGCTTGAGGCCGTCGCGCGCGTCGGGCAGGGCGCGGCTGACGATGACCGACATGGCATACGAGAGATAGCTGGTTTGCATCTCGTAATTAATGTCGGTGCGGCGGATGCGCCCAAAGCGATTGTCCTCTAAGTTCAGCTCAGCTTGGACCGGGGTCTGACCGTTCTGCGCGGTTACCGATTGCTTTTTGGCCATAGCACGTTTGTTCGATTATACGAATCGAGGCATGGTCCGGGGTGTATAGGGTGCATTCACCAATTAGGGGCAGAGCCTTCCACCCGATCGATGCTGCTGGCGAGGGGTGAGTCTCATAGAGAGTGGGCGATGGCAGTGCCATCGCCCACCCAGCGTTCCGTCCCTATTTAACCCGCTGTGAAGTGGTCCGCTTCTCAATGATGCGCATTCGGCTGTGATGTATCCCGACAAGCGCTGCCGAAATGCGTTCCGGCAATACACGAAGCACGTCGTGCATTCACGCATGCGTTCTCGCTCGCTGCATCAGCGCGTCATGCCCAATAGGGGCGTAGCGCCCGCCCCTCGCATGACGGTGAGGCGGGGGTTGAGTGAGTACTCAGCGAGACAAGACTGGTATGGCGAGCGAGCGGCCTACCCCCTACTGGCGAATGCACCCGAAGCAAGCGCTGTTGTGCGCAGGGTGTAGGCTCTTCCTTGCTTAGGGCATTGCTGCCTGAAGCACCGGCTCCGGATGCACCCCGTTGGCTTTGGGCAACGGCGTGCGCATCGGTTGGGCGGCTGCCTGCGGCGCTTGATTATTCACCGGCAGCGCCGGGCGGAACTTATAGCCATAGATCAACATGCCGCGCTCGCCATCCTCGCGCAGCACGCGGGTCACCATCTCTACCGGCATGCCGATCCATACTTCGGATTCGTCCACGTCGGTGAGCTGAGCGGTGACCAACGGCCCCTCAGCCAGCCGCACCAGCGCGACGATGTAAGGGACGAACTTCTCATAACCTTCAGGCGCGACGTGCACCACGCTGTAGGAATACACTTCGCCCTTGCCGCTGAACTGGACGGCCGTCCGCGCTTCGTGTCCACACACCGGACACACATCGCGCGGCGGGAAGATGCGACGGCCGCATTGTGGACACTTCTCGCCAACCAATTGGTAGCGCTGTTTGGTCGTTCGCCAATATCGTGCTACTTCCATTTTTCTTTCTCCTTATTACTAAATGCGCTCAAGGATCGTCGTCACCACCGTCGCGCCGCTGCCGCCGATGTTCTGGGCCATGCCGAGTTGGGCGTTCTTCACCTGATTCAGGCCAGCCTCTTCGCGCAGTTGCTGAGCCACCTCGACGATTTGATACATGCCGGTCGCGCCCACAGGATGGCCGCGAGCTTTCAGCCCACCCATTGTGGTGATGGGAATGCGCCCATTCAGGCCGATCTCCCCGTCCATTGCGAGGCGCACCCCCTGGCCGCGCGGCGCGAACCCGGCCGCCTCCAACGAGAGCGCGCTCATGATGGTGAAAGCATCATGAAGCTCAAACACGTCAATATCAGCCGGCCCGACGCCGGCCATGGCGTATGCCTTCTGCGCGCTGAGCGCGCCCCCCTCCAAATAGAGCGGGTCGCGCCGGTCGTGAACCGCTAATGTGTCGGTCGCAATGGCGATGGCGCGGACGCGCACCGGCTTATCGGTGAATTCCCTGGCGATGCTCGTCGGCGCCAAGATCACGCAGGCCGCGCCGTCCGCAATCGGCGAGGAGTCGAGCAGGTTAATCGGGTCGGCGATCGGCTTAGCCTCGGCAAATTGGGCAGCGGTGATGGGCGAGCGAAACATTGCATAGGGATTGTTGACCGCATTGGCGTGGGCGTTAATCGCAAAGTTGGCGAAGTCTTCTTTGCGATAACCGTATTCATGCATGTAGCGCCGCATCAGCAGGGCATTGATGCTCACGAAGGTCAGGCCTTGCAGCGCTTCGTATTCCGCGTCCGCAGCCATGGCCAGGGCGCTGGTCACCGTGCTGCCCTGCTGGTCGGTCATCTTCTCCACGCCTATGCAGGCCACTAGGTCGCAGAGGCCGCTGGCGACCGCCATGTAGCCCACGCGCAGCGCGGCTGCGCCGCTGCCACAGGCGGCCTCAACCTTTATCGCCTCAATGCCGCGCAAGCCGGCGAAGTCGGCGATCAGGGCCCCCAGATGCTCCTGAGCGGTAAGTTCGCCGGAGAGCATGTTGCCAACGTATAGAGCGTCCACGCGCTCGACCCCGGCGCTTTGCATCGCTGCGAGCAGCGCCTGATAGGCCAGCTCGCGCAGGCTCTTGTCCCAGTGTTCACCCACTGGGGTTTGACCAATTCCAATGATTGAAACGTCTCGCATGGCTAGAGGATGTAGTTCTCCTTCAATCGCGCGTAGCGGGCGTAATCCACCGGCACGCGGCGATCCACATAAGTCCGCGTTGTCCAAACGTGCGGGGTGGGCAGCGAGCGCCGCACCCGCAGGCAGAAGGCATCGCTGCCGGCCCCGCTGCCGAATGAGGCCAGCAAGATGCGCTCGCCCGGCTGGGCGATGTCTAAGATGGCCGTCAGGCCGATCAGCGCAGAGCCGGCGTATGCATTGCCGATCTCGTTCACCAGCAAGCCCGGCGTGATCTGGGCTCGCTTAAACCCCAATTCCTCGCCCACCTTGAGCGGGAACTTGACGTTGGGCTGATGAAAGACCGCGTAGGCAAAGTCCGTTGCCGAGAGTCCCATCTGCGCAAACAGCGCCCGCACCGACTGGGTAATATGGTGGAAGTAAGCTGGCTCGCCGGTAAAACGGCCGGCGTGTTCTGGGAACTGTTCGTGCTGGCGGCGCCAGAAATCCGGCGTGTCGGTGACGAACGAGACAGAGCCTTCGATCTCGACCAGCGCGTGCTCGCTCGGTCCGAGGATGAACGCGGCCCCACCTGCGCCGGCGGTATATTCCAGCGCATCGCCGGGTCGGCCCTGCGCCGCGTCCATGCCGATTGCCAGCGCGTATCGAGCCATGCCGCTGCCGACGAAACCGATAGCGGCCTGGATGGCCTCAGTGCCGGCTTTACAGGCGAACTGCCAGTCGGCTGCCTGCGTGTATGGGGTTGCGCCAATTGCTTCGGCGACGATGGTGCTGGTGGGCTTCACCGCGTAAGGGTGCGACTCACTGCCCACCCATACTGCGCCGAGCTGTGCCGGGTCGAACGTGGGATCGGCTGCCTGAGCGCGGGCCAGCGCATTGCGCGCTGCCTCAATGCTCATCGTGACCACGTCTTCGTCCAGCCCTGGCACGGCTTTCTCTCGGACGGGTGGTGGCGTGTTGCCCGCCGTCCATAACTCGGAGATCGCCTGGCCAGCCAATCGGTAACGCGGCACATAGGCACCGTAGCCGATGATGCCGACGGGGCGAACGGGTTTCATTAGTTGCATCGCTGTCCTTTTCCCAAATTTATCCCAAGCTCTTTTGGGTTATCCTCGCTGTTGGTCTGCCTGCGTTGTCCTGCAGGTGCTTACATTCTATGGAGCGGAGGCTCTCAAAAGCAGGCAACTTGCGGGGGACGCGCCAAATGGGTAGGTTCTGATAGTGAAATTTAGCACAAACTAAGAGGGCTGACAGGAGGGACAGAAGAAGGTGCTGCGCTGGGCGACTAGGATGCGCTGAATCGGTTGTCCGCAACGATGACAAGGCTGGCCGGCCCGGCCATACACAGCGAAGTGTTCTTGAAAGTGGCCACCTGGATAGACCCAGTCAACGCTTGCGCCGTTGGCTGCAATACCGGCTCGTAAGACATATTGAATCGCTGTATGCAAACGTAACAGCTCAGCCTCATTCAATGTAGCCACTAAACGCTTTGGATGCAAGCCGGATAAATACAGAGATTCATCTGCATAAATATTGCCAATTCCAGCGATAAAAGATTGATCGAGCAACAAGGGCTTTAATGCGCCGCGCCGGCTGCGCGCCCGCGCCACGAAGACCTCGGCAGAGATCGCCAGCGCATCAGGACCAAGCTTACCAAGTACAACGGCTGGATCGGTTACCCACCAAGCGCGCCCGAACTTGCGCGCGTCCTCGAAGCGCAGCGCCAGCCCGCCGTCCAGTCGCCAGACCAGGCGGGCATGGCGCGTCACGGCCTGCGCCTCCGGCACCAACTCTAGCCGACCGCTCATCCTCAAATGGACGAGCAGCACGGAATCGGCTTCTTGGCAGCCCTGGGATGTGCGCAGACCGATCAGCAGATACTTCCCATAACGATCCACGGCTTGGATCCGGGCACCGCTGAGGCCCTGTGCAAAGGCGGTGGGGGATGGGTGCGCCACCTGACGCGGCCACAGCACAAGGACGTCCCGGATGGTCTGTCCGATGAGCGCCGGCGTGCCTGTGCGCAACGTGCGCGCCACGGTCTCGACCTCTGGCAGCTCTGGCATCACCAAGCAGGAGACGTGTCCGCCTCCGTCTGCAGCGCCAGCCGCATGTGGACGAGGGTGCGGCTGATCCGAAAGCCGGCTGCCTGAAGCGCTTGGCGGACGGCTAGACAAGAAGCGACGTGAGCCGCGCAAATCGGCTTGCGCGCATACTTCGCCAGCCGGCTCAATCCACCCCGGATGAGCTGGAGGATGTCGTCTTGTGTGGCGTGCGCGGTTGGAAAGACTTCCAGGTAGTGGTATCTGCCTTCGATCACCGCGCGCGTGCGCACAGCGCCGAGCACATCTCCTTTCACATCGGACGTCATCAACAACCAGTGATCGGGGTTGCCGCTCAAGGCATTCACCAGCGTCCAGCGCAAGCCCAAGCGATACACGCGCGCGTTAAACGACTCGGCGAACGTCAGCGTCTCTGGGATATGTTGCCTTGCGAGTGACCAGATGACCTCGCGATCGGACCAGCGTGCGCCGCGCAGTTTGGGGACTGCTGGGCAATCTAGGGGCAGTTCAACGAGCGCTGGTCGCAGGAAGTGAGTCACCTCGCCGATGCGCTGAAAGCCTAATTTCTCGTAAAGATGCAGCGCGGGATGATTGGTGACATCCGCCTGAAGGGCAACGTAGCGCGCGCCGCGCGCAGCCGCGTACTGGATGCACGCTTCAACAACTGCGCGGCCAATGCCTCGGTTGCGATAGGCCGGCTGGGTAGCGACGTTGCCGATCACCCAAGTATCTCGCCGCGTGGCATTGCGCTGTATCGAGGCGTTGGCGATCACCTGTCCGTCTTCCACCCATACAAAGCCGGTCGTGCCACTCAATAACATCGCGTCGAGTGGGCCGTAGTTGCGCAGGGCGTGGATCAGGCGCTCACCCTCGTCGCTATCGGCCTCTTCGCGGAATGCGACCTCCAGCAGGTTGGCCACGGCGCGTCCATCGCGCCAGGGGTCAATCTGCCGGACGTGTGGGTGAGACGGGCGAGAGGCGGTGTGCGCTTCAGCAGCCACCAGTTCAAGGATTGTACTGCGCCTCTGAATCTGGGGAGCGCGTTACGGCCAGGGCCTTGGGTAGACGACGGCACCGCCGTCGCCCACCCTCAGATTCGCCTTCGCCGGCAGCCTAGCTTGGTAGAAGGTTGCCCCTGATGCAGCCGTGCGTCCAATGTGGACGCTTCACTCGCGCTGAGCACGACGCGCCGGCGCGGCAAGCGATCGTAAGCGCCCCCTGAAATATGCCCCCTGGCAATGGTAGAATTCTCGCTGCGTTGGGGCGTCGCCAAGTGGTAAGGCAGCGGACTTTGGATCCGCCATTCGTTGGTTCGAATCCAGCCGCCCCAGCTTCCCCTGATCGCGAGGACGGCGCACGCTCACGTGAGGGCGCGGGCTATCCTCTTATTCTCCTTATTACGCGACTTGGCCTTGCCGCGGGTGGACGGCGATAGCGCTGCCGTCAAAGCCTGGTCCACATGCTCAACGAGCACGAACTCCAGCGACCCGCATACGTCAGCGGGAAGGTCATCTAAATCAGGTTGGTTACGGCGGGGGAGGATGATTCGCTTGAGCCCGGCGCGGTGCGCAGCCAATACCTTCTCCTTGATCCCGCCGACGGGGAGCACCAGGCCGCGCAGCGTGATCTCACCGGTCATCGCCACGTCGGGACAGACCTTGCGACCGGTGAATAGCGACACCAGCGCTGTCACGATGGTCACACCAGCCGATGGGCCGTCCTTTGGCTGAGCACCAGCCGGCACATGTACATGGATATCGGACTTATCAAGCTCTCTGCGGTTGATTCCAAGCTCAGCCGCGTGGCTGCGCACGTATGAGAGGGCCGCTTGTGCGCTCTCTTTCATGACCTCGCCGAGTTGTCCGGTGAGCAAAAAGCCTTTCGCGCCCGGCATACGGGTGGCTTCGACGAAGATGACCTCGCCCCCAAACGGCGTCCAACTCAAGCCAGTTGCCACGCCCGGCGTCTCCGTCCGCTCGACGACCTCGTTATAGAACCTGGGCTTGCCGCGCAGCTCAGCAACGGCCTCTGGTGTGACGTGAAAGGGCAGAGTGACTTTGCCCTCTGCCGCGCGGGCGACGAGCCGGCGGCAGATGCTGCCGATCTCGCGCTCGAGGTTGCGCACGCCGGCTTCGCGCGTATATTCGCGCACCAGTTTGAGGATGGCGGCGTCGCTGAAGGTCACCTCGCCTGGGCGCAGGCCGTTCTCTTTAAGCTGGCGCGGCACCAAGTAGCCATGCGCGATTTTGAGCTTCTCCTGTTCGGTGTAGCCGCTGAGTTGGAGCACCTCCATGCGGTCGCGTAGCGGCCCGGGGATCGTCTCCAGCGTGTTGGCGGTGCAGATGAAGATCGTCTGCGAAAGGTCAAAAGGCGCATCCAGATAGTGGTCGCGGAATTCGCGGTTCTGTTCCGGGTCGAGCACTTCGAGCAGCGCGCTCGCCGGATCGCCGCGAAAGTCGCTGCCTAGCTTGTCCACCTCGTCCAGCATGAAGACGGGGTTTCGGCTCTCAACACGGCGGATGCTCTGGATGATCCGCCCCGGCATGCTGCCGACGTAGGTGCGGCGGAAGCCGCGAATTTCTGCCTCGTCGCGCACGCCGCCTAGGCTCATGCGGATGAACTTGCGCCCCATCGCGCGCGCGATGCTGGCGCCGAGCGACGTTTTGCCGACCCCGGGCGGGCCGACAAAGCAAAGGATGACCCCCTCACGCTCGCGACGGATTGGGTCTTCGGCCACCTGATTGGTCGAGATGGCGCTTTCCTGTGCCGGCTCTGCTGCCGATTCACTGATTTGCAGCTCATGACGGCGCTTGCGAACCGCCAGGAACTCGATGATGCGCTCCTTGATGTCAGGCAATCCGTAGTGGTCCTCATCCAACACACGACGGGCGTGCGCGATGTCGAGGTTGTCGGGTGTGGTCTTTTGCCATGGCAGCGAGACCATCCAGTCGAGGTAAGTGCGAATGACGCTGTATTCGGCGGCCTGCGTGGGCATCTTGGCCAGCCGATCGAGCTCGCGCTCGGCCTCACGGCGCGCCTCTTCGTTCATGCCGCTGGCGGCGATCTTCTCTCGCAGAGCGTTGATCTCGATCTGCTGTTCATCGGCTTCGCCCAGCTCTCGCTGGATGGCCTTGATTTGCTCGCGCAAGAAATACTCGCGCTGTATCTTCTCCATCTCGCTCTGAGCCACGCTTTGTATCTTCTTGCCGAGCTGGAGCACTTCGAGTTCCTTGTTGAGCAATTGGAGCAGGAAGAGCATCTTGTTCGGCAGCCCGTCCATCTCCAGCAACCGCTGCGCATCGTCTATGTCCATGCGCATATAGGTCGCAATGGTGTAGGTGAGCTGGCGGGGGTCCTCGATACTTTGAATCATCTGCGCTAGCTCATCTGGCATGTCAGGGCGCAGCTCGGCTATTTTGGCAAACCCCTCGCCTAGGTTGCGGCGCAAGGCCTCTATCTCTAGCGAACTCTCCCAGGGTTCCGGTAGCAATTCAACGCGGGCGACGATATAAGGGTCCTGGCTGATCACCTCGACGATGCGAAAGCGCTCTGTGCCTTGCACGATCATGTTCACGACGCCATCCGCCGATTTGAATTGGCGCGCAATCGTGACGATCGTGCCAACGGTGTGAATATCTTCTACCCCGGGGTCATCTTTCTGTGGCACCTTGCTGGCCACCATGCCCACAGAGGACTTGCGCAGAACAGCATCGTCTATCAGCCGGACCGCCCTGGGCTGTGCCGCGCGCAAGGGAAGGGCAGCCAACGGATACACCACCATCCCGCGCAGGGGCAGGATGGGCAAGACCAAGGGCACATCAGCGGGCTTTTGGGGGGAGCCTGTATCGGTCTCCCCAGCAGACTGACCAGACTTATCCAGAAGCTCGTTGAACATCAGCCAATCTAAGGATTCGCCAGTCATGGTTGTAAGCATAGACTGCTTTGCTCGCTGCGATGAGCCGAGGATGCTGATCACAGCGTCAACCGATGGGCGTCTACGGGATGGCCCAACAGCACGCGCGCGATATCCTCAAAATCTTTAGCGTCGCCAGTCGTCCAGAATTCGCGGAGTCTCGCGCTCGAAGACGAGCAGGCGCGTGTCCCTGTGAAGCTGCCGGCGGCGCGCTCGAGCCACAGATGTTGCGCACGCTTGGCAACCGCCGGCGCAGGATCGTAGATAGTCACGGTTGGGGCGTTGGCGCGTGTGCTGCGCCAGCGCTCAATCACCTGGCTTATCCACGGCTTAAGGAATGGAAAGTGGGTGCAGCCTAAAACCAGCACATCGGCGCGCTGTTCCAAGAGAGGCAGAATACAGGCTTCCACTAAAGAGGTAAGCAGGCGCGGTGCGCGCTGATAAAAGTTAAGCCGCTCTACAACGTTCACCCACGCCGGACACGGTTGCTCGAGCACACGCACGCCCTCGCCCCAGCGGTTGACCAGGCCAACGTAACGTTGGCTACGCAGCGTGTTATGGGTAGCTAACACCGCAACTGTGCCGGTCTGCGTGTGCTGGACGGCCGGCTTGACTGCTGGCTCCACGCCGACAAAGGGCACATTGCGAAACTGCGCCCGCAGCTCGTCAAGCGCCAGTGCTGAGGCCGTGTTACAGGCCACCACGATCAGCGCGCAGCCGCGCTGGGTCAGCCACTCAGCGAGGCGCAGCACGCGCGCGCGCACCTCTTCAGGTGACCGATCGCCATAAGGCACGTAAGCCTGGTCGGCCAAATAAACGACCGGCACCTCGGGCAAGGCGGAGACGACCTCACGCCACACGGATAAGCCGCCCACGCCCGAGTCGAAGACGCCGACGCGCATAACAAACGCTAGGACGCGCTTGCTTCGATGATCTCGACGTGGAAGAGCGTCTCGCCGGGATGACGTGCGCGGCTAGGGTCTCGCTCTGGAATGGCTAGGACGACGTCCATCCCCTCAATAACGCGCCCAAAGACGCTGTGTTTGCCGTCCAGCCAGGGGGTGGGGACGCGGGTGATGAAGAATTGCGAGCCGTTGGTGTTTGGTCCGGCGTTCGCCATCGAGAGCACACCCGGACCATCATGCTTTAGGTCTGGATGAAACTCGTCTTCAAAACGATAGCCAGGCCCACCCCGGCCTGTGCCGGTGGGGTCGCCGCCCTGGATCATGAAATCCTTAATCACGCGATGAAAGGTCGTGTTGTCGTAGAAGCCCTCGCGCGCGAGGAAGACAAAGTTATTGACGGTGCGCGGCGCTTTGTCAGCGAATAGCTCAACGGTGATGTCGCCCTTGCTGGTTTTCAGGCGTGCGAGGTAGCGCTTGGACGGATCGATGATCATCGCTGGCGGCGATTGGTATTGTTTTGCCATGCCCTGTATTGTCTCACTGAATGGCTGTGAAAAGAGCGCATGCATCGCTCTCTGAATTCATGGCGGTCAACCAGCAGCCCGCAAAGAGTTGCCCCTATTGGTCAATGTGCCTCACCCGCAGCGAAAGCCCATTGCACTGCGCGCTCATCCTTGAGGACTTGCCTTGAATTCGGCTGTCGGACAGAAAGTTATCTCGCAACTTGCGACGTCGCCGGCGGGGCTTAGAATCTCCCTCATGAGCACCCTGGATCCGAAGCGAACCGTTGAGGAACTCAAGGAACTGCGTAGCCTAACCAGCGATCCGAACACCGGCGGCGCGATGCGCGTGGCATGGACCGACACATGGCTCCAGGCGCGCGCATGGTTACGCGAGAAGGCAGCCGGCTTGCCCCTCGAAATCCACAACGACGAAGCCGGCAATACCTGGTATACCTTGCCCGGCAAAAGCAAGCGCGCCTTGCTGATCGGCGGGCACATGGATTCTGTGCCGAACGGGGGCTGGCTGGACGGCTGCTTGAACGTGCTGGCTGGCTTGGAAGTGTTGCGCCGCATTAACGACCAGTATCATGGCCAACCGCCGGTCACCGTGCGCCTGGTGGACTGGGCCGACGAGGAAGGTGCGCGATTTGGGCGCAGTCTGCTGGGCAGCAGCGCCTGTAGCGGCAACCTGGACCCAAACCAAGAGCGAAACCGCACAGATAAAGACGGCATCCGGCTGGAGGACGCGCTGCGCCGATGTGGCGTGGAGATTGACCAGATGACCAAGAGTCGCAAGGAGCTAAAGAACGCCGCGGCATACCTGGAACTTCACATCGAGCAAGGGCCGGTGTTGGAGAGCATGAAGCTGCCGCTCGGCGCGGTGATTGGCACGTTCGGCGTGGAGCGACATGCCATCAAGTTCATCGGCCAGGCTGCTCACAGCGGCAGCACGCCGATGGATAAGCGACGCGATGCGCTGGCCGCCGCAGCGAAGTTGGCTTTGGAAATTCGCGCGATTGCCAACAAGTACGGTGGCGTGTGCACGGTCGGGAGTTGCGTTACCAAGCCTGGTATCGTCACCGCGGTCGTCGGTGAGTGCGACATCACCCTTGACCAGCGTCATCTGAGCGCCAGCAAACTGGCCCGCATGTATTCAGAGGCAGTAAAGGCCAGCAAGCGCTTCGCCAAAGAGGAGAAATGCGACGTGCAATGGAGCCGCATCTGGCAGATCGAGCCGATCTTGTTCGACAAACAATTGGTGAAGATGTGCTATGAGAGCTGCGTAGAGGTGGCGGGCAAGGCCCATAAGCTGCCGAGCGGCCCGCTGCACGACGCCGCAGAGGTGGCCCGCGCCGGCGTGCCTACGGTGATGATGTTCGTGCAGAGCCTGCGCGGCATCTCACATAATCCAATCGAGGACACCAAGATCGAACATATCGAGATGAGCGTGCGCGCCCTGGACCGCCTGGCCGACAAAGTGATGGACTGGATACAGCGTTAACCCTCGTGTGTTTAAGGGTAGAGCCGGTTGAGCAGGCGGGGGAAGGGAGAGGCTTCGCGCACGTGCTCGATGCCGCAGATCCACGCCACGGTGCGCTCGACGCCCAGCCCGAAGCCGCTATGCGGCACGCTGCCGTACTTGCGCAGCTCTATATACCAGCGATAGGCGGATGCTGGCAGGCCGTGATCGCGAATGCGCGCTTCTAGCAACGCCATATCGCTGATCCGCTCGCTGCCGCCGATGATCTCGCCGTAGCCCTCCGGGGCGAGCAGGTCGGCGCTCTTGCATATCTCCGGGCGGTCGGGGTAAGGCTCCATGTAAAAGGCTTTGATCGCTGATGGGAAGCCGATGACGAAAACAGGCCGGTCGTAGAGCTGGGTGAGCGCCGTTTCGTGCGGGCTACCGAAATCCATCCCCCAGCTTATCTGGAGCAGATCAGGGTCCTCAATGCCCCGCAGTGGCGCGCCGTCAAAGGCTGTCACCTCCTCGCCGGCCTTCAGGCGCGCCCGCAAGGATTGGAGTTGGGCGATGGCCTCGTCGTAGGACACGCGCGGGAAGGGTGGGACGACGTTTTGTAGCCGGCTCACGTCGCGCCCCAATAGCTTCAGCTCGTCCGCGTTCTCGCGCAGACAAGTCTGCACGATGTGACTGACGAATTGCTCCTCGATCTCCAGCAGTTGGTCGAGGTCACAAAAGGCGATCTCCGGCTCCACCATCCAAAATTCGGTCAGATGGCGGCGCGTCTTGCTCTTCTCCGCCCGAAAGGTGGGGCCAAAGCAATACACTCGGTTGAAGGCGAAGATGTTGGCTTCGTTGTAGAGCTGGCCGGTCTGGGCCAGGTATGCTTTGTCGCCGAAGTAATCCACCTCAAAGAGCGTCGTCGTGCCCTCAGCGGCGCTGGGAGTGAGGATGGGCGTGGTGACCTCGATAAAGCCGTGACTATCCAGCCAAGCGCGGATGGCGCGCATCACCGTGGCGCGCACGCGGAGGATCGCCCACTGCCGCGCTGAGCGAATCCACAGATGGCGATGGTCCATCAGGAACTCGACGCCGTGCTCCTTTGGACCGATCGGGTAATCCTCGGCCCGCTGCACAACGTGTAGCGCCTGCACGTCTAGCTCATAGCCGCCGGGCACGCCGGGCGCGCGCGAGTCGGCCCGCACCTCGCCGGTCACGATAAAGCTGCTCTCCAGCGGCAACTTGTCTGCGATGGCAAACGTCTCGTCGCCCACTGTGGATCGGAACACCACGCACTGACAAATGCCAGTGCCATCGCGCATTTGCAAGAAGACCAACTTGCCCTTGGCGGTTCGGTTATAAAGCCATCCGCGCAGGGTGACGACTTGCCCAACATGCTGGGGCAATTCCCTGATGAAGACGTTCTTCGCGGAGGACGTATGCATGGCGCGGATTGTATCGTCTGCGCGCGAGCAAGGCGGTGCATTCACCAGCCAATAGAGGCGCGGGGCCGCCGGCTCGCCGCGCCAGCCCGTCATGCGAGGGGTGTAGCGACGCGACGCCCTCACGCGAAGCAGTTTGGCGGGCGTAGGATGCTTCGTGCGGGAGCGCATTTACGCCCGGCAGCTACACGGCGCTATTTCGCCGGCGCGCATCTTGCAACGCGCCTACCGCTCAATTCCTTAACGAAAGGTTAATTGAAGCTCGTTACGCTGGCCTCGGTATGCGGGTGAGTGTGCGCGCCCCACTTCGTTCCCAGCGCCAGAAAGCTCAGGCCAGAGAAGCGTTGCTCGCCTACGTCTTGCTGGCGCCGGCCTTGCTCCTCTTCCTTGCCTTCACCGTATTCCCGATTGGCTTTGGGCTATACATCAGCCTGCACAACTGGCGGCTGGGGCCGCGCGAGTTCCTGGGCTTGGGCAATTACGCCCGTGCGTTGGCATTTGGTTCGGAGTTCTGGCCATCGCTCGGCGCGACGCTCACCTATTCGCTGTTGGCCGTGCCGATCCAGATCAGCATTGCGCTGACGCTCGCCTATCTGCTCTTTCAAAAGATTCGCGGGCGGGCGCTATTTCGCGTGGTGATGTTTCTGCCGTGGGTGACATCCACCGTGGCGACGTCGGCAGTGTGGGCGCGGCTCTATAGCCCGGACATCGGTCTAATCAACAGCGTGTTAAAGAGCCTCGGCCTGGCTCCACTGCGCTGGCTGCTGGAGGACAAAGGGGTATTCACCCTCATCGCAACGGGGCTGGGGATCAGCCTGCCGGATTGGCTGCGCGGGCCGAGCCTGGCGATGGTCTCGGTGGTGATATACACCACATGGGTGTTCGTCGGCTACAACATGACGCTCTTCTTGGCTGGCCTTGGGAACATCCCGAGCGAGATGTATGAGGCGGCCAGGATTGACGGCGCGGATGGCTGGCAGCTCTTCAGGCACATCACTTGGCCCTTGCTCTCGCCGACCACGTTCTTCGTCGTGCTAATCACAGTGATCGGGACGATGAAGGCGTTTAACCACATCTGGGTGATGACACAGGGCGAAAACGGGACGCAAACCGCCAGCATCCTCATTTACCGGCAGTTCTACGAATTCCAGCGCGCCGGCTATGCCAGCGCGCTCGCCTTATTGCTCTCGCTGGCGATCTTGCTGGTCACGATTGTGCAAAATCGCGTCGCCGCCAGCCGCGTGCACTACTAAATAAAACCATGGCGAAAACGACAGGGCTTCCTCTCGCCGAGGCCCGCCGGCGTTCAGCGCCACGCGGCGCGCTCAACCAGGTCAACGCGCTGATCTACCTCGTGCTGATCGTCGTTGGCATCATCTCGGTCATCCCGTTTATCTGGATGCTTCTCACCAGCATCAAAGACTACGGCGATGTGATGTCGCTGCGCTTCTGGCCATGGCCGCCGCTGGGCAACTCCACACCCCGCTTCGACAACTTCGCCGAGGCCATTCGCCTGATCGGCGTTGACCGCGATACCGGCTTGCCGATGTTCTTTCGCCACGTCCTGAACACACTGCTGGTCACGGGCATCGTTGTCGCATCATCGGTGGCGACATCGGTGCTGGCGGCCTATGCCTTCGCCCAGCTCCAGTTCCCGGCCAAAGACGTCTTGTTCATCTTGGTGTTGGCCACCTTCATGATCCCAGAGGAGCTGGTCCTTGTGCCGCGCGCAGTGATGATGAACAAGAACTACTTAAACTGGTACAACACGATACCGGCGATGGTGGCGCCCTTCTTGGCCGATGCGTTTGGCATCTTTCTGATCCGTCAGTTCTTCTTACAGGTGCCGCGCGAGCTTTATGACGCTGCGCGCATAGACGGCGCCGGACACCTGCGCTACCTCGCAATGATCATGGTTCCGCTGGCTAAGCCGGCCATCGTCACCCTGGCCCTGCTGGAATTCATCTGGACGTGGAACGAATTCCGCTGGATTCAGCTTGTCACCGCCAGCTCCAACATGCGTACCGTATCGGTCGGCCTGGTCGGTTTCCTTCAAACCGACGGCGGCTCGCAGACACAGCTTGCGATGGCGGTAGCGGTGATGGTCGTATTGCCGATCATCATCCTTTATCTATTCACCCAGCGCTACTTCACCGAGGGGATCACCACAACCGGCCTGAAAGGATGATCGCAAGGCATCTACCTTTCTAAACCTAGGCTTAAATAAACCTTAACGCCAAGTGTTTATCTACTCCTTGTGAAAAGGAGGTAAAGCCATGATCCGCAAAGTTCTTCCCGTTGTGGCTACCTTGGCCGTCTTCGCAGCGGCCTGCGCCACACCTGCACCGCAACAGGCACCGGCTCCAACCGAGGCACCTGCACCAACGACAGCACCAGCGCAGCCAACCGAGGCACCTGCACCGACGGAAGCTGCCCCAGCCCAGCCGACTGAAGCCCCTGCGCCGACCGAGGCCCCAGCCGCCACGGGCGTGGATGCCATCACCCTGAGCAAGGACAAGCCGACGGAGATCCTGTTCTGGCACCGCTATTCCGGCGACGCCCAAAAGTTCGTCGAGTCGTTCGTCGAGAAGTTCAACGCCGAGAACGAGTTTGGCATCAAGGTGACGGTTGAGAAGATCGATGGCAGCTACGCTGACCTGTATAGCAAGATCAACGCTGCCATCGAGGGTGGCACGCCGCCCAACATCGCCCAGGCTTATCAGAACCAGGCCTCGTTCTATCGCCTGGACGGCAACGTGATTGACCTCTCGCCATACATTCAGAGCGCCAAGTATGGCCTGACCCAGGCGGAGATTGATGACTACTTCCCGTTCTTCCTGGAGAGCGACAAGAACCCGCAGTTCCCCGGTGAGGTGCTGGGCTGGCCGACCAGCCGCTCGGCTGCCGTGCTCTACGTCAACTTGGATTGGCTGAAAGAGCTGGGCGCGAACGAGCCGCCCAAGACGCTGCGGGAGTTCGAGGAGTTGGCATGCAAGGCCTCTGACCCGGCTAACGAGCGCTACGGGTTGGCTTGGCAGAACGACATCAGCAACTTCGCCGCTTTGGTGTTCGCCAATGGTGGCCGCGTGCTGAGCGAGGACGCGCAGAGTTATGTCTTCAACAGCGAGGCCGGCGTGGAATCGCTCGCGCTGCTCAGGCGGCTCTTCGAGAACAAGTGCGCGGTGGAGATCCCGAGCGCCGAACGCTTCGGTGAGCAGAACCGCTTCGCGGCTCAGAAGGTCTTGTTCGTGATGGCCAGCAGCACCGGCCTGCCGTTCTACGCTGATGCCGTCGCCAAGTCCGAGAAGCCCTTCCGCTGGACGTACGTAATGTTCCCGCAGAAGGATCCGAACAAACCCGTTGTGGACATCTACGGCGCGTCCTGGTCGGTCTTCAAGGGTACGCCGGAGCAGCAGTTGGCCTCCTGGCTGTTCTTGAAGGCGTTCACCGAGCCGGAGAACATCGCGCAGTGGGCGGTCGCTTCGGGCTACATGGCAGTGCGCAAGAGCGCTGCGCCAACAGCCATCGAAGCAGTGAAGAACAACCCGCGCTATGCGAACTTCCCAGAGGCCGCGGAAGCATACGCCCGCTTGTATGAGATGGTGGCCTTCGGCGCAGTGGAGGCCCCCGTGGCCGGCTATGACCCCGTGCGCAAGCTGATGAGCGAGGTGGTCTCCAAGGTCGCGATCAAGGGCGAAGGCGACATCAAGGCTGCGCTCGACGAGGCCGTCGCCCAAGCCAACGAGGTGTTGAAGGAGAACGCGCCCAAGGGCTACTAAGCGACTCGACGACAAGAGGTTGCCAAGGGCCGCCGATCGGCGGCCCTTATTATTTCCAGGCTATCTACACGCGCGGGGATGCCACCGCGCGCAGGATCGCCGCGTCGTCTGGATAATCGCCGACGTGCCGGCTATAGTAGGCGAACGTCACCCGCCCATCTGGCGCGAT
The DNA here is from genome assembly GCA_017743375.1 of Chloroflexota bacterium. Classification (GTDB taxonomy): domain Bacteria; phylum Chloroflexota; class Anaerolineae; order J036; family Brachytrichaceae; genus JAAFGM01. Next base: position 19,346 of record JAGHYX010000004.1, read on the forward strand.
TACAAACACGCCGGGCATTTGAAACGGGTCGCCCACCGGCCTGCCGATCGGCAAGCCCTCAAACTTGCCTCCCAGGGTGACCTGCGCGCCCTTCAGCCACACGGCAGGCCCGAAGAGTTGTTCACTCGTGCCGCGCGTGAGGCCAAAGGCACGGTATGAGGCTGCGTCGGGGTCGCAAAAACAACGCAATCCTGGGGCGCGCTCGCCGCAAAAGCGCTCTGTCTCTGCCGGTTTGCCCATCGTCACGACGACGGTCTGCGCGCCGGCTGCTTCAATCTGCGGGTTTAGCTTGGCCAACCTGGCCAGCTCCGAACGGCAGAACACTCAACCGAAATGGCGCAAGAACACCAACAAGATAGGCCCCTGGCGCAGCAGGTCGCTGAGGGTGACTTTCTCACCTGTGGTCCGAGCCAGGGTGATGTTCGGTGCTAGATCGCCGATGTGCAACCGGGGTGGGCGTTCAGTCTCTGACATGGCCAGTATCCTATATCGGGCGCATGATGGTGCGAGCGCACCGCGATGCGCCTCTATCGCCGGCGCGTCCATTTGTCATGCGCATATTTTGTGGCGCGCAATTCGGCAGCGGCGCTTTGCTCTTCTTCGGAAAGCGCAGCCGGCACAAAACGAATGCCCAACGTCTCGGCGAAGGCTTGCTGCCAGGCGGCGGCTGCCTCTTTCCAGGAGACGACGCGGTTGATCACCTCTTCGAGTGTGGCGGCGTGGGCGCGCACGCGCTCGGGCGCCGGCGCATCGAACAAGTAGTCACAAATGCGGGCGATATCCCCGCGCAGCGGCAGGCTGCCATGCTGGAGCACACCGTCTAGGCGGCGCCACTGCGCGCTGCCCACCAGCTTCTTGCCCGCGCCGACGACCTCGTAATCGCTGGGCGCCTCGAAGCACACAGGTCCCTTCGCCTTATCCTGAGGCGACACGCGGTCGGCGCGCGGGTCAGGCACGCCGAGGAGGGACAAGGCACGGAGGATGGCGCGGGCGATGCGACAATAAGAGGTCATCACGTCGCCCTCGGCGAGCGGATGCTGAATGGGCAGAGCGATGCTGTAGGTGAGTTCATCAGCGTGCAGAATGGCCAGCCCGCCGGTTGGGCGTCGCACGATGCTGATCCCATCCGCGGCGCAGCGCGCTTCGTTCACCGATGCGATGCGCTGGGATTGACCCAGGCTGATGGCCGGCGGCTGCCAGGCATAAAGGCGCAGGGTTGGCGGCTGCCGCCCTGCGCTTACCGCGCTCAGGATGGCCTCGTCGCGGGCCATGTTCGCTGCGCCGTCGTGCGCGCCGTCCAGGATCAGGCGAAACTCCTGTTGGTTCATCGTGCTACTCTGCCTGCGCCAGCGCTACGAGCGTGCGCACGCCGTAGCCCATCGCGCCTTTCACCAGATAGCCCTTGTTCTCGGGACTGAAGGTCATGCCGGCCATGTCCACGTGTACCCAAGGATACTCCCCCTCACCTTGGACGAAGTGATAGAGAAAGTAGGCGGATGTGCCGACGCCGCCGGTGCGCCCGCCGCTGTTTTTAATGTCAGCGACGTCGCTTTTAATCTTGTCCCCATACTCGCTGTAAAGCGGCAGCCGCCACATCCGCTCTCCTTGTTCGTCAGCAGCCCTGAGCACAGCGGCACACCAGTCGTCGTTGTTGCTAAAGACGCCGGCGGCGATGCCCTCACCCAGGGCGACCACACAAGCGCCGGTTAGGGTTGCCAAGTCCACGACGCCGCGCGGCCGGTAGCGTTTGGCATAGTGCAAGGCGTCGGCCAGGATGAGCCGCCCTTCGGCGTCTGTGCTGACCACCTCTACCTTTAGGCCGCTCATCATGGTGAGCACGTCGCCGGGGCGGTAGGCGTTTCCTGATGGCATGTTCTCCACCAGCGGGAGCAAGCCGATGACGCGCCGGCGCGCTTTGAGGTCGGCGATCGCTTGCATCGCGCCGAACACCGCAGCCGCGCCGCTCATGTCAGCCTTCATCGCCTGCATGCCGTCGCTGGGCTTGATGGAGATGCCGCCCGTGTCGAAGGTCACGCCTTTGCCGATGAAGACCAGCGGTGGCATCTCACCCTCTTGGCCTTCCGGCACATATTCGAGGATCACGAAGCGCGGCGGGTGCTGGCTGCCCTGCGACACGGCCAGCACGCCACCCATGCCGGCTGTGGCGATCTCGGCCTCGGTGAGGACGACGCACTGCAAGCCGTGCTGAGCGGCCATCTCACGCGCGGCCTGGGCGAAGGCATCGGGATACAGGACGTTGGGCGCGCGGTTGATTAACGATCGCGCTGCGTTCACCGCACGGGCGATCGCTTCGCCGGCCTGCGCGCCGGCCTTGACGGCGTCTAGCTTACTGCCGTCATACTCAACGACGAGCAGTTCTTCGATCGCTCTGTCGTCGGCTTGCGACTTGTGCTCGCTAAATTGATAGCTGCCCATCAACGCACCTTCGACGGTTGCCTGGGCAGCCCGCTGTGGGTCTAGGCCGCCGATGCCGCTGCCGTGGACGATGGTCGCAACTCGTTTACAGCCCAGGTCGCGTGCCTTGCGCACTGCTGAGCCACTGGCCTGCCGGATGCGGTCGAGCGTGAACGCTTCGCGCTTGCCCAGGCCAGCGATGAAGACGCGCGGAGCCGGCAGTTGATTGTAGGTATAGACCACCCCTACCTCATTGAGCCTGCCGGTGAGGTCGCCTAGGTGAATGAGCTGGCTAATTGCACCGTGCGCCTCCGCCTTGCCCAGGCGTAGCGCAGCATCCACTGCGCCCGTCGCGCCGCCGGGCGCGGTCACACCTTCGAAGAGGTTCACGATGATCGCATCAGCGGGCGTTGTTTGAATCTGGCCCTGGATAACAGAGAGACGCATTTGACTAGACTGTACCCCATTCAGTGGAGATGTGGTTAAGATACACCAGGTCTCCACCAAACGAATGGGGTGCACACCAACTACCCTGATGTGGGTGGGTCGGTCAGCTTCCTAGGAAGCCATTGTTTCCCCGATCCGAATGACGGCCACGCCGTCATCAGGTGTTGCAGGGGAATAACCAGCGAGCAGAAAGTAAGCTACACTAGAGGCGCAGGAAGGAAATACGCCATGGACATCGGAGCAACTCTCTCTAGAGCCTTCGAGATCACAATCAGACATCGCAGTCTGTGGTTGCTTGGCTTTCTGACCTCGCTGCTTGCCGGCGCGGTGAACCTACCCGCCTCGCCGATCAACCTGTCGCCCAGTGCGCTTTTGCCTGGGGGGCTGCCGCTCTTGGATGAGGGCGATTCTCGTCTGGCGGCGGCCTTGATCACCCTGCTGTGTGTCCTCGTCGTGCTGACAATCATCCTGGCTGTGGTCGGCGTGATCGCCCAGGGCGGGCTGATCGCCGGCGTTGGCCAGATCGAAGAACAAGGGAGCACTTCCTTCGGCCAAGCCTGGTCGGCCGCTGCGCGTCGGTTTTGGGCATTGCTTGGGTTGCGGATCGTGCTGGCCCTGCCTGTGCTGGGGCTGCTCGTGCTGGCGCTCGTGCTCTTCGGAGGCTCGCTGTTGCCCGTCGCGTTCGCAGCCGTGCGGGGGGAAGAAACTCCTGATCTGGGCAGCGCCGGCACCAGCCTGTTGTTGCTGCTGTGCAGTGGGTGTGTGATGATTTGTGTCACTGGGATATACAGCGTCCTCGCCTCGGCGCTTCAGACGTTTGGCGAGCGCGCGATCTTGCTGGAGGATCTAGGGGTCATCAGCGGCCTGCGCCGGGGCTGGGAGGTGCTTATCAGCAACCTGTTCAATGTTATCCTGCTTGCGCTGGTGCTCATAGTACTCAACGCGCTGTTCTCGCTGATCACCGGCTTGGTTCTGACCGCGCTCGCGTTGCCGGCTACGATCGGTGGGCTTGTGAGCAGCTTAAGCGCAGAGGGACCGCAAACAGGCACACTCATCTTTACCGTCCTCATGTTTGTCCTTGTCGCGCTCATCGGCGCGTTGATCAGCGCGCTGGTCGCCACGTTTGGCTCCGCCGTTTGGACGATCGCTTATCGCCAGATCGCCGACACGCTGCGCCGCTCGCGACAGCTCGCTGCGCAGCCGGCTTAGCGCAACAGTTCGTCGTAGATTCGGCGCGTCTCCTCCGCTGCCCTCGACCAACTAAACTGGCCGGCTTGTGCTGGCCCACGCGCTTGTAGATCGCGGCGCAGGTCGTGGTCCGTCAAGACGCGCCGCAACGTCTGCGTCCACGCCTGGACGTCCAACGGCGGCAGAAGTAGGGCAGCCTGGCCGCAGACCTCGGGCAGCGAGGCCGCGTTCGACGCCACCACCGGCGCGCCGCAGGCCATCGCCTCCAATGGCGGCAGGCCGAACCCCTCATAGAGCGAGGGGAAGGCGAAGACCGTCGCCAGTGAATAGAGCTTGACCAACTCTTCGTCCTCCACGCCGCTGAGCAAGCGCACCCGACCGGTCAGGCCGAGGTCGTGGATGGCGCGAAAGGTTGGCGCGTGCAGCCAGCCGGACTTGCCCACCACGATCAGCTCCGGCGCCAGCGAGTCATCCTCTTCCAACAGCGCCCGGAAGGCCTTGAACAGCGTGATCAGGTTCTTGCGCGGCTCAATCGTGCCCACGGCCAAGATAAAGCGATCTGGCAGGGCGTAGCGCGCCTGCGTCGCCCGCAGCGCGCTGCTGTCCAGCATGCGCCGAAAGCGCGGCGAGATGCCCTCGTGGATCACGCGCAGCTTATCCTCGGGCAGGCGATAGATGCGCATCGCGTCGCGCTTGGTGTGCTCGCTGACGCAGATGATCGCGTCGGCGCGCCGCAGGAAGCTCGGCATGGCCAGCGTGAGGAAGACCCGATTGCGCGGGAGGTGATATTCGGGAAAGATCTTGAAGATCAGGTCGTGCAGGGTGAAAACGGTCTTTAAGCCCTTGAAGCGCGGCAGGAGGTGCTCGGTGGCGTGGAAGAGCCGCGGCGCCGGCAGCGGCGCGCGCGTGTTGGTCTGGGCGCGGCTGAACAGCTCATCCTGCGCCAAGTTGAGCCAGTGGCTGATCAGCGCGCGCAGCCGCCAGGGATAGGGCGTCTGCGTGGTCGCAAAGCAGTTCAGCGATTGGATCAGCCGGCTGGGCGCAGCGCGGAGCGCATCGTGATAGAACACCCCGATCTCATGGTCGGTTTTGCCGGTCTCTGCCTGCGCGACCAGCGCGCCGATCAGCTCCTCGGCGTAGCGGCCCAGGCCGGCCTTGCGGTGCACCGCCGGCGATGCGTCAATCACGATCATGAGTGTTGAGAATATAAATGAACGTGCGTGCAACTGAAGTAAGCGCATGCACGTTTTGGGGCGCGTGCGCTTGGCGTAGAGCGCACGAGGGTGACCAGTAAGGCCGGCTGATCAACGCGCCCGCTAAGATGCATCGCCTCGCCGGCACGACAAGCCGACGCGACTGGCGAGCAGCCTACCCTCATGCGCGAACGCAAAGAGCCAAGCGTTATGTAAAATCTCCGCCGTCGGCTCGGCACGCTAACAGAGGCCAAGCACAGCGCAAAGATTGTTTTAACTTTTGTATGGAAGAGTCATAGTCATGAATGAGCGGTTTGTGCTGAGCGAGGTTCCGGAAGCGAAGGAGATTTACATGATCGCCGGCTGGCGGCAGTGGGCCGATGCTGGCAACGTATCTTCTGGCCTGCCCAAGTACTTGATTGAGAAACTGGGAGCGCGGAAGATCGGGACCATCCGTTCGGATGGCTTCTATCTCTTCCAGACGCCGGTCTCGCAATTCCTCTTCCGGCCACGCTTTAAGTTCGAAGAAGGCTATCGCAAGGAGGTAACCACCTACCAGAACGACGTGTACTACTGGGGTGGTGACCAGCGCGGGCTGCTGATCTTCCTGGGCGACGAGCCGCACATGAACGTCGAGCGCTACGCCGAGGCGTTCTTCGACCTGGCCAAGGCGCTGAACGTGAAGCGCATCGCAGCGGTGGGCGGCGTGTATGCGATGGTGCCGTTTGATAAGCACCGCACCCTATCGGTCACCTACGCGATGCCGCACATGAAGGAGGAGCTGGCCGAATACGCCGTCTCGTTCTCGAACTACGAGGGCGGCGTGAGCATCGGTTCATACCTGGAAGATCGCGCCGAGCAGGTGGGCCAGGAGTACTTCGCCATGTATGCCCTCGTGCCGGCCTATGACTTCTCACAGTTCATGCAGCGCGACGGCGTCCAGCCGGTCAGCGTGGAGAACGACTACAAGGCCTGGTACGACATCCTGGTGCGGTTGAACCACATGTTCAAGCTGGGCCTAGACCTGACCGAGCTGGCGCAGAAGAGCGCGGAGATAGACGCGCAGCTCCACGAGATCATTGACAAGCTGGCGCGCAAGTTCCCCCACGCGCCGATCAAGGAGTGGCTGGCCAAGCTCAGCGCCGACTTCGTCGAGATGCCCTTCAACAAGCTGGACGACGTCTGGGAGGACGCGCTGGGCGAGATATTTAAGGACGCGGAGTGAGCTTAATCAGCTCAGCCGGCTGGGCACGCGGCAGTCGCCCTAGCCTAGCGCTCGTGCTTCATGCGCTCGATCTCGGCGTGCGAGAGCATCGGCGCTTCGCGGCCCGCGATGCCCAGCGCGCGGCGTTGTGCCTCGCGCCAGCGGGCCAGGCGCTCGGCGATGACTTTCTCATATCCCTCCTCGCTGGGCGTGTAGAAAGTTAAGCCGGCGATCTCGCGCGGCAGGTAGTTCTGGGCCACCCAGTGGCCGGCGTAATCGTGCGGGTAGAGATAGCCCTTGCCGTGCCCCAGACCCCGTGCGTCGCGGCTGGCATCCTTTAACGGGTCGGGCACTTCGCCAACCCCTTCGGCTTCGATGTGCGCGCGGGCGCGGAAGTAGTGCGTCGCTGTGTTGCTCTTCGGCGCGGTGGCCAGATACAGCGTCGCTTCCACCAGCGGATACACCCCCTCCGGCATGCCCACGTAATCGAGCGATTGCGCGGCTGCGGCAGCGACGACGATCCCCATCGGATCGGCCAGGCCGATGTCCTCGCTGGCCAGGATCAACAGCCGGCGCATGATGAAGCGCGGGTCCTCGCCGGCGTAGATCATCTTGGCCAACCAGTAGAGCGCAGCGTCTGGGTCGCTGCCGCGCACGCTCTTGATGAAGGCGCTGATGGTGTCGTAGTGCGCGTCGCCCTCCTTGTCGTAGAGCACGGCGCGGCGCTGGATGCTGTCCTGAGCGACGGCTAGGTCAATTCGGATAACCCCATCAGGACCGGGCGGGGTGGATTCAGCGGCCAGCTCCAGCGCGTTGAGCGCGTTGCGCGCGTCGCCGCCGGCGACCCGCGCCAAGTGCCGCAGCGCATCTTCGTCGGCTTGGATCTGCGGCTGGCCGGTGGCCGTCCGCCGACCGCCATAGCCGCGTTCAGCATCCTCCAGCGCTGCGCGCAGGATCGTCAGGATCTGCGCCTCGCTCAGCGGGCGCAGCATGAACAACCGCGAGCGGGAGAGCAGCGCGCTGTTGACCTCGAAGTATGGGTTCTCGGTCGTCGCGCCGATCAGGACGACCGTGCCATCTTCAACGTGGGGCAGCAGCGCGTCCTGTTGGCTCTTGTTGAAGCGATGGATCTCATCTATCAGCAGGATGGTGCGCTGCCGGTAGTGCTTGCGCCGTTCCTTTGCTTCGCCGATCACCCGCCGGATGTCAGCCACGCCGGCCATCACCGCATTCAGCGTCTCGAAGTGCGCACGGGTGCGGTTGGCGATGATGCGCGCCAGGGTGGTCTTGCCCGTCCCTGGCGGCCCCCAGAGGATGATCGAGCTAAACAGCCGGTCGGCTTCGATCGCGCGGCGCAGCAGCTTTCCCGGCCCGATGATGTGCTCCTGACCGACGAACTCATCCAGCGTGCGCGGGCGCATGCGGGCGGCCAACGGCGCTTCGGCTTTCTCCAGCTCGGCAGCCGCATGATCGAAGAGGTCGCTCCCCACGCTTAAGATGATAGCAGTTTGCGCGGCGAAGCCTCCGCTGCTATCTTAGCCCCATGCCCAACTTCCCCATCATAGATACACACGTGCACCTCTGGGATCCGCGCCGCTTTCGCATCCCGTGGCTGGATAGCGCGCCGCAGATCAATCAGACATACGCGCTCAAGGAATACGCTGAACACACGCAGGGCGTCACCATCGAGGCCATGGTGTATCTGGAGGTGGACGTCGCGCCCAGCTACCGCTTGCTCGAAGCGCAGTGGGTGAACGCGCTGGCAGACGAAGAACCGCGCCTGCGCGCCATCGTGCCCAGCGCGCCGCTGGAGGATGGCGACTGTGCCCGCAGTTACTTAGAGGCGCTGAAGGCGCTCGGCCCGCGCGTGAAGGGCGTGCGCCGGCTGCTCCAAGCCGAGCCAGACGACGCTTTTGCGCTACGGCCGGACTTCGTGCGCGGCGTGCGGGCGCTGGCCGACTATGACTTCTCGTTCGACATCTGCATCTTCCACCGCCAATTGCCGGCGGTCATCGAGCTGGTGCGCTGCTGTCCGGAAGTGCGCTTCATCCTCGACCACCTCGGCAAGCCGGACATCAAGGCCGGCCTGCGCGACCCCTGGCAGGCCCACATCCGCGCGCTGGCTGCGCTGCCCAACGTCGTCTGCAAGATCAGCGGCATGGTCACCGAGGCCGACCACGCGCGCTGGACGGTGGACGACCTGCGCCCTTTCTTTGAGACGGTTTACGACGCCTTCGGCCCGGACCGCGTGATGTTCGGCGGAGATTGGCCGGTGGTGCTGCTGGCGTCGAGTTACAAGCGCTGGGTGGAGACGGTGGACGCGCTCACCCAGGGCCTGAGCGAAGACGATCGGCGCAAGCTCTGGGCCGAGAACGCCAAACGGGTTTACCGCCTATTTGACGTATAGATACAGCTCGCCCGGCTGCAGGGCGTGCATCTTCTGGCGCGGGTTAAGCTGGCGAAGGGCGTCGGCCAGCGCGCCGGCGGGCAGGGAATTGGCGATGAACAGGTCGTTATGGCCGGCGATCAGCACGTCCCAGCCCAGCTCGCGCGCCAGCCAGGCTGCCTCGACCGGCAATAGGTTGCCGACGATGCCCAGCGCGTCCCGATAGGCGTCGCGCCCGTTGACCGGCAGGATGGCGATGTCGGCGCGTGGCTGGGCCTTGAGCATCTCCAGGTAGCCAGGGTAGATGATCGTGTCGCCGCTGTGGTAGAGCGTGACACCGTTCCACTCGATGAGAAAGCCCAACCAGCGGTGGCCGCGCTCGGGATCCTCTTCCACGCGATAGTGCGCCGAAGGCAGGGCGGTCACGCGCGCATCGCCGATGTTGATCGGTTGGCCAATGGCGGGGACCAACCGGCGCGCTGTCGGGATGCCAGCCGCATCGGCAATGGCTGCCGCCCATCCGCTGATCACGAAAACCGCCGCCGGCGAGGCCGTCGCAATCGGCCCGATCGTGCCGGCATCCGTGTGATCGAGGTGCTCATGTGAGCACAACACCGCCCGCGCGTTCGTCACCTCGGCGGGGTGCAGCGGCGGCGGAAACTCTCGATAGAAGATCTCGCCGGGCGGCGCATCTTCTTTCAGCAGGCCGGTGAGATAAGGATCTATGTAGATTAATCCTTCGCCGCTGCCCTTGAGGGCGAAGCCCATCTGCCCCAGCCCCCAAATGGCCAGCGCGTTGGGGGGCACGCGCAGCGCATCCATTTGCGCGATCAACGCTTGGTGTGTCGCCATGCGAGGATTCTAAAGAAAAGCGCCGGCAGGGGCGCTGCCGGCGCAAACGAGGAGAGAATAAGGGATAAGCAAAGGACTTAACGCTGTGCAGCTTGCCAGATGCTGGTGTCGAAGGCGGCCTTCACGTCAACGCCTGCTGGCAGGGCTTGATATTTGATCAGCATGTCGGCCAGCGCCTCCCAGCGCGCGGCGTCCTGCCAGCCGAAGCCGCGCTCGCTCTGGGCGTCGCGCAGCTCGGTCTCCAGCATGAACTTCATGTGATCGGCCTTGGTCTCCGGCCCGGCATACTTCAGCACGATCTGCACCGCCTCATCCACATTCTCCTGGGCGTATGCGATGCCGCGCAGCGCGGCGCGCAAGAAGCGCGTCAGCGCGTCGGGATTGTCCTTTAGGAACGATTCGCTGGTCACGTAGGCCAAGCCCAGCGTGGGCACGCCATAGTCAGCCGCGTCCCATATCGTCAGCTCATGCCCGAAGCTCCTGAGCAAGAACGGCTCGTTGGACTTAAACAGCGGATACACATCCACCTGGCCTTCGCTCAACACGCGTGGGTCGAAGCCAACGTTCACCAGCTTCACTTTGTTTACGTCGGCGCCGGCAGCGCTCAGCAGGGCGTAGAGGTCAGGCGGCGGCGTGCCCTTATACCCCACGGTCTTGCCCTCCCAGTCCTTGGGCGTGCGCAGCCCAGACTTGGCCAGCGCGGCGAAGGCCTGCTGCCCCTTCTGGCCGATCAGCGCGATCGAGACGACCGGCAAGCCGGGGTCGGCGCGCCGCTGCAGGATGGTGGCAGCGTCCATCGTCGTCACCTGCACCTTGCCAGCGACGAGGAGCTGGACGTGCTCGCCGCGGCCCGGGGAGTGCTCGATGGTCACGTCCAAGCCATTCTGCTCAAAGAATCCCTTCTCCTTGGCGACGTAGGCCCCGACGAACGGCAGGTTGGCCTGTGGTTTGTAGCCGGCCATGAAGGTCAGCGCGGTCAGTGCCGCGGATTGGGCTGCGCCCTCCGCCGGCGCCTGGCGGGGCGGTGGCGGGGGGGGCAACTGCGTTGGCGCGCATGCGGCGGTCAGAAAAGCGGCAGCGAGAAACAGCGAGAGAAAACGCGACTTCTTGTGGATGCTCAACATACGAACTCCTTGACTTGTAACTTACGCCTTCCAGCGCAGGCATCGCCTCTCCAACCAGACGATCAGGCCGTAGGCGCATATACCGCTCAACGAGAGGATGAAGATCGCCGCGAACATCGGCGGGAGGTTGAGGTTGCTGTAGGCCAGCCACATCACCCGTCCCAGGCCGCTGGATGCTCCTGTCCACTCGGCGATCACCGCGCCGACCAGGGCCAGCGGCGCGGTGATGCGCAGCGCGGCGAAGAGATAGGGCAACGCCAGCCAGGCGCGCAGGTGGATCATCTCCTGCCATGTCGTCGCCTGATACAAGCGCATCAGATCGCGCAGCGGTCGCTCCGCGCTCTGTAGGCCCACCAGCACATTGACCAGGGTGGGGAAGAAGGTGAGCAGGGCGGTGATGATCACCTTGGGCAACACGCCGAAGCCGAACCAGATGGTCAGCAGCGGCGCAATGGCGGCCAGCGGGGTGGACTTCACGAGGATGGCCAAGGTCATCACGCCGCGCTCGAATTGCGGATACAGGGTCACCAGGACGGCGATGAAGATGCCGGCTGCCGCCCCGACGCACAACCCGCCGATGGCTTCGCCGAGCGTGACGGTCAGCGCTTGGAGGTAATAGCTTGGCTGCGCCCAAAACGTCTGCGCGATGCGGCTGGGGGCCGGCAACAGATACACCGGCACATCTCGCCAATGGACGAACGCCTCCCACGCGCCCATCGCAGCGCATACCACGATGACGGCCAGGGCATAGGCGCGGGCATTGACCCAGCGAGCCTCACGGTGTTCGACCCAGTTGGTGCTCATCTGTTCATGCCGGAAGCCCCTGCCAGGCGGTGAACGTCGCAGGGGTGATGCGAAATGCCTGCCAGGTGGTCTGCGCCAAGCGCCCGCCTGCGCCCAGGTAGCGCCGGCGCAAGCGCTCAAGCAGCCCGGCGAGGCCGCCGGGGAAGTCGGATTCTTGAAGCGGCACGGCCTTGCCGCGGGCCAGCACGCGCCGCAGCGGCGGCCAAGGCTCGTCAACGCTCAGCGAGACGTTCGGGTTGGCCAGCACATACGTCGCCCACAGCGACCCTTGCCAGGCGGCGACGAAGAAGTGCCTGCCATCCCACTCCTGCCAGACGGGCACGACGTGCGGAGCGCCGTCGGGTCGCAGGCAGGCCAGCCGGGCCACCCACGGCGCGGCCAGGAAGGCGCGGATGGCTTTGGGGTCGAGCGGTCGTTGGGCGATGTCGGTCGGTTGCGTGGTCGGCAGCCAGGGCGTATAGCGCAACGCACCCTGACGGTAGGAGAGCCGCGCCGCCATCTCGCGCAGGCGCAACAGAACGCCGCTCAGGTGCGCCTTGCGCCAGCGAAAGGCCGGCGCGCTCATCACGAGCGCGGCATTCGGCGTCTGGCCATCCGCGCAGATCGGCAGCGCCAGCTCCACGCTCTGGGCATCGTGAACTACAGCGTAGCCGCGCCGCCGAACGCCGGCGGCGGGTGAGGGCGTGAGCACCTGCGCAGCGGCGCTCTCTGGCTTGAAGCGATGGCCGGCGGGATAGACGCTGCGCACCTGTTCGCTCGACTCGACCTGCGCTGCCAAGATCACCTCATCGTTGAGTGGCAGGGCCAAGGCCAACGTCTCACCCAGGTTGGCAGCGCCTGCTTCCTGATAGAAGGCGGTCTGTAGATCGGCCAGCGGCGAAGCCTGGCTGCGCCAGGCCAGCAGGCGCGGGCCGGCGCGATAGCGCCCACGCCGCTCGGATTGCTCCACGTAACCAAGCCGCTTGAGCGTCCCCAGCAAGACGAAGAGCGAGCTGCGCGAGATGTCCAACCGGCTCAACAAGTCGGCCAGCTCTGCGCCCTGCGGCCGCTCCAATAACAGCTCCAATAACCCCAGCGCGCGCTCGATTGAAGACGATGACTCGGTCTCCATCTTAGTCCAGCGGGGTGGATTATAGTCCAAAATACTGGATTACGAGGCAAAGGGGGTGCTCAAATTCGGAGTGATACAAAACAGCGCAGCTCCTTGCCTCGACCGAGTAAGACCTGCCATTGGGTTCTGGTTCAGGCGTGGTCTATCGCTTGCGTTACTTCTGCGAGCCGCTGTGCGCCTCTCGCGCACTTCTTAGCTGCCGCAAGTAGGCATGAACGGCTGACTGGTCTTCTAAACACGTCCTTGATGATTTAAATTATCGAATCACTCCGTGCCCCCGCAAGGGCTTACAATAGCGCCTTGTAGTCATCCTAACACTATGGCTGTGAACGAGTTACTCTCCATCCTCCCCTTCCTCATCGTCACCATCGGCGGTATCGCGCTGTTGTTGATCGACCTTGGGCTGAAAGCAACCCAGAAGTCAACTGTGGCCTGGCTCTCGGTGGCCGTGCTGGCCTTAGCTGGCCTGTCAGCTCTATTCCAGATGGGCCGTCCCCCCGCAGAGGCGCTCTATGGCATGGTGCGGGCCGATGGCTACGTGTTCTTCTTGGATGCGCTGCTCGCAACCATCGGGGCTTTAAGTGTGCTGCTCGCTATGCGCTACAACGAAGCGCGCGAGATCTGGCGGGGCGAGTTCTACGTGTTGTTGCTGTTCTCGGTCAGCGGCATGATGCTGATGGGCCGCGCCCTCAACCTGCTGGTGTTGTTTGTGGCGGTGGAATTGCTCTCCATCCCGCTCTATGTATTGTGTGGCATCGCGCGCCCGCGGCTGGAGAGCGAAGAATCGGCGATGAAGTACTTTCTGATAGGCGCGTTCGCTTCGGGCTTTTTGATCTACGGCATTGCCCTGGTCTACGGGGCCGCAGGGACAACCTCGCTCTCTGTCCTCCTGGATAAGCTCAACGCTGTGGGCGAGCGAACATATGACTCAGCCCTGTTGTTTGCCGGCGCTGCGCTTATTCTGGCGGGCCTGGGATTCAAAGTGGCTGCTGCGCCATTCCACATGTGGACGCCGGACGTCTACGAAGGAGCGCCGACGGCGGTCACGGCCTTCATGGCCACAGCGACCAAGGTCGCCGGTTTCGCTGGCATCCTGCGTGTGTTCATGTTTGGCTTTGAACCACTGTTAGCGACCTGGCAACCGGTAGTGGCTGGGCTTGCTGTCCTGACGATGATCGTCGGCAACGTCGCGGCTTTGGTGCAAAACAATGTGAAGCGCATGTTGGCCTATTCCAGCATCGCTCATGCCGGCTACGTATTGATCGGCGTTGCTGCGGGCAACGATGCCGGCGCAGGCAGCGTGCTGTTCTACCTGGCAGTCTATGCGTTCATCACGCTGGCCGCTTTTGCCGTGCTCATCGCTGTCGGCAGCAGTCGAGAAGAAGACCAGACCTTCGATGCGTATGCAGGTCTGGGTCGGCGCAGACCCGTGCTGGGGATCGTCATGGCGATCGCCATGTTCTCGCTGATCGGCATTCCCCCCAGCGCCGGCTTCATGGGCAAGTATCTGCTGTTTAGCGCTGCTATTGCCGCCGGCTTGACCTGGTTGGCTGTGCTCGGCGTGCTCACCAGCGTGATCTCCGCTTATTTCTACTTGCGGCTGGTGATGACGATGTTCATGCGCGAACCGAGCGCCATGGACATGGCCATCCCCGCTCATGCGCCACGTGCGCTGGCCACAGCGATCAGCGTGGCCGCGGTGTTCGTCTTCGGCCTGCTCCCCGCGCCGTTGCTGGACGTGATCAACGCCGGCATACAGAGCGCGGTCGCTCGGTGAGCTGGCTTTCTCACGCGATCTGATCGCTCAGCCAGGCATAACTCACCATCTCGCAGGCGTGCGTCTCCTTGCCCATCAGCACTTCTTGTTTAACGACGATCTTGTGCTGGTCAGTCCATAGCGTTGTCACAGGGCCGGCTGACTGGCCTTGAGCGGTCGGATGCTCCTCGATCACGTAGCGATGAGCTGTCATAAAGGGCATGATAGCAGTAGAGAGCTGCTCGTCACGCACGTAGGTATATGTCTGGCGTAATACAAGCGGCTCTAACAGAGGTTGCGTCACAACGACAGCACAGATCTGTATGTGATCGCCAGCGCTCAGAGAAAGCCGCCGCAGGTGCGCGAAATTCATCAAGGGTGAGCCATAGTCCAGAAAGGTAAAAGGACTACACGCCAGTGTGCTGGCATAGACGCGCTTGGGAGCTGTTGGCTGAGCGGCAGCCTCGCGGTTCGCTCTCATCACTTCTGCATAGCGCAGAGGTTCTTCGTAAATTGTGATCTCTATCCCGCCGTCGGCAAAAAGGTAGCTGGCGCTTCGTCGCTTACCCTCTAGGTCAAGTTGAACGCGCAGCTGCTGCGCCTTCCAATTCATGTCCAAATCAAGCTGCGCCCGCTGCTGATTCTGGACGGGCCAGGTGAGATCTATCTCAGTCATTACGCGATAGCCACCGTTCAGCAACCCGAATAGCCCCCATACTTCCTCCCCGACCGGGCAACGGTTGTGTGTGATCCGGTAGACGCCATGCGCAATCCGGCAGGCTATGCGCTCTGAGCCGTCCAGAGAGAAGTCCAGGTCATCCATTGGCCCGGTGAGACTTATTCCCAGTCCTTCGTCAGCGAAGCGAGGAACTCTTCGTTGCTCTTCGTTTTGGAGAAGCGCTGGAGAAAGGCTTCCATTGCCGCTGTGATGTCATAGCCGGCGCCCTGGGGGGGCGGTGCCATGAGATGGCTCAGCATACGCCGCATGAGGTAGGTGCGCTGAGCGGTCTTCTCTCCCAGCAACAGCTCCTCGCGGCGCGTGCCGCTGGCGAGGATGTCAAACGCTGGGAAGATGCGCCGCTCGGCCAGCCGCCGCGAGAGGTGGATTTCCATATTGCCTGTGCCCTTGAACTCTTCATAGATGAAATCATCCATTCGGCTGCCGGTGTCCACGAGCACAGTTGCGATGATGGTCAAACTGCCCCCTTCCTCGAGGTTGCGGGCAGCCCCAAAGAATTCCTTTGGCGGATAGAGCGCCGCCGGATCGACGCCGCCGGAGAGCGTGCGCCCAGACGAGGGCACGGTGAGGTTATAAGCCCGGCTGAGTCGAGTTAACGAATCCAGAAGGATCACCACATCGCGTCCGCATTCCACCAAGCGTTTGGCGCGGTTGAGCACCATCTCGGCCACGTGGACGTGATTCTGCACAGGCTCATCAAAGGTGGAAGCGATCACCTCCGCATCCACGGAGCGGTCAAAATCCGTCGCTTCCTCCGGACGCTCGGCGATCAAGGCAACCATGAGGTGCACATCGCGGTAGCTCTTGCTGATCGCGTTGGCGATATCCTTGAGCAGGGTCGTCTTACCGACTTTTGGCGGAGCGACTATCAGGCCGCGTTGTCCCTTGCCGATCGGCGCGACGATGTTGAGCAGGCGCATGCTCAACTTGCCGCTAGATTCCAGGTTGTAAATCTCGTTGGGGAAGATAGGGGTGAGCTTCTCAAAATGCGGACGATTCTTGGCCTGTTCAGGGTCTTGGCCATTGACAGCCTCTACACGCAGGAGGCTGTAGTACTTCTCGTTGTCCTTTGGCGGTCGCACCTGGCCGATCACCATGTCGCCAGTGCGCAGACCGAAGCGCTTCACCTGGGAAGGGGACACGTAGATGTCTTCCGGACCGGGCAGGTAGTGTTCGGCGCGCAGGAAGCCGATGTTGTCCTCGTTGATGTCGATCACGCCACCCCGCAACTCCAGGCCATTCCGCTCCGCCTGCGCCCGCAGCAGCCGGATGATCAAGTCGTCTTTCTTCAGCCGGCTGTAGCCCGAAATCCCCATTTCTTTGGCGCGTTCGCGCAGCTCGCTGAGCGTTTCGTGCTCCAGCCGCGCCATGTCGAACATGTTGCGCCGGTTAGGGCGTGGGCTAGGTGGTGGCGTTGTCCCTTCGCTCGCTGCGCTCGGCAGCGCAGTGTCTGGTTGGCTGCTCGCTATCAACTGGGTGTTGCCGTTGGTCGTGACCCCGTCACCGTTTACCTCTGCAGCGACGTTTGAGGGCAATTCTTCCTGAGGTTGCATGTTTTTCTTCATAACAAGTACCTAGCCACTTTGTCAGCATCAGCGTTGAGCACTGCTCCAGCCTCGCTAATGCGTCTTTCACACCTTACCTTGACATCGTTGTTTGTTGCTGCCAGCACCGTTGTCAATCCACGTAGGTGACCTGACTATAGGTGCGCAGCTTATCCAGACGGTGGCGCGATTCAATATAGCGGACGGTGCCTGACCGAGATCGCATCACTATCGAGAACGTACGTGCGATGTTACCGCTGTAGTGAACGCCTTGGAGCAGCTCACCCGATGTGATGCCGGTGGCCGCAAAGAAGACGTCATCACCTCCGCAGAGGCGCTCCGTGGTCAGGATCTCATTAAGGTCGCATTGTGCTTGTGCTTGTTCGCGCTCGTTTTCATCGCGCGGCCAGAGCTTGGCCTGGATTTCGCCACCGAGGCAGCGCATTGCCGCTGCCGTGATCACCCCCTCTGGCGTGCCGCCGATTCCCATCAGGATATCTACGCCCGAGTCAGGGATAGCTGTCTGAAGCGCGCCTGAGATGTCGCCGTCGCTGATCAGCTTAATGCGCGCACCGGTCATGCGCACTTTCTCGATCAACTGCTGATGGCGCGGGCGGTCTAAGATGCACACAGTCACTGCGCTGATCGGCATGCCCTTTGCCCGCGCAACAGCGCGAATGTTGGCAGCAGGCGGGGCCTCGATATCCACGACACCGGCACACTCCGGACCGACCACAATCTTATCCATGTAGAACGTGCAAGGCTTAAACATCTTGCCGCGCTCAGCCAGCGCTACAACCGAGATGGCCCCGGCACCACCGACGCTGAGTAGCCGCGTGCCGTCAATTGGGTCAACAGCGATGTCTACTGGGATGCCTAAGCCGTTGCCCAGGCGTTCGCCATTGTAGAGCATTGGCGCCTGGTCTTTCTCTCCTTCGCCGATCACGACCACGCCGTCCATATCCACCTCGGCCAGGATCAGGCGCATGGCCTCAACGGCAGCGCGGTCGCCGGCATTTCTGTCGCCTCGCCCCATCCACTTACTGGCAGCCATGGCCGCTGCCTCGGTCGCCCTGACCAGCTCCAGCCCCAGGTTTCGATCGGGCTTACTCTCGCGCATGTGCGTCACCCTCTCAGTCATGGTCGCTTGCATTTCCACCCCGAGCTGTGCTTACCTTTACTTGGACGTCATGGACTTTTAAGCCAGTCAAGTGGCCCAACATACCCACGCTCGCTGTATGCTACTGAGGTGCTTGTGTCGCCGTCTCAAGTCTGTGAGGATGCTGTGTATCGGGGAACCGGGACTTGAACCCGGGACCTCACGGTCCCAAACCGTGCGCGCTGCCATCTGCGCCATTCCCCGGGGACATCATCATTATACACAGGCCGGGGAGCATCCATTTGGGGCGCACACCAAGCTGTCACTCACGTTGGTGTGAGAAGCAGGCTCGCAGCCTGCGAGGGAGACAGCTATGGTCAGCGCATGTGGCGTTGGTGCACGTTCCCTCAGCATTGGATGGGATAATCTCGCGCATGACAACGGAGTCTGCACAATTCGACGTCGCTGTGCTGGGCGCAGGCCCTGGTGGATACGTGGCCGCCATCCGAGCTGCGCAGTTGGGGCTGAAGGTTGCGCTGATCGAACGCGAACAACTCGGCGGGGTATGCCTGAATTGGGGATGCATCCCAACGAAGACGCTCCTGCGCAACGCCGAAATTGTCGAGCTGATCAAAGACGGCGAAGAATATGGCATCAGCTATGACAACCTGCGGGTAGATTACGCCAAGGCATATAAGCGCAGCCGCGAGGTGAGCAACCGCCTGGTGCGCGGCATTGAATTCCTGATGAAGAAGAACGACGTGCGGGTGTTCATCGGCGAGGGCACGCTGACCGGCCCGCACAGCATTTTGGTCGAGCACCGCAGCGAGGAGCGGCAGATCAACGCCGAATACCTTATCGTCGCTACCGGTGCGCAACCGCTGGTATTGCCGTTCCTATCGCCCGATGGATCGCGCGTGTTCACTTACCGGCAACTGCTGGAGGTGCAGCGCGTGCCCAAGAGCATGGTCGTGATCGGCTCCGGCGCGATCGGCATGGAGTTCGCCTACATCTTTCACGCTTACGGCGCCGACGTGACGATCCTTGAGGCGCTGCCGCGCATCATGCCGTTGGAGGATGAGGAGGTCAGCGCCGAGATCACCCGTTCGTTCAACCGGCGCGGCATTAAGACCATCGCCGGCGCGAAGGTGGTGGACGCTAAAGTGAGTCCAGAGGGTGTCGAGGTGTTCTTTGAGGCCGAGAAGGGGCGCCAATCGGTTAAGGCAGAGTGGGCGCTGGTGGCGGTGAGCGTGAAGCCGAACACAGCCGGCATCGGCCTGGACAAGCTGGGCGTGAGGCTCAACGCAGGGGGCTATGTCGAAGTGGACGACCACATGGCCACCAACGTGCCGAGCATCTACGCGATCGGCGATGTCACGGGCAAGCTGCGGCTGGCCCACGTGGCCCAGGCCCAGGGCGTAGTGGCTGCTGAGTCCATCGCTGCCAGGATGGGCAAGTACCATGGCCACATCCCGCGCCTGGACTATGACGCGATGCCGCGCTGCACCTACACCATCCCACAGGTGGCGAGCATGGGGCTTTCGGAGGCTCAGGCCAAAGAGCGCGGCTACCAAGTAAAGGTGAGCAAGTTCCCGCTGCGCGCCAACGGCAAATCGCTGGCGCTGAACAACACCGAGGGGTTTATCAAGATCGTCGCCGACGCCAAGTATGGGGAGATCCTGGGCGTGCATTGCATCGGGCCCGACGTCACCGAGCTGCTGCCGGAGTTTGTGCTGGCCAAGAACGCCGAATTGACCCCCGAAGAGATCGCCCGCACCGTGCATGCCCATCCCACCCTCAGCGAATCGCTGATGGAGGCTGCTGAGGGTGTGATCGGCCAACCCATACACATTTAGCTGCGCAGGCCCTGTCGGCTCTGCTTCGGATAAGCCGCCGCCGACACCATGCGGAGAGTTTGGACGCCCTTATTCCTGATCACGCTGCTCGCCATGCTCTCGGCAGCAGCCGGCAGCGTCGTCGCTGCCGGCTGGATGCCTGGCTTGGACGTGATCTGGTGGGCGGTCATCCTGGGGCTATTGGCCGGCGCAGCGCTGGCCGGCAGCAGCTTTCCCAGTTGGACTGCCCATCTGATCGGGCTGGTCTATGGGTTCTTCACGCTGGGCGTGATCGGCACCACACATCCCGATATCGCACAGCAGAGCGCGGACTGGCATCTGCGCGCACGGCTGCTTTTCGAGAAGTGCCTTGCCTGGTTCCAGGCAGCGATGAACAACGAAAGCAGCCGCGAACCGGTGATCTTCATCCTGGTCCTGAGCGTCTTGTTCTGGACGCTGGGCTATTCGGCAGGATGGTACTTCTTTCGCTATCGGCGCGTCTGGCACGCCACGTTGCCCACCGGCGTCGCATTGTTCTCGAACGCTTACTATTACACCGGCGCCAGCAGCATGGCCCCCTTTCTGCTGGCTTACCTGTTCTGTCTGGTGATGATGCTGGCGCTCTCGCACCTGGCCGAGCGGGAGGCGCATTGGCTGCAGGTGCGTGCGCGCGCGTCGCGCTCGCTGACGCTATGGTTCGCGGCGAGCAGCATCGTCATCGCTGCGCTAGCCGGCTTGTTCGGCTGGCAGGTGAGCGAATTCACCACCTCCGCCGTTGGTCGCCGCTTTCTAAGCCAGCTCGACCAGCCCTATCGAGAGCTGGTGGCTCGCTGGAATCGGCTCTTCGCCGGCGCGGCCGGCAGCGCCGGCCAGAACGTGAATCGCTACGCGGACACATTCACCCTCAGCGGACCGCGCGACCTGACGGCAGAGCCGGTAATGGACGTATTGGCTGCGCCGGCGCGCCATTATTGGCGCGCGGCCAGCTACGATTACTACGATGGCCTTAGCTGGCGCAGCACCATAGAAACGCTCACCAACCTCCAGCCGCTCGACAAGAACATCCCGTTGGCAAATTACGCCGAGCGGGCATTGGTCCAGGCGGACTTCACGCTCTATCAGGGCAGCGACAGCGTATTCACCCCATCCCAGCCCTGGGCAGCGAACCTGAGTGCCCAGGCCGTCTTTGAGCGGGTTAGTCCGAGCGCCGTGGCGCTGGTGCAGCTCAAATTGGCCGTGCCCCTACTGGCCGGCAACCGCTACG
This sequence comes from Chloroflexota bacterium, assembly GCA_017743375.1. GTDB lineage: Bacteria > Chloroflexota > Anaerolineae > J036 > Brachytrichaceae > JAAFGM01. The sequence continues at coordinate 40,307 of JAGHYX010000004.1, forward strand.
CAGCCATCGGCTCGATCAGCCGGGCCAGCGCGGCCCAATTGCGCGCCGCGCCAGAGGACTATCCGGATTGGGTGCGGGCGCGGTATCTCCAGCTCCCACCGCAAGTGCCCGACCGCGTGCGCAACCTGGCGCAGAACATCGCTGCGCAGGCAGCGACGGCCTACGATAAAGCGACGGCAATCGAGCGCTGGCTGCGTCGAAACATCCGTTATGACGAGCAGATCCCTGCGCCGCCGCCCGGCATAGAAGCCAGCGACTACGTGCTCTTCGAGCTGCGACGTGCCTATTGCGATTACTACGCCACTGCCATGGTCGCCATGCTGCGGTCGCTCGGCGTCCCCTCGCGCGTTGCTGTGGGCTATGCCCAAGGCGACGTGATGCTGCGGCCCGAGGGTGATGGCCGCGTATGGTATCAGGTCCAGGCGGATGACAGCCATACGTGGGTGGAAGTCTTCTTCCCCGGGTTTGGCTGGGTAGAGTTCGAGCCGACGGCCAACCAACCGCCGATTGAGCGCGCCGACCCGCCGACGATCCAAGCCGCGCCGACCGTCGAACCGACGATCCCCCCTACGCCTACGCCCGCGCCCGCGGCGACAGCGACGGCTACCCCAAGCCCTGCGCCGACGGCGACGGCTGAGCCACCATTGCCCGCCGCTGTGACTGAGCCGCCCTCCCGTCAAGGGCTAGACCTCTCGCGTTACAGCGGGCTGCTCTATCTGCTCCTGATCCCGCTGCTTATTCTGGCTGCCTGGGGTGGATTGCGCTATGCCGAGGAGCATGGCCTGAGCCGGCTGCCGGCGGTGGAACGCGCGTATGGGCTGCTCACCCGCTATGCCGTTTGGCTAGGGGTGCATCGGGAGCGCCAGCTCACACCCTACGAGCAAGCGGAAGCGCTGGCCCACCGCGCCCCTCAAGCGCGCGCGCCGGTGGAACAGATCACCGCGCTCTACGTGCGCCGGCGCTTTGCCCCTCCCGACATCCCTTCATCACATCCGGGCGATTTAGCAGAGGCCCTGAGAGCTGCTCGGCGCGCGCTGCGCCGCGCCCTCCTGCGGCGCTATCGGCCGCGCCGCCCCTCGCACGGCGAGTGAATCACTGCGCGATCCAGACTACAGGTTGTTGCGCACCGCGTGTTCCGCGACCTGCATCCTGTGTTACTCTGCGCCCGCGTTCCGCAGCGCCATCTCGAACTCGCTGAGCACCATCGCAGTTGCTCCCCAGACGGCATGTTTGCCGATGCGATAGAACGGCGCGTTTGGGCCGCCGCCTGGTAATGGGCCAAGCTGACGGGTGGCTGGGTCGAGCAGCAGCGCGAGCGGCACTTCAATAAGTTCAGCGACCTCACGCGCGTTTGGATGGAATACGGGCTGGGCCGCAACGTAGCCGACGACCGGATGGACGACAAAATTGCTCGGCGGGATGTATAGCGTGGTCAGTCTGCCCAGCAACTCCACCTGTTCAGTGGCGATCCCCAACTCCTCTCGCGCCTCGCGCAGGGCGGTAGCGATGACATCGGCATCGCCGGGCTCGCGCCGCCCGCCGGGCAGCGAGATTTGTCCGCTGTGATGGCCCAACCATTCCGTACGCTGCGTGAGCACGAAGTGTAGCGTCGCTTGGCGCGGGTATATCAATAACAGCACACTGGCTTCTCGCGCATCCGGCCTTGGCAACGGAGCGTGCGCACGCCCTGGCAGCGACATGCGCAAATGCGCAGCCAAACCGGGCAGCGGCCCGCGCAGCGCGCGGCGAATGAAGTCCGGTTCTAGCGCTGTCATGGCCTCGTCTGGATTATCCAGATGCACACGGATGCGACAGGCACGCTCAACTTCGGCGAGTAGCCCAAATTAACGCCAGTTCAGATGTATGCATGCCTGTTCACGCATCACTCGCTGCGCCCGGCGCGAAGCATCTCAACGACTACCCAATCAAAGCCCAATGGCACCACTAAAGCCACACCCCCCATGTCATGCTTCGCTTAGCTAAGCATCTAAAATCCCGCCTGACCAAAGCTCCCGCAACACCTAATAA
>JAGHYX010000005.1 GCA_017743375.1 Chloroflexota bacterium
CCGGCCAGCTCGAGGATTACGAGCTTCCGCAGAGCGAGATCGAGCGCGCGCAGGCAGAGCTGCCGGTCGTGGCATAGCGCTGTGAAGTCTTGCTTAACACCTAGGGTATAGAGGGGTACACAAATTACCGCAAGCACGAGGCGTGATTTGGGCGGTGCATAGGAAGCGACGAGGATATTGTCTTCCAGGATGCCCAGCGGCGTGCAGCACTGTGTAGAGGGGAGATGAAGGTCTACCTAGACATGTGCGCAATCCAGAGACTGCTAGATACACCAAGCCAAGTGCGCATTCAGCTAGAGGCTACGGCCGTATCAATCATCGTGTCTCTTTGCAAAACAGGGAACATAGATTTGGTGACTTCAGAGGCGTTGGTCTATGAGAATGAGCGAAATCCCCTGCCGATTCGCCAAAAACTTGGGTATAGTGTATTGGCTCAGGCCAAGACCATGATCAGTATGACTTCGGGGGTGAAGGCAAGAGCAGGTCAGTTCTTGAGCTATGGTGTAAAGCCCTTGGACGCTTTGCATCTAGCGCTGGCGGAAGCAGGAGAGGTAGACTATCTCTGCACGTGCGATGATCGGCTGCTAAAGCAAGCAAAGCGTATTCAGAATTTGGCGATAAAGGTTGTTTCGCCTCTTGAGTTGGTCAAGGAGATGATAGAGCCATGAGCGCGGAAGTGAAGCCCCTGGTGGAGATCAATCAACAGGCAATGTCCTTGCTCCTTAGAGAGTTGGGCGTCGCTGACACGGTTCGCTTCTTAAAGCAGTTTACGCCTGGGTTAGGTGACTACACCCAAGAGCGCGAGGCATTATTTGCTAACCAGACGTTGGAGCAAATCACAGACGAGATCGAGCGGACCGTGTCTCGCGTTGTCCAATCTGCCCAGCATAGGTCAAGCACAGGCCACTCGCTGGCGCTCTAGGGCTTCGTTACTGAAATCTACACCTGCGCGCCTGTCTCTAGATTTAGCAGTGCGGCGTTCACTCTAGAGGAAGCTGCCAATTGGCTTCCTGGCCCGCACGCGCCTTAGAGCCTGACGCTCGGCTAAAATCTCCAGCGTGTTATCCACACCACCCTCGCCCGGCCTACGCACGATGATTGGCTGGCCGGGCGTCATCACGCATTACCGCCCGCGCATACAGATCACCGCGCACATCCCCCCTGTGACGCTGCTCGAGGGCAACACGCCGCTGATCCCGGCACCGCGCCTGGCCGCGGCCCTCGGCGGCCAGTTCGAGCTGTTCTTGAAATACGAGGCTGCCAACCCCACCGGCTCGTTCAAGGACCGCGGCATGACGGCTGCGATCACCCAGGCAGTGGCCGACGGCGCGCGCGCCGTCATCTGCGCCAGCACCGGCAACACGGCTGCGTCCGCCGCGGCCTACGCCGCGCGCGCCGGCCTGAAGTGCGTGGTGCTGGTGCCGGAGGGCAAGATCGCAGCCGGCAAGCTGGCCGGCGCGCTGAGCTATGGCGCACAGGTGATTGCCATCAACGGCAACTTCGACGACGGCCTGCGCATGGTGCGCCAGGCCGCCGAGCGCGCGCCGATCGCCCTGGTGAACTCGATCAACCCCGCCCGCCTGCAAGGGCAGAAGACGGCTGCCTTTGAGATTTGCGATGCGTTGGGCGATGCGCCGGACTGGCTATGCCTGCCAGTGGGCAACGCCGGCAACATCACCGCCTATTGGCTGGGCTTCAGCGAATACTTCGCCGATGGGCTGATCACCCGCAGGCCGCGCCTGCTGGGCGCACAGGCCGCCGGCGCCGCGCCAATCGTCATCGGCCATGCCGTGGAACACCCGGAGACCATCGCCACCGCCATTCGCATCGGTAACCCGGCGCGCTGGCGCGAAGCCGTCGCCGCGCTCGACGAGTCCGATGGGCGGATCACTGCCGTGAGCGACGAAGAGATCCTGGACGCCTACCGGCAAGTGGCGCGCAGCGAAGGGGTGTTCTGCGAACCCTCATCAGCGGCTGGGCTGGCTGCGTTGGCCAAAGGGCTGCGCGAGGGATGGCTCGACCTGCGCGGCCAGCGCGTGGTGTGCGTGCTCACCGGTCACGGCCTGAAAGACCCCGACACGGCCATCCGCGACAGCGCGCCGCCGATCAGCATCCCGCCGCGCATCGAAGCGCTCCTGGATGCCTTGAACCTTTAGATTGGCGCGTGGCCGGAGAGATGGAGAAGCTGATCACCGTTCGCATTCCCGCCACCAGCGCAAACCTCGGCCCGGGTTTTGACTGCATGGGCCTGGCTCTGGATTTGTGGAACACCTTCGAGCTATACCGAGGTGAAGGGAGCGGGATCAGCGTGGCATCGCACGGCGAGGGCCAGGATGTGCTCCCCAGCGACGCCAGCCACTTAGTGGCCCATACCATGCTCGAAGAGCTGAACCTGCACGCGCCGTTTGACGCGCGCAGCCAAGCGTATCACATCGTCTGCCACAATCACGTGCCCTGCGCCAGCGGCCTGGGGTCCAGCTCCACGGCGGTGTTGGCCGGCCTGCTCTTCGCTCACGCGCTGTTGGATTCGTCAATCTTGCGCACATCGGCTGGCTTAGCCCAGGTGCTTCGGCGCGCCTTTGAGATCGAAGGCCACGGGGACAACGTGGCGCCGGCCCTGCTGGGCGGGCTGGTGGTCGTGGCGAGCCACAACGGCGAGGTGATCGCGCACAAGATCGAGCTACCGCCGCTGCGCCTGGTGGCGTGCGTGCCGCGCTTTCACTTCATGACTGCTCATGCGCGCTCGGTGCTGCCGCCGCGCTACGCCCGCAGCGACGCCGTGTTCAACATCGGTCGGGCGATCCTGGTGGCTGAAGCGCTGCGCACGGCCAACGCGCAACTCTTGGCGAAAGCAATGGACGACCGATTGCACGAGCCATATCGCCTGCCGGCCATCCCCGGTGCCATCGAGGCCAAGCGCGCTGCGCTCGCGCACGGCGCGTATGCAGTGAGCCTGAGCGGCGCCGGCCCGGGCATCCTGGCTTTTGCCGACGAGAATCACGAAGCCATCGGTCAAGCCATGCAGTCTGCCTTTGCCTCGGCGGGTGGGCTGAGCGCGCGCTACTGGATACTGAACGTGAGCTTGGCCGGCGCGCAGATCATCGTTTGACGGTTGTCGTGGTTGTTTGTAGAATCTAGGCGTTTACTTAACCCAGTTGGAGAGTGACCCCATGGCGAGTGTGACCTACGAGCACGTGACCAAGCGGTTTGGCGATGTGGTTGCGGTGAACGACCTCAATATATCTATTGCCGATCGAGAGTTCCTCGTCTTCGTTGGCCCGTCGGGGTGCGGCAAGACGACCTCGCTGAGAATGCTGGCCGGCCTGGAGGAAGTGACCGAGGGCAATATCTACATCGGCGACCGCATCGTGAACGACGTGCCGCCAAAAGACCGCGACATTGCGATGGTCTTCCAGTCATACGCGCTGTATCCGCACATGTCTGTGTACGACAACATGGCGTTTGGCCTGAAGCTGCGCCGTGTGCCCAAAGACGAGATCGATCGGCGTGTGCGCGAGGCCGCTCGCCGGCTGGGCATCGAATCATTGCTCGACCGCAAGCCCAAGCAACTCTCCGGTGGCCAGCGCCAGCGCGTGGCCGTCGGGCGCGCCATTGTGCGCAACCCCGCGGTGTTCCTGATGGACGAGCCGCTCTCTAACCTGGATGCCAAGCTGCGCGTACAAGCGCGCGCCGAGATCAGCAAGCTGCACATGCAACTGGGCACAACTTTCATCTACGTCACCCACGACCAGGTCGAGGCCATGACGATGGGCACGCGCATCGCGGTGATGAAGGATGGCGTGTTGCAACAGGTGGACACGCCGCAGGTGCTCTACGAGCGCCCGGACAACGTCTTCGTGGCCGGCTTCATCGGCAGCCCCTCCATGAACTTCTTCGACGCCACGATCACCGGCAGCGGCAACGACCTCTACGTGGATGCCGGCACCTTCCGCGTGCGCATTCCTGAGAACAAAGTCGCGCCATACAAGCCACACCTCGGCAAGCAGGTCATCTTCGGCATCCGCCCAGAGGACATCCACGACCCAGAATATGCGCCGCCGGGCATTCACCAAGCCATCGTGGAATCGAAAGTGGACGTGGTCGAGCTGATGGGCAACGAGGTCATCCTCTACATGCTGACCGCCGACAACCAACCGTTCCTCGCGCGGGTGGATCCGCGCACCAAGGCGCGCGTGGGCAACACGATGGGGCTGGCCTTCAACATGGACAATATGCATATCTTTGACAAACAGACGGAGAAGGCGATTCGGTAACAGAAAGCCCCTGCACGACAAGCAGGGGCTTCCGATTTTCAAGAGGTCTGCTTTTTATAGGTCTCAGCCTCATCGAGCAACTGTTGCGCGCTGCGCAGGCCGGCCTCACCGCTGGTGCCCAGCATCTGGGCCAGTTCTTCCAACCGTGTTTCCCGATCGAGAGGGCGAACGACGGTCATTGTGCGGCCGTCGCGTTGGATCTTCTCCACCTTGTAATGCGCGTCGCCGAAGCTGGCCAACTGCGGCAGATGGGTGATGCACAGCACCTGATGGGTGCGCGCCAGTTGCCACAGCTTCTGGCCGACGACCGTGCCCACGCGCCCGCCGATGCCCTGGTCAATTTCATCGAAGATCAGCGTGGGCGTGCTATCGGCGTGCGCCAACGTCGCCTTGAGGGCCAGCATCAGGCGCGCGGCCTCGCCGCCGCTGGCGACCTTGGCCAATGGCTTCAACCCCTCGCCCAGGTTAGGGGCAAGCATGAACTCCACGTGATCAGCGCCGGTCATATCCGGCTCTTGAGGGGTGAAGCAGACCTCGAACCGCGCGCCGCTCATGCGCAGGTCGCGCAGCTCAGCCTCGATGTCTCTGGCCAACCGATGCGCGGCTTCCCGCCGCTTCTCAGAAAGCGCGCCGGCCAGGGTGTTGACGATCTCCGCCAACGCCGCTTCCTGCTGTTGGAGCGATTCCAGGTGTTCGGCGCTGTGCTCGATCTGGTTTAGCTCGGCCTCGGCCTGTGCGGCAAAGGCCAGCACGGCCTCGACCGTCTCGCCATATTTGCGCTTGAGCTTTTTAATCAGCTCCAGGCGTTCTTCCACCTTCTGCAAGCGCTGGGGGTTGAACTCGATCGCGTCGCGATAGTCGCGCAGGGTGCGCGCCACCTCGCTCAGGATGGCGTTGGCTTCTTCCAGCGCGGCGTGATATGCCTCGAAGCGCTTGTCGAAGCGCGCCAGTTGGGCGACGGCGCGCATGGCCTGGGCGAGCTGGTCGAGCGCCGCCGGCGAACCGCGCGACGATTCGTAGAGCAAGGCGTAGGCTTCATCGGCGTAGGCGGCCAGCGTTTCGGCGTTGGCCAGGCGGGCGTGTTCTTCCAATAGCGCTTCTTCCTCGCCGGCCTTTAAGCGCGCCGCGCGGATTTCTTCTATCTGAAACTTGAGCATGTCCACGCGGCGGGCGTGCTCGCGCTCGTTGCGCTGAAGGGTCTCTATCTGTCGGCGCACCGCGCGCAGCGCGCCGACCTGAGCCGCCATCTGCTGACGCAGGTCCCAGCACCCCGCATAGCGATCTAACAGGTTGACGTGCTCTCTCACCCGCAGCAGCGAGAGGTGCTCGCTTTGTCCGTGCAGGTCCACCAGCAACTCGCCCAGCGCGCGCAACACATCCTGCCCCACCGTGCGACCGTTGACGCGCGCGATCGAACGACCGTTCGCGCGCACCTCGCGCGCCAGCGTGAGGTGGCCTGGCGCATCGTTCTCCAGGCCATGCTCGGTGAGCAGCGCCTCAATCTGATCGCGCAGCGCAGGGCTGCTGTCGGAGCAATCGAAGAACCCCTCGATGAGCGAGGCCGAAGCGCCGGCGCGCACCATGCTGGGGTCGGCGCGATCGCCGAGCAACAGCGAGATGCAGTCCACGATGATGGATTTGCCCGCGCCGGTCTCGCCGGTGAGCACATTCAGCCCAGGCGCAAACGACAGATCGAGCGCCTCGATGATCGCAAAGTCGCGCACGCGCAGTTCAGCGAGCATCGCGGTGATGAACTTTATCCCCCTTCAGGCGACTTGGTCAAGGGCGGCGGCAAAGATCTGGAGCGCCTCATCAATCTGCGCCTCGTTCACCACCAGCGGCGGGATCCAGCGGATCACGTTCTCATACGAGCCGCAGGTGAGCAGCAACAGATTGTGGTCGGCACAGTGTTTGACGAGCTGCTGCGCGAGATGCTTGCTTGGAGCGCCGGTGTGCGGGTCAATCAACTCGGTCGCCACCATACAGCCCAGGCCGCGCACATCGCCGAGGATGGGGAAGTCTCTCTGTAGCGCGCGCAAGCCCTGGAGCAATTGCTGGCCGCGCGCCAGGCTGTTCTCCGGCAGCCGCTCGTCCTTCATCACGCGGATCGTCTCGACGGCGGCAGCCGCCGAGACCACGTTAGGCCCGTAAGTGCCGCCGTGCGAGCCGGGCGGCCACGTCTGCATGATCTCGCGGCGGGCGGCCACGCAACTCAGCGGCATGCCCGAAGCCAATCCCTTGGCCATCACTAGGATGTCGGGCACAACCCCAACGTGCTCAAGGGCGAAGAACTTGCCGGTGCGCCCGAAGCCGGTCTGCACTTCGTCAAAGATGAGCAAGATGCCGTGCTCATCGCAGATCTGGCGCAGCGCGCGCAGGAAGGAGGCCGGCGGCACGACGTAGCCGCCTTCGCCCAGCACCGGTTCGACGATGATCGCTGCGGTCTCCTGCGGAGCGGTTTGTGTCTTCAGGAGAAAGCGCACTGCCTCCGGCGCATAACCGCAGCAGCGCCCGCCGTCGTTCGGGCAACTGGCGCTGAGGGCGGCGCGCTCAGCGGCGCTCAGCGTTCGCTGGGCCACCGGACAGTGATAGCAGTGCGCATAGGGCGCGGCGAACACACCGGCCGGCAGCGGCTGATACTTCGACCGATAGCTCGTCTTGCTCATCGTCAGCGCCATCGTCAGATGCGTGCGCCCGTGGAACGACCCCTCGAATGCGATCACGTTGGTGCGGCCGGTGGCCTGTTTGGCCAGCTTGATGGCAGCTTCGACGGCCTCGGCGCCGCTGTTGCTGAAGAAGAACGTGTCAAGCTCGGGCGGGCAGATGCTGGCCAGCTCGTCGGTCAGCTCCAGCACCTTGTCGGCGATGGCGATGCCGATCTGCCCGTGCAACAGCCGGGCGGCCTGCTCCTGGATGGCGCGCACGATGCGTGGGTGGGCGTGGCCGGTGTTCGTCACGCCGATGCCGCAAGTGAAGTCCATATAACGCCGACCGTCTTTGTCATACAGATAGATCCCTTCGCCGCGCTCTACGTGAATGTCGAAGGCGCGCGCCCAGACGGGAGAGAGGTGCTCTTTGGCCATGGTGCGCCCAGTGTACCCGCAGGGGATTCGCTGGTGCCTCCGCGATCCGGGACAAGCTGCTTCAGGATGTGCTGCCCAGCGAAGGTAAGTTTGTGCTAGGCAGGCGACGGCAGGCCATCGCCTACTTCAAATTAGCGTCTTCTACGTGAGATCAGTTCTGGCCCCGACCCTGAATCAGCTCTATGCAAATGCAAAACCTGAGAATCCTGTATAATCAAAGCTATAGGCCGAAGTGGCGGAATTGGCAGACGCGCTACGTTCAGGGCGTAGTGAGGTTACCCTCATCCGGGTTCAAGTCCCGGCTTCGGCACCTGCGGTGGTAAGACGACGGAAACATGTATCACGCTCTCTCGCCGCGCCGGTCGCGCCCCTCCTCCCCGTGGAATCGCCTTCTGATCTGGCTTTCCGTCGCCGCCATCACGCTCTCATTGCCGCTCATCTTTAACGTTGCTGCGCGCTTGCAGGCCGAAGCGCGCATGGCCGCCGAGGTGGCGCGGATGACACGACAAGTCCAAGATGCCGAGCTTAGGTTAGCGCGCCTGCGTGCGGCGCTGGACTATGCGCGCAGCGATGCCTTCGTCGAGCGTTGGGCGCGCGTTCACGCACGCTGGAGCAAGGCCGGCGAAGTCGTCGTCGTGCCATCGGCAACTCAGCAAGAGTCCCGCGTTTGGTGGGAAGAGTTTCTATACCCTTGACGATTCAGTATCAACAGAAGATCACAGCAGTCTAAGGAGAGAAGGAAGAGAAGATGTTTGGAAGAGATAGAAGCACGCCCGCATCACAGCCGGCGCAGCAGTCATACGGCAGCCAAGTAAACGCCGCGCAAGCGCCGAATGTCTCCCCCCCTGTTGGCCCCACCCCTAAGCTCGAAACGGTCATCGGCCCCAATTGCCGGATCACCGGCACGCTCCAGAGCGACGGCGGCGCCCGCATCGAGGGCATCTTCGAGGGCACCATCCAGATCACTGGCAACCTCGTCGTCGCCGAGAGCGCCCGCGTGATCGCGGAGATCCAGGCCTATAACGTCACCATCTCCGGCCAGGTGAAAGGGAACATCACCGCCAACCGCGTGGAGATCACCGAGACCGGCAAGGTCTGGGGCGATTTGAACGTGAACAGCATGCTGCTGCACGAGGGTGCCTACCTGCGCGGCAACACCAACATGGCCGGCGATGTCGAGCCGCCCGCGTTCGAGCCGCCTCGGATCGCCGCCCCCAGACCAGTGGCCGCCATCGAAGGCGAGGTCGAAGAGCCTTGACGCTGAGTGCCGCAGAAGTTGAGCACATCGCGCGCCTGGCGCGCCTCAGCCTGAGCGAGGACGAGCTGGCGCGCTACGCACGTCAGCTCTCGGCCATCCTCGATTACGCCTCACAGCTCGCCGGCCTGGACATCGAGGACATCCCGCCGACGGCGACCGTGCTCCCCATCCACAGCGTGATGCGCGAAGGCGATGAAGTGCGCGCGGGGCTGCCGCGCGCAGATGCGCTGCGCAACGCGCCGGACACAGATGGGGTCAGCTTCGTCGTGCAGGCCACCTTCGGCGACGAGGAATGACATTCGCCGCGCTCACCATCCGCGAGGCCCGCGAGCGGCTGCGACGCCGGCAGATATCGTCGGTTGAGTTGACGCAGGCCTTCCTGGCGCGCATCGGCGCGCTCAACCCGCGCCTTAACGCCTACCTGACGATCACGGACGACGAAGCGCTGGAGATGGCGCGCCAGGCCGACGCGCGCATCCAGCGCGGCGAGGACACCCCCTTGCTGGGGGTGCCGATCGCCATTAAAGACGTGCTCTCCACGCGCGGCGTGCGCACCACAGCCGGCTCGCGCATCCTGGCCAACTACGTGCCGACCTGGGACGCGACCGTCGTCGCGCGGTTGCGGGCGCTGGGCGCAGTCTTCCTGGGCAAGCTGAACTGCGACGAGTTCGCCATGGGATCGTCCACCGAGAACTCGGCCTTTGGCCCAACGCGCAACCCCTGGGACGAAACGCGCGTGCCTGGGGGGTCATCCGGCGGCTCAGCTGTGGCGGTGGCCGCCGACCTCTGCTGCGCAGCGCTCGGCACCGACACCGGCGGGAGCATCCGCCAGCCGGCGGCCCTGTGCGGCGTCACCGGCCTGAAGAACTCGTATGGGCGAGTGTCGCGCTATGGCCTGATCGCGTTTGCCTCGTCGCTGGATACAGTGGGCGCGCTGACCAAGGATGTCTACGACGCCGCGATCATGCTCCAGGCTATGGAAGGGCGCGACCCACAGGATTCCACCTCGGTGGACGTCAGCCCAATTGACCCGACGCGGCTCGAGGCGCACGGCGCGTCGCTGGCCGGCGTGCGGGTCGGCGTACCGAAGGAGTACTTCACCGCCGGCATCCAGCCCGACGTAGAGCGCGCCGTGCGGGCAGCGATTGCCCACCTCCAGGCGCTCGGCGCCGAGCTGCGCGAGATCAGCCTGCCGCGCACGCCGCTCGGCCTGCCGGTGTATTACATCATCGCGCCGGCCGAGGCCTCGGCGAACCTGGCGCGCTTCGACGGGGTGAAGTATGGCCTGCGCGTGCAGGGCGCGGACCTGATAGACACATACAGACGCACCCGCGGCGCAGGGTTCGGTCCAGAGGTCAAGCGGCGCATCATGCTGGGCACCTACGCCCTGAGCGCCGGCTACTACGACGCTTACTACATCCGCGCCCAAAAGGTGCGCACTCTGATCAAGCGCGATTTCGAGCAGGCATTTGAACACGTGGACGTGATCGCCGCGCCGGTCTCGCCGACCACCGCCTTCCCGCTCGGCGCCAAGGTGGACGACCCGCTGCAGATGTACTTGGCCGACGTTTTCACCCTGCCGGTGAGCTTGGCCGGCATCTGCGGCATCAGCGTGCCGTGTGGCTTCGACGCAGACGGCCTGCCGATCGGCCTGCAACTTATCGGCCCGGCATTTGCCGAGCAGCGCGTGCTCGAAGTCGCCCACGCCTATCAACAGACCACCGACTTTCACCTGAAGAAACCGCCCATTCGCATGCCATGAACGTGATCATCCCGCTGGCCGGCTTTGGCACCCGCTTGAGGCCGCACACCTATTCAAAGCCCAAACCGCTGGTCAACGTGGCCGGCAAGCCCGTGCTGGGGCACATCCTTGACAAGGTCCTGCGCGAAGTCGAAGTCCAGAAGGTGGTCTTCGTCGTCGGCTACCTGGGCGAGCAGATCGAACAATACGTGCGATCCGCCTACCCCGACCTGCGCAGCGAATACGTGGAGCAAAAAGAGCTGAACGGCCAAGCGGCGGCGATCCTGCTGGCGCGCGACCTGGTGAGCGGCCCAACGTTCATCGTCTTCGTGGACACGCTGGCCGACGCCGCGCTCTCCTCGCTGCGCTGCGAAGCCTGCGACGGCCTGATCTTCGTGAAAGAGGTGGAAGACCCGCGCCGCTTTGGCGTGGTGCAGGTCGGGCCGGATGGCTACATCACCCGCTTCGTGGAGAAGCCAGCCACGCTGGAGAATCGCTTGGCCGTGATCGGCATGTACTACGTCAGCGACGCCGCCAGGCTAATGGACGCCTGCGCGGAGCTGATCCGGCGGGACATCAAGACGAAGAACGAATACTTCCTGGCCGACGCCTTCAACATCATGATCGAAGGCGGGGCTAAGCTGCGCGCGCGGGAGGTGGGGGTTTGGCTGGATTGCGGCACCGCTCAGTCGGTGTTGGAGACCAACCGCTACCTGCTGGAGCACGGCCACGACAACAGCAGCGAATGGCGGAACGGGAACTGCGTCGTCGTCCCGCCGGTGAACATCCATCCCACTGCGCGCATCGTCAACAGCGTGATTGGCCCATACGCCACCATCGGCGAGGGCTGCCACATCGAGAACAGCGTGGTGCGCGATAGCATCGTCGAGGCCGGCGCGGAGGTGGTTGACCACGTGCTGGCCAAGTCGCTGGTCGGGCGGGACGCCGTGCTTCACGGTCGCCCGCGCCGCTTCAACGTGGGCGATAACAGCCTGGTCGGCTTCGACGAAGACTGACGATGGACGTGCTCATGCCCAAGGTGGGCCTGACGATGACCGAGGGCACCATCGTGCATTGGCACAAGCGCGAAGGCGACCGTGTGCGCAAGGGCGAGCCGCTCTTTACCTTTGAGACGGAGAAATCCACCCTCGATTACGAAGCGCCGGCCTCTGGCACGCTCAGCCGCATCCTGGTGGCGGAGGGATGCACCGTGCCCTGCCTGACGCCGGTCGCATTGCTCGAAGACATCGTGGACGCGGGCGAGCGCAGCGAAGCGCCGGTGCGCCGGCCGTGCTCGCCGCGCGCCCGCATGCGCGCCAAGGCGCTGGGCGTTGACCTCAACCAGGTGGTCGGCAGCGGGCCAGGTGGCGCGATCCGCGAACGGGACGTGCTGGCCGCTGCGCAACCCGCGGCCCGCGCGACGCCGCTGGCCGAGCGGCTGGCAGTGGAGCTGGGGATCTCGCTGAGCGAGGTCGCCGGCAGCGGGCCGAGCGGCCGGATCACGCGCGAAGACGTCGCCCGCGCAGCGCAGGCGCGGCGCGCGGCTGCCGAACCCGCAGCCAATCCCCCGCGCGTCCATCCGCTCACCCCTGCGCGGCGCGTCACCGCGCAGCGCCTGGCGGCCAATGCACAGGCCGCGCCCCACGTCACGCTCTTCACCGAGGCGGACGCGACGCACCTGGTGGCAGCGCGCGAGCAGCTCAGCGCCGAGCTGAACGAGAAGGTGAGCTACAGCGCGCTGTTCATCGCCATCTGCGCCCGCGCGCTAAAGGAACACCCCCACGTCAACGCCAGTTGGGCGGCCCAGTTGCCCGACCGCCCCGACCAGCCCGGCGTCGTCTGGCATTCGGCGATTCACATCGGCATCGCCGTGGACACGCCGGAGGGCCTGCTGGTGCCGGTCTTGCGCGATGCGGAGGCGAAGTCGCTGGCGCAGATTCATCGAGAGAGCGCCGACCTGGTGGCGCGCGCCTTGTCGGGCCAACTTCAGCCCGACGAGCTGCGCGGCAGCACCTTCACCATCACCAACCTAGGCATGTTCGAGGTGGATGGCTTCACGCCGATCCTGAACCTTCCGGAGGCCGCGATCCTGGGGATCGGCCGGCTGGCCAAGAAGCCGGCGGTGTTGGAGGACGGCAGCATCGCCGCGCGCACCTTGCTCACGCTGAGCTTGACCTTCGATCATCGGGTGATGGACGGCGCGCCGGCTGCGCGCTTTCTCCAGCGCGTCAAGCAACTGGTCGAGCGCCCCTTCGCCCTGCTCCTCTAGCCCGCCGCGGAACACGCACCACGCACTACGCAATACGCAATACGTGTTCCGTATTTCGTATTTCGTGTTCCGTATTCCGTATTCCGTGTCTCGCGTTCCGCGGTGCGCTCTCACCCGCCCCACAGGTCGCCGCTTTACTATGCCGGCATGGCAAAAGTGCTCGTGATCGGCGCCGGGGTTGGCGGCGCGACAGCGGCGGCGCTGCTGGCCAAGGCCGGCCACGAGGTGACCGTGTTGGAGGCGCACATCTATCCAGGCGGCTGCGCTGGCACCTTCTACTATCAAAAATACCGCTTCGACGCCGGCGCCACGCTGGCCGGCGGCTTTCACCCCGGTGGGCCGCACGACCTGGTCGGCAGGCTGCTGGATATCTCGTGGAAGGTGCATCCGGTGAATCCGGCGTGGGTGGTGTTGCTGCCCGACCGCAGCGTGACGCAATACGCCGATCCCGAGCAGTGGCACGCGGAGGCGGCGCGCGCTTTCGCCGACAGCCCACAGCGCGCCCAGATCATGCGCTTTCTGCGCGCGGTCGCGCGCATAAGCGACGCGACCTGGGACTTTGCGGCGCGGCGGCCCGCTTGGCCGCCGGCGCACCTGGGTGACCTGCTGCGCACCGCCGGCGCGCTGCGCCCCAAAACCCTGATCACCCTGCCGCATCTCTTCGAGACGGTGGGGGGCTGGGCACGGCGCAGCGGCATCAGCGACCGCGCGGCGCTGACCTTTCTGGACGCCCAACTTCTAATCAGCGCGCAGACGACCAGCGCGCACGCCAGCGCGCTGTTCGGCGCGGCGGCGCTGGAGCTGCCGCGCAAGGGCGTCACCCACCCCGAAGGCGGGATCGGCGGCATCGCCGAGCAACTGGTCGAGGCCGTCCGGCGCTTCGGCGGCCAGGTGATCTTTCGACAGGAGGTGACGCGCCTGGAGGTGAAAGAGGGCAAGGTCGTGGCCGCCCACACCAACAAGGGCGCGCGCTTTGAATGCGACCTATGCATCGCCAACCTGACGCCCTGGGACCTGGCGCGGCTCTTGGGCGATCACGCGCCGGCGGCGCTCCGCCACGAGACGCGCACCCGCGCCGAGCCGTGGGGCGCGTTCACCCTCTACCTGGGCATCACCGATGACCCCCCGCTCGCGCTGGACGCCGAGCACTACCAGGTGATCGGCAGCTACGACCAGCCGCTGGGCGAGGGTAACTCAATCTTCATGTCGTTCTCGGCGCGCGGCGACCTGCGGCGCGCGCCGGCCGGCCATCGCGCCTTGACGATCAGCACGCACACCCACCTGGACGAATGGTGGCGGCTGCGCGAGACGCCGGGCGCGAAGGCGGCATACGATGAACGCGTGGCGCGCTATGCCGAGCGCCTGCTCGACCTGGCCGAACGCGCCGTGCCCGGCCTGCGCAGCCGCATCCGGCTGCAATTGCCCGGCACGCCGGTGACCTTTCAGTTCTACACGCGACGCCACCGCGGCGGGGTGGGTGGCTTCCCATTCACCAGCATCTTCAAAGCGCGCGGGCCGTGGACGGGGCTGGCCAACGCCTGGCTGGTGGGCGATTCGATCTTCCCCGGCCAGAGCACAGCCGGCGTGACGATGGGCGCGCTGCGCGTGGTGGACGAGGTGCTGCGGGCCTATCCGGTCGCGGCGCGGCGCACCTTCTCAACCGCCGCGCGCTAAGGCCAGGGCCTCGTCCGCCAGCGCGAAGCCGTGCGCGATGATGCGCTCCGTATCAATCCCACAGTAGCGGTATAGGTCGGCGCGATAGCCGGACTGGCCAAACTTCGTCACGCCCAGCGCGTGCGTCTTTTGGCCGAAGACGCTCCCCAGCCAGGCCAAGGCGTGCGGCGCTGCGTCGTGCACGGTGAGGATCGGGGCATGGCGGGTGTCGGGCGGGATCAGCGTAGCCAGGTGGTGGCGCTCGTCGCCGCGCTGCTGGGCGGCGTGCCAGCCATCGTAGGCGCGGCGCGGGCTGGTGAGGTTGATCACATTGACGGCCACCCCTTCGCGCTCTAGGTAGTCGGCAGCCTGCAAGACCTCCGGCAACATCACGCCCGTGGTGACGAGGTGGATGAGCGGCGCGCCGGTCTCGGCGCGCGGCGCCCGCGCGCAATAGCCGCCGGCCAGGAAGTGCGCGCGCAGGTCGGCCTTGCCCATCCGCGCCATCACCGGTTCGAGCAGCGCCTGGTCAATTGGCTTAGTGGAGAGCCGCAGGTAAGAAGAGCGCCCGTGCTGGCGGTCGCAACACTGCCTAAGCGCCTCGCACAGCGCCCATTCCACCTCGATGGCGAACGTCGGTTCGTAGTAATCCAGCTCCGGCAGCTCGATGCCCAGCGAAGCGGTGACCGACGATTGGTGCGCCCCGCCCTCTGGAGCGAGCGTGACGCCGCTGGGGGTGGCGACGAAGATGAAGCGCGCGCCAGAATAGAGGCCGTAGATGATGGCGTCCAGCGCGCGGCACACAAACGGGTCATAGACCGTGCCGATCGGGAAGATGAGCTGGCCGATCAGCTCGTGCGCCATGCCGAGCTGCCCCAGCAGCGAGAAGAGGTTCATCTCGGCGATGCCCAGCTCGATGTGCTGGCCGTGTTTGCCCAGTTGCCAGTTCAGGATGCGCGCGCGGTTGGCCTCGTAATCGGTCGCCTCGCGCAGCGTGAACGTGCCGACCTTGTTGATCCAGCCGCCGAGGTTGGTGCTGATCGAGACATCGGCGGACGAGGTGACGATGCGCGCGCCCACCTTGGGCACGTCAGCCAGGCGCAGCATGGCGCGCCCGAAGGCCTCCTGAGTTGAGGCGACCGGCGCAACGGTCGCGTTTAGCTCAACGGGGATATCCTCGGCCTGCACCGGCAGGGGGATGCGCTGGCTCATGCGTGCGCGCAGGCCCAGCTCCTCGGCGCGCCGCGCGCAAAGCTGGCCCTCCGGCGAGCGCGGGTCAAAGCCATCCCACTGCGTCGCCTCGGTCAAGCCAAAAGCCGCCCGCAGCTCGTTGATCCGCTCGGCGCTGAGCAGCGCGGCGTGGTTGGCCGGATCGCCGTAGATCGGCAGCCCATACCCCTTAATGGTGTAGGCGAAGATCACCGTCGGCCGGTCGGCCGTCTGTTCGGCCTCGGCCAGCACGTCGAGCAGCAGCGCGAGGTCGTGGCCGCCCAGGTTGGCCAGCAGGGCCGGCAGGCGCTCGTCCGCGACCTCCTGGATGCTGCGCGCGATCTGGCGGCCGTACGGCCCCGTGGTCAGCGCCTGCCGCACCGTCTGACCGTCGCTGCGGATCAGGTGCTGATACTCCTCGTTGCTCATCTCGTCAATGCGCCGGCGCAACGCTTCCCCGCCCGGGCAGCGGAAGGCGGCCTGTAGCTCGTGGCCGTATTTGGCTTCCAACACCCGCCACTGGCAGGCGGCGAACAATTGCTTGAGCTTGGCCGCCCGCACGCCGGGCGTGATCCGGTCGAGCGATTGACGGTTCAGGTCAATGATCCAGATCACGTTGGGCAGGCATTGCAACTCCTCCTCGATCAGCGCCTCCCAGATGTTGCCTTCGTCCAACTCGGCATCGCCGCTGATGGCGATGAAGCGATCGGCGGTCGTCTGGCCAAAGTGATGCCGGGCGTATTGCTGGACCAGGGCGGCAAAGGTGGGGGCGACCGGCCCGAGGCCCATCGAGCCGCCGGAGAAGTCCACCGGCACGACGTCCTTGGTGCGGCTGGGGTAAGCCTGTAGGCCGCCGAACGCGCGCAGCCGCGTGAGGTATTCGCGCGGCAGGACGCCCATCAGATACATCGCCGCGTGGAAAGCCGGCGCAGCGTGCGGCTTGACCAGGACGCGATCAGTTGCTTTGAGGAAGTGGAAATAGAGCGCAGTGAGGATGCTTACCGCTGAGGCTGAGCTGGCTTGGTGGCCGCCGACCTTGGTTTTATCCGGATTCGGGCGGACGTGGTTGGCGTAGTGGATCATCAGCGTGCTCAGCCAAAGCAGGCGGCGCTCGATGTTTTTGAGGACTCCCAGATCGGCACCCTGCGCCGGCTCTCGGTGGGGCGCATCGGCGATCGCGTCTGAAACGGCTGCGTGCATCCTGCTAACCCTCTTTGGCTTTTCGAGATGGTGGCCGCGGGCTTGGGCGGGCTGCGCCGGCCGCGCGCAACAGGCGCGTCATCTTCTCGGCGGCCTGCGCCAGATGGTCGGCCAGTTGGTCAACGGCGGCCTGGCCATCCCCGCGCTGGCAGGCGCGCAAGATGGCGCGGTGTTGGCGCTGCGCTTCGGCGTGATATTCCGGGTCGGCCAGGTGGATGACCAGATAGCGCTGGACGTTGACGTGCAGGGCGCGGATGTGCGCCAAAAGCCGCGGCATGCTGCAGGGCTGGTAGAGCGCGGCGTGAAACTCCCAATTCAGCTCGCTCCACTTCAGCGGGTCGCGCTCATCGTCCATGATGGCGATCAGCCCCTCTAAGCGCACGAAGTCAGCGCGGGTGAGCGTGGGCAGCGCCTGGCGCAGTGCGAGCGTCTCCAACGCGATGCGGATCGCGTAGATCTCGTTTACCTCATCGGCGGATAGCTCGGCGACGACGGCGCCTCGGTTGGGGTAGAAGCGCACCAGGCCCTCGGCCTTAAGCTGGAGCAGCGCTTCGCGGGCGGGGATCTTGCTCACCCCGTAGCGGGCCGCGACTTCATCCTGTGGCAGCGGCTGTCCGCCCTTCAGCTCTCCGCGCAGGATCGCCTGGCGCAGGGCAGCAGCGAGCCATTCCGAGGTGGCCGTCGCCGGCGGATGCGCGGGGGAGGGCAGATCGATCAAAGTGTGCAGATTATACGCGTATACCGGTCGGGGCGACCCGCCGGGTCGCCCATACAGCACAGCGTTTACCGGATTGCCCCGCCGCCGTCCGCCACGCCCGCCGGCGCCCCCATCGTTCATCGTCGGTGGCGCGGTGCACCAACCGCGTCCACGCCTCCGGCACTAGCCGGCGCGTGCGGTACTCCCCATGCTGCCGCAGCGCCTTCTCCTTGTCCCTAATTGGTGAGCGCGCCCGGCGTGAGGGTCAGCTCGATGAAGACGTGCTCGCCTCGCCGCAGGAGCGCTGCGACCAGCGCGAAGAGGCGATACTGCCAGCCATACTTGTGCCGGAAGGCCTCTTCCAGGCGCGTGCGCAGCGCCTCCTCGCGCACTTGGCGCGCGCCGGCGGGGACGAACGGGCCGAGCGGCCGGCCGCGCACGTCGCTCGGCGCGATCTGCGCCTGCCCGTTCGCGCGCACGCGCTTGGCCTTGCCGCTGGCGGCTTCGGTATATACATACAGCCGGCCTTCGTGCACGACGAACCACACCGGCGTCGCTACGGCGCGGCCATCGCGCCGAAAGGTGGTGAGGTTGATGTAGCGCTGGCCGGCGAAGGAGCGCAACAACGCGTCGGACGCGAGCGCATCACTCATCGGTGCTTTTTGATCTCCTCATCCATCGCGCGCAGCCGGTCCTCCAGGCGATCCTTAAGCTGGCCGAGCGCCTCCGAGAAGGCATCGGTGGCCTCCAGCAGCTCGACGGCCAGTTGGCTGGGCGAT
This sequence comes from Chloroflexota bacterium, assembly GCA_017743375.1. Lineage (GTDB taxonomy): Bacteria > Chloroflexota > Anaerolineae > J036 > Brachytrichaceae > JAAFGM01. Next base: position 18,164 of record JAGHYX010000005.1, read on the forward strand.
TTCAGGTTGAGCGGGTTAGCTGCGTCCGCGCCCGACAGGGGCGCATAGCCCACGAACGTCCCATCTGCGGCGCGCTGCATCAAGCGCACACCGACGATCGCCTCGCGGTTGATCGGCCCGTAGATGTGGGGGAAGAGGGGCGTTGTCTCTTCGGCGGACGCTTCGGGCGGGAGCGTGCCGGCGGGCGCTTCCCAGCGCACTGCGCTGGTCAGGCGCGCTTCGTCTATCTCCAGCGCAACGAAGTCGCCGGCGTGATCTTTGTATAGCCCGTTGGCCACCATCAGCAGCAGCGCGTCACCCTGCGTGGCGTGGATGAATCCTTCATGCTCCAGGCTGGGCGAGCGATAGGGCTGGTCGGCCGGCGCAGCCTCCCATTCAGCGCGCGGCAGCAGATGCAAGATCATCTGGCTCTCTTCACCTTCTCGTCCGGATCAAGCAGCGCCGGCACGGTGGCATTGCGGCGCGCCAAGTAGGCCAGGATGATGCTCAGCCCATACAACAGCAACAGCGGCACCATCACGATGATCATGTTGAGCGGGTCGGGGGTTGGGGTGATCAGCGCGGCCAGCACGGCCACGATCACCACTGCCCAGCGCCAATGGCGCTTCATCAGGCTGGCGTTGATCACGTTGGCCTTAGCCAGCACGAAGACGATCAAGGGCATTTCAAACGCCACGCCCATCCAGAACATCACGCCGGCCACGAAGGGGATATAGTCATCGGGCGTGAGCGCCACGTTGAAGACGCTAGGGAAGATGCCGGTGAGGAAGCCCACCGCCGCCGGCAACATCACGAAGAACGCGAACAGCACTCCCATCAGGAACAGCCCAAAGCCAAGCGGCAGCGCGATCAACACCCAGCGCTTCTCGTGAGGCAGCAAACCGGGGAAGATGAAAGCCAGCGCCTGATAAAGGATGAACGGCAGGGCCAGAATTGCACCGGTGGTCACCGACACGGTGAAGACGTTGGTGAGCGGCGAGATCGGGCTAGTGACCAGCAATTGTTTGGCTGGCCCATAGGGCGCCAGCAGCACCTTGAGGATCTGCTCGGCGAACGCCAAGCCCACCGCCGTGCCGATCGCCAGCGCGATCACCGATTTGAGCAACCGTTCCCGCAGCTCGCGCAGGTGATCGGCCAGGGTCATGGCCTGGTCTTCTACGGCCTGCTGAACAGTTCGAATGTCTTGTGACATGTTAGCACTCCTCACACATATATTCGCTTACCGAATTCCTACGTAGGCGCAGGCTCGCGAGGTCCTGCACTACCTCGTTCTTCGCGCTGTTGAGAAATTCGAAACCGCTTTTTAATTATTCACGATTCCTGACGGCACGCAAGGGGGTCACGGTTGGGGGCAGAGCTCTGGGTGGGCGACGGCACTGCCGTCGCCGCCCTCCATGAAAACGACTTTTGCCGATGATCAACTCCGCGAGCAGTTGCCTCTTTGGTGAGAACACGCCCGCGCTCGACTGACGCTGCGGCTTAGGTCGGCGCGGCTGCTCCGCGTTGTGCGAGCCGACGCCATCGTTTGAAAAGGCTAACTTGACAAGCTGAGCCAGGGGTTATCGTCATCCAGTCGGTCGCTGCGCACTGCCGCGCCCACCGATGCCCAAGGGTTGTCGTCGGGCAATGTGACGCATGCACCGTCGGAACGCGGCGGGGCGGCAGGGGACGCGGGCGCGGCGACGTGGCCGTTGGGGGCGGGCAGTGCCGGCGGCGCGTTCGCCGGCACCGTCACCGTGAGGTTGCGGTTGATGTCGTTGGCGTAGGGCTGAAGGACGGCGCGGAGGTCGGCAGCCTCGCGGATGGCCTGCACTTCCTGGCGCAGCTCGCGCGTCACCTCGTCCAGGTCTTGTGCGATCGGCTGGAGGTCGCCCTTGAACTCCTGGGTAAAGGCGACGTAGGTCTCGCGCAGCCGGCGCAGGGCCTTGCCCAGGCCGCGCGCGAACTCCGGCAGGCGCTCCGGCCCAAACACCAGCAGGATCAAGATCCCAATGACGAGGACCTCCAGCGGCCCGATCCCCAGAATCGTCCCATTCATTGCCTGGCTGCTGCGCCCAACACGCCGTTCACAAAGCGAAAGCTCGACTCGCTGCCAAAGGCTTTGGCCAAGTTCACCGCCTCGCTAATCGCCACCTTCAGCGGCACCTCTCCTCGGCGCATCTCGTAGAGCGCGATGCGCAGGATGTTGCGATCGATCGGCGAGAGATGTTCGGGTGGAAACTCCGGCGCCAGCGCGCTGATCAGTTGGTCCAGCGCCTCGCGCTCCTGCATGATGCCGTTGACCAGCTCGGCTGCGTATTGGCGGAGCGGAGCCGGATGATCAAGCTCGGCCAGGTGCCGCTGCAAGACAGCATCCGCTGCGCGGCGGGCCACGTCGGCCTCGTAGAGCGCCTGGAGCGCCAGCACCCGCGCCTCATGCCGTGACATCCTCAAAATACACGTCCACCGCCGAGACGCGCAGGCCGATGATCTCGCTCACCGCCTGCGCCACCTCTGCCTGAATCGCCTTTCCCAGCTCCATCAGCGAGACGTCTTGCGCTGCGATGAGATGAAGCCTGATATGCACCTCGTCGCCGCTCATGCTCACTTCCACCCCTCGATAGCTGTCGCGCGGTCGCCATGCGCGTTCGCGGTCCACCAAGCCGCGCACGCTGGGCATCGCCAGCACCGTGTTGCGCACGATGGTGCGCACCACATCCGGGGCAATCGTCACGGAGGATTGGCCCATCGCTAGTGCATGACCAGGCCGCCGTCCACCGTCAGCACAGCGCCGGTGATGAAAGCGGCCTCGTCACTAGCCAGGAATGATACCGCATACGCCACCTCTTCGGGCGTGCCAAAGCGGCCCAGCGGCGTGGCCTTGAGCACGGCTTGTTTTTGCTCTTCGCTCAGCACATCCGTGAGCGCGGTGGGGATAAAGCCCGGGGCGACGACGTTGACGGTGATGTTGCGGGCGCCGAGTTCCTTGGCCAGCGACTTGCTGAAGCCGATGATGCCGGCTTTGGCCGCTGCGTAGTTGGTCTGCCCGCCTTGGCCGGCGAGCCCCACCACCGAGCTGATGTTGATGATGCGCCCGTTTCGGGCGCGGATCATTGGGCGCACGGCGGCCTTGCAACAGTTGAAGACGCTCTTGAGGTCGGCGTTGATCACCGCGTCCCAGTCCTCCTCGCTCATCGTCATCAACAGGGTGTCGCGCGTGGTGCCGGCGTTGTTCACCAAAATGTCGAGCTTGCCGAAGGCGTCGAGCGCGGCCTTGACCAGCGCGCTGGCCTGGTCGAAGCGGCTGACATCGGCCTGCACGGGGATCGCCCGCCCGCCAGCGGTTGTGATCGCGTCCACGACTTCCTGAGCTGCCGCCGCGTTGGTGTGATAGTTCACCACCACCGCCGCGCCGCGCCGCGCGAACTCCAGGGCGATCGCGCGCCCGATCCCGCGCGATGCGCCGGTGACGATGGCGGTCTTGCCATGAAGTTGCCCCATCATTCCTCGATCCTTCCTTGTAGTACCTCGATGATGCCGGCTCAGCCGATCGCGCGCGTCTCAACGCCCTCGACGATGCGCTTGATCAGCCCGCACAGCACGTCTTTTGGTCCTAACTCCACGAACAGCGTTACGCCGGCTTGGTGCATGGCGCGCACGCTCTCCACCCAACGCACTGGCGCGGTGAGCTGGGCGGCCAGCTCGGCGCGGATGTCGTCGGGGTGGGTAATCGGCCGGGCGGTGGTGTTGGCGACCACCGGCACCTGCGCCGGCGCAACCGGCGTGCGTGCGACGACCTGGGCAAACGCTTCGGCGGCCTCGGCCATTAATGGCGAGTGTGAGGCGACGCTGACGTTGAGCGGTATCACGCGCTTGGCGCCTTTGGCCTTGGCCAATTCGGTGGCCGCTGCCACCGCTTCCTTCCCGCCGGAGATGACGATCTGACCAGGCGCGTTGTCGTTGGCGACCACGACGCCGGGGTGGTGGCGCGCCGAGGCCTCTCGGCACACTGCCTCCAGCGTTTGCGCGTCTAAGCCGATCACAGCGGCCATGCTGCCCGGCGCTCGCTCGCCGGCCTCTTTCATCAACCGGCCACGCTCACGGGCCAGGCGCAACCCATCTTCAAACGTCAGCGCGCCGGCTGCGCACAGCGCGCTCAGCTCGCCCAGGCTGTGGCCGGCCACAAACGCCGGCGCGGGCAGCTCTTCGGAGAGCTTGACCATCTCGTAGGCCGCCAGGCTATGGGTGAAGATGGCCGGCTGGGTGTTCAGCGTGTCGTTCAACGCCTCCGCCGGCCCATACCAGCACTGCTGTGAGAGCGGGAAGCCCAACAGCGCATCGGCACGCAAGAAGACGCCCCTGAAGATCGGCCGATGCTGGGCCTGCTCCAGGCCCATGCCGACGAACTGCGACCCCTGGCCGGGGAAGACGTAGGCGACTGACATGCAAGGCGATCAGGCCGACTTGGCGTCTTCGTCGCCAATGCGAACGACCTGGCGCCCTCGGTAATAGCCGCACGAGGGGCAGACGATGTGCGGCGGTTTCAACGCGCCGCAGTGATCGCAGACCACCAGCTTCACCGGCGTCAGGTGATCATGCGCGCGGCGGCGGTGCGTGCGGCCCCAAGAGAGCTTTCGCTTTGGCAGTGGTCCCATGATTCAACACTCCTCATCTTTGACGCAAGGCGCGGGGCAAGCCGAAGCCATCCCCAAGTAAAGGCACGCCATTATAACGGCACAGGGCGAGGCGAGCAGGCGGTTTTACCCCCCTCACGCATTGGCTGATAGAATTAGCGCCACATGGCCGGCAAGTATTTTGAAGAGCTGGAGATCGGTATGCGCATCGAGCATCCGACCGGCCGCACCATCACCGAAGCTGACAACGTATTGTTTTGCGCGCTCACCATGAACCCACAGCCGCTACACCTGGACGAGCACTTCGCGGCGCAAACGCCTTTCGGGACGCGAATCGTCAATGGCCTGCTCACCCTCAGCTTAGCTGTGGGGCTTACCGTGCCGGAGCTGACCGCCGGCACGATCATCGCCAACATTGGTTACGACAACATCCGTCATCCTCGACCAGTGTTCCACGGCGATACGCTATACGTCACCAGCGAGGTGTTGGACAAGCGCGAATCGCGCTCGCGCCCCGAGGCCGGCATCGTCCAACTTCGCCATGCCGGCCGCAATCAGCGCGGCGAGGTCGTCATCGAGTTCGAGCGCACCGCCTTGTTTAAGCGCAAAGCAGCCATCACTTCGTGACGCCATGCCGCCGCTGCGACGTTCGCTGCTGTTCATGCCGGGCGATAGCCAGCGCAAGATCGAGAAAGGCGCGCAGCTGCCAGCCGATAGCGTTGTGCTCGACCTGGAAGACGCCGTCGCGCCGAGTAACAAAGCGCTCGCACGGCAGATCACCCGCGAGATGCTGACGACGTTGGACTTTGGGCGACGTGAGCGGCTGGTGCGCGTCAACGCCTGGTCCAGCGGATACTTGCAAGCCGACGTGGCAGAGACGATCGCCAGCCGGCCTGATGGTTACGTTATCCCTAAGGTGGATAGCGCAGATGACCTGCGCGCAGCGCGCGATTTCATCGCCGCCCAGGCTGTTCAACAGGGCCTTGATCCAGCCGCGATCGCCCTGCTGGTCATCATTGAGACGGCGAAGGGCGTCATGAACCTGCGCGAGATCGCTCAGCTCGGCTCACCTCTCCAGGCGTTGATTTTCGGCGCCGACGACCTGGCTGCTGACATCGGCGCGATCCGCACGCCCTCTAGCCTAGAGGTGCTCTACGCTCGCAGCGCAGTGGTGATCGCTGCTGCTGCCAACGGCCTACAAGCAATAGACATTGTGTTCTTCGACCTGAACGACCTGGCCGGCTTAGAAGAGGAATGCCGCTTTGGTCGGCAGCTCGGCTACACCGGCAAGATGGTGATCCATCCGCGCCAGCTTGAGGTGGTGAACCGCGCCTTCTCACCGACTACGGAGGAGATCGCGCGCGCTCAGCGCATCTTACAAGCTGCGCAAGAGCACGCAGCCAACGGCTTAGGGGCGTTTGCGCTCGATGGGCGCATGGTGGATGGGCCGATCATCAAACAGGCTGAGAAGGTGATCGCCCGCGCCAAGGCGGCTGGACTTCTCTAGATATGCGCCAACGCACATCTGCGCAGGTTCGCAATCAATTAGCCAATCAAAGCGTGTATGGATATGCGGTCGGCGCGGCTGTCCTGCCCACCGGCGCCTATCCCGACCTGCCATCCGCTCTGTGCTCGCCGCGCGGCGTGCTGATGGCCGTAGTTGACGCGCACGGCGACGTAGCCGTCAGTCAGCGCGCAGTTGAGCGAATCATCCAAGTCTACGAAGCGATCCCACCCGACGTAGACCGTTTAATTGCCCTGCGCGCGACGCTCGACCAGGCTCGGCAGGCGCTGTCAAACAAACTCCGTCAGGGCGGGGCTGCTATGCTGCTGGCAGCGATCACGGGTGAACAGTGCTATGCGATTGCCGAAGGGGAGGTGTATGGTTACCATGTGCTGGCCGATGGCCAGCTCACCCCCCTTCGCCTGGGCCCTACCGGCCAACGCACATTGGCGACCAGAGACAGAGTGTTGATTTGCACGAAACCGGTAAGCAGTTCAACGAACAATTACGACATCGCGCTGGCGCTTTATGCACATAGCCCAGAATACGCCGTGCGGCGCTTGATCGCAACCGCAGAGCGGCGCGGCCAACGACGGGGCCTGGCAGCAGTTGCCTATGGACCGCGCCGCTCTCTCATCACCACGCTGCTCGGTCGAATCATCAGATAGCTCACATGTCCACCTGGTGGAGCGGCGATCTCCTCATGATCGGCCTGGCCGGCATCTTCGGCTGGTTGTTCGGTCGCCGGCGACGAGGGCCTCACCTGATCATCGGCAACCGGCGCATCGCGCTGCACGCGCCGTTGCGCTTGGGACGGGCCTCTTGGCAAAAGCTCAGCGGTCGCGCGGCGTCAGACTTAGCCGAGGACCATGCTGAGCTGTTCCGTGCTGCGGACGGGGCGTGGGAGATCCGCCTGCTCCAGGGCGAACATCTGTTCGTGGATGGCCGACGGGCGCGCCATAACCGCTTGCGCTCTGGCGCTGTGATCTCGCTGGGCAAATCGCGCCAGGCCACTTTCCAGTTTGTGATACAAGATTAGGCGTATGCCCCTCTCCACAGCCACACTTTCTACGGCATCTGACCCTTTGCCGATCGGCGAGTATGTGATCGACGCCGAACGCAACGTTTCCTACGTCATCACGGCGTTCGACGAAGGCACGCCGGCCAACAGCCGCACGCGCACCTATCACGCGGTCGTCTCAAACGACGCAGCGACGCTGTTCTTGCTTCACGAGGGACTCTCGCCGTTAGATCTCGCAGGCACGCTCCTGTTGAGCGAGCGCTGGCAGGATACTGCGCTGCCCCACGTGGCCCGCTTGCTTCCAGCTTTTCACATGCCATGGTTCGAGCGCGTGGTGCGTCACTACGTGCCTGAGGTCGTCGCACCAGACTTGATGAGTGTGGCGTGGATGAACCAGCAGTCTAAAAAGCAATGGGAAGCGTGGTTCGAACAGCTCGTGGCCGGCTTAGACGCCTTGCATGATTGCGGTGTCGCTTTGGGGTTGAAGGACGAGGAGGGCACGATGCGCCATATCGGCGTGAACGCCACAGGCGCGCACTGGCGCAACTTGGGTACGCTTGTCGTTTTGAGCGACCAGCCTGATGCTGCTTATGCAGACGTGCGGGCGCTGTGCGCGACATTTGCCCACACCCGCCTGCTCGAGGCGCCCTCACATATCCGCTTCGCCCTACACCAGGCAGCCGATCCCGCTGAGCGCATGAGCGCTGCCATGCTCCTCAACCGGCTGCGCCGCGTCGCGCCCTCCTCCAGCACCACCGGCTGCCCAACGCACGTTGAGCTAGGCTGGGCCACCAGCCCCGGCATGGTGCGTGCCGAGAACGAGGATCGCGTTTATGCCATGCACGTCGCCACCGCGGCCAAAGCACAAGGGCTTAGGCCGATTTTGCTCGCTGTGGCCGACGGCATGGGCGGTGTCGAGGCCGGCGAGGTCGCCAGCGACCTGGCGATTCGCATGCTCGCCAAGGCCGTCCAGGACTTGCTCGCCGACGCGCCGCACCCATCCGCCGAAGTCATCGCCCAGTGGCTGCCGGAGACGATCCGGACGATTAACGAGGCAGTCATCGCCGAAGGCAATCGTCTGGGCAACCAGATGGGTTCTACGCTCGCCTTTGCGCTGGTGGTAGATGGGCGCGCTTACCTCGGCAACGTGGGAGACAGCCGCATCTACCTCTGGCGCTCTCAGGAAGCCGACTGTCCTTTGATCCGGCTGACCAAAGATCACTCGCTGGTACAGTCGCTGGTGGATGCCGGCCTGCTGCGCGACGAAGACCGCTATACACATCCGGAACGCAGCCTGATCTATCGTTCGTTGGGCGATCCGAAAGCCGGCATCAGCGATGCATTGGAGCCAGTGACCATTCAGCCAGGCGACTGGTTAATGGTATGTTCGGATGGCCTGTGGGAGATGGTGCGTGACGATGCCATCCGCGAGATGCTCGCCGTCGCACCAAATGCGCAAGTGGCCTGCGACCGCTTGATCGATCTGGCGAATGCCAACGGCGGCGAAGATAATATCGCTGTGGCCATTGCCCGGTTCTGGTGAACCTGGCTGTTTAATTCAGATGAGTAAGAGCGGATGTAAAGAGATGAAGCAGATCTCGCCTCAGCCTTTTCTTCGGTGCGCGCTGGCTCTGTCCGCGCTGGTCCTCTGGGCTGCTCACCCGCTGCGCGCCCAAGTCAGCAGCCCGATCCTGGAGATCAAGCGCGTGGACAACAGCCAAGCGCCGGATTACACGCTCACCGCAGCGGTGATCCTGCCGGATGGCAGCGCAGCCGCGGGGTTGACCGCGCAAAACTTCACGCTTACGGACCTGGCCGACGGCAATCCCATTCCCATCACCAGCTTAGAAGCCAGCAACGCCGGCGTGGCCGCCGTGATCGTGGCCGACCTGGCCGGCCTAAACAACACCCGCGATTACGGCGTGGTGAACACCGAGAACGTCCGGCGTGCTGCCCAGCAATTCGTGCAAACCTTGGCCGTCAATAGCGGCGGACAGGATTACCTCGGCCTCGTGATCACGGTTGGCACGGATCAGAACAAGTTCGCCGAGATCATCGCGCCGACCAGCGACCTCAACCTGGTCGCATCACGCCTGCAGGCGATCCCACAACTCGCTGTGGAGCGCACCTCGGCGCTATTCGATGGCCTGAACCAGGCGCTGAACCTGCTGACGCGCAACCCCGATGCCGCCGTTCAATCCGCGCTGAAGCAGCGGCGTAAGGTCATCGTGCTGTTCTCGGATGGGGCCGACAATAAGTTCAGCGACGAGGGCATCCGCGGCGATATCCTTCGGCGCGCTAACGAAGCCGGCATTGCCATCTTCGCCATTCAAGTCAATCAGCGCGGCCCGCGCGAGTTCACCAACATGAGCGCGCTCGCTGCCCAAACCAACGGGAGCTATGTGCTGCTGGATTCCAGCGTGCCACAGGACGAGGCAGAGAGACAACTGCGAGCTGCTTATCAACGCATAGACTCGCAGCGCTCTCAGTATGTGCTGCGCTTCAGTAGCGTCAAGCCAGCCGGTGAACACTCTGCCCGCCTGACGGTGAACTTGCCGACGGGCAGCGACAGCGCCGAGGTGCGCTTTGCATCTAACCTGCGCCCGCCCATCGTGCGACTGATCGCGCCGGTGGAAGGCGAGCAATTCTTCCAGGAAACAGCCGAGCCGGCCCCGCCGATCACCCTGGTCGCCCAGGTGGAGTTCCCCGACGGCCGACCACGCAACGTGAGCATCGAGTTCTTGGCGAACGGCACCTCGATCGGTCGGCTGGACGGACCGCCCTACGAGCTGGTCTGGCAGCCGCCCAAGGAAGATCGCAGCATTGTCACCAAGACCCTGCCGTATGCCTTCCAGGTCATCGCCACTGATTCATATCTGCAAACAACGACCAACAGCCCGTCTGTGCGCACCACCTTGCAGGTGGCTTCGGTGCCGGCGGTGCCTTTTGTGCCGACCGAGGCGCCCTCCTTCGATCAGTGGCTGCGCCAGAACACAGCGCTGGCCGCCAGCCTATGTGTGCTGGCCCTCATCACCTTCAGCCTTATTGTGGCGCTAATCATCATGAACCGCCGTTATAGCGATCAGTTGGCCGTCATTCGCGCCAACATGGCCAAAGGAGTGCAGAGCGGCATCCGCATGGTCACCCAGCGCTTGGGGCTGAACCGCCAGCCGATCGCTGAGCTGAAAGTGGTCTCTGGACCGATGACCGGCTCGACGCTTCCCATCGGGTCGGATGTCGTGTGGGTCGGGCGCGATCCATCGCAGTGCGAGGTGGTGTTGATGAGCGACCCATATATATCCAGCCGGCACTTTCAGATCACGCGCGACCCGGCCACCCAACAGTTTTACATCCTCGATGAAGGCACAGCGAACGGGACGCGCGTCAACCGCGTGCCGTTGCAGGTCAAGACGCGCACACCGCTGCCGGAGGACGCCGAGATCGAGGTGGGGATGACCAAGCTGATCTTTCAGCAAGGGCGGCGCACACAGCGCTTGAACATGTAAGTCAGCGCTAGGGAGGGGAAGATGATTTGTCCAAACTGTGGCGCAGAGCAACCAGATGGGGCGCGGTTTTGCAATCAGTGTGGTACACGCCTGTCGGAACAGGTCGTCACCGCTGCGCAGTTGACATGTCCGCGTTGCGGCTACGTCAATCCCGAAGGCAGCAAGTTCTGCGGCGAATGTGGCGCAGCACTCGTTGGCGCCTCGCAGCGGCCACAACCCAGAAGAACCCAGGTGGCCTTGCATTTCGTCAGCCGCGCCGGCGGCATCATCCGCTTTCCCCCCCGTCCAACAAATACCTGGTTGATCGGCCGCGAAGACCCGGTGAGCAACATTTATCCTGACGTCGATCTAACGGACTACGATCCGGACAGGACGGTATCGCGGCGGCATGCCCGCATCACGCTCGGCCCCGGCAATCAACCCACCATCGTCAGCCTGACCACGACCAACTGGACGCGGATCAACGGCACGCGCATCGAGGCCGGCCAACCAGTGTTGCTATGCTCAGGCGATCAAATCGAGTTTGGGCGCTGCACGGTGACGTTTGAGATGGCCAACGCGCCAGCGGACGAATAGTGCCCACCTTTGCGAAACCATGCTCACGGTAGGCCAGCTCGTCAACAACCGCTACCGGATCATCGAGAAACTCGCCGAGGGTGGGCAGTCCGTCGTGTATCTGGCCGCCGATCAGAACGCTTTCGGCCATCGTGTGGTGGTCAAGCAGTTTAAGCTCGGCCCGGGCACGCCGGCCTCGCGCGAGGCGGCGCTGCGTCAGTTCGAGGCTTCGGCCCGCATGCTGGCCCAGCTTCATCATCCGGGCATCGTCCAAGTGATCGATTATGTATTGCACAATGGCATACCGTTGCTGATCACCGAATACGCCGAAGGGGAGACGCTTCAGCACCGCATGCAGTCGGAGGTCTTCGGCCTGCCCGAAGCGCAGGTACTGGACTTGGCCGAGCAGCTCTGCGACGTGCTGAGCTACCTGCACAGCCAAAACCCGCCGGTGATCTACCGCGACCTGACGCCGGGCAACATCATCATTTCACCCAGCGGGCGGATCAAGTTGATTGACTTCGGCATCGCCCGCACCATGAAAGCCGGCAAAACCTCGGATACCGAACCGCTGGGGACGACCGGCTACGCTGCGCCGGAGCAATACGGCAACTTACAGACCGGGCCGTATAGCGATGTGTACTCGCTTGGGGCGACGCTGCTTTACGCGGTGAGTGGGTACGACCCCAGCCTGACCCCGTTTATGCTGCCGCGCGCTGATGCAATTCATCCTGATCTCAAGGCGGTCAGCAAACCGCTGGCCGATGCCATCGAGAAGGCAACCCAGCTCAACGTCCAGGATCGCTTCCAAACAGTAGAGGAGTTCCGACAGGCCATCCGCCGTGCGCGCGGGCGCAGCCCAGCCCCCAATGCCGGCCGCGTGCGGCTGCACAAAGCCCATATCGCAGCATTTGCGGGGCTGATCTTGGTCATCGCCCTATTGGGTAGCGGCATCTGGCTGATGCTGGCCAGCGCCACTGGCGCTTGGCCTGGCGAGTCCGGCGCGCGCGCCATCCAGATTGCAGAGCCTGCCCCGACGCCTAGCAGGAGCCCACCAGTGGAGGCTACCCCCACGCCGGCTTCCTAGCACGACCGCGGATTGTGCGCCATGCTGACCCCAGGGACGATCCTGAACGAGCGTTATGAGATCATCCGCTGGCTGGCCGATGGGGGACAGTCCACCGTCTATCTGGCTGCCGACACGCGCACATTCAATCGCCAGGTAGTCGTCAAAGTCTTCAAGCTTGGCGCAGAGTCCTCCGAGGCCGCGCTCCAACAGTTCGAGGCCTCCGCACGCATGCTCGCCCAGCTCAACCACCCCGGCATTGTCCAGGTCATTGATTACTTTGTGAGCGACGAAGGCAGGCCCGTGCTGGTCACTGAATACGTGCAAGGTGAGACGCTGGCCGAGCGGATGATCGGCCAATGGTATGGCCTGCCCGAAGCGCAGGTGCTGGACCTGGCCGATCAGCTCTGCGACGTGCTGAGCTACCTGCACAGCCAGAACCCGCCGATCATCTACCGCGACCTCACGCCCCGCAACATCATCCTCACAGCCGGCGACCGCATTAAATTGATTGACTTTGGGATCGCCAGGACGTTCAAGCAGGACAAGTCGGCGGATACCGAGCCGCTGGGCACGGCCGGCTACGCCCCGCCTGAGCAGCATGGCAAGGGCCAGACCGGGCCTTACAGCGACATCTACTCGCTGGGCGCGACGCTGCTCCACGCCCTCACCGGTTATGACCCTAGCTTGACGCCATTTGTATTGCCGCGTGCCGACCGCGTCCATGGCGATCTCAAAGCCGTCAGCCCACACGTCGCCGATGCCATCGCGCGCGCCACGCAGCTTGAGATCAGCAAGCGCTTTCAAACCGTCGAGGAGTTCCGTCGCGCGCTGCACCGCAAGGGGGTTGGCGGCGTCCCGCGGGGCGCTCAGGTCGGGCTGGCCATCGGTGGGCTGGCGGTCGCGCTGCTGCTATGCGGCGGGGTGGCTTTTATGCTCAGCAGCGCCTTCGGCTTCTCGCTCCCGTTTGAGGCAGCCGGCGACGACCGCGCGCCGACGACGGCCGCGGCCAGCGTTTTGCTGCCGACGAGCACGCCGACCAGTCTGCCGCAACCCACAGACGCACCGTCTCCGACGCAGCAGCCATCACCCCGCGCCTCCACACCCGCTGCCCTGCCCACGGTCCAGCCATCGCCCACGCCTGGCCTAATCGCTACTCAGCCGCCCGCGCCGACGGCCACCCGACCCACGCCCACGCCGACCCGGCCAACAGCGACACCGTCGCCGACTCGACCGACTGCGACCTCCACGTCCACGCCGACGCCCAGGCCGACCGCGACGCCGAGGCCAACGGCGACGCCGACATCCACGCCAACGCCCAGGCCGACTGCGACCTCTACCCCTATCCCAACCCCCACCCCCACGAAAGTCGTGGTGCTGCCGCCGGCCAAAGGCCAGGGCAACTTGCCAGTGCCGCGCATTGATGGCATCGCCATCCCCGGCAGCGTCCGCGCCGGCGAGCGCTTCGATGTCATCATCTGGGGCAGCAACGTCGGTGGCGCGCCCGCCGACGCCGGCTCGATCACGGTCTCCTTCCAGGAAGTCGAGGAGGTCAGGCTGATCAACGTGAACAATCAAGTCGTGGACAACGAGCCGGACAATTGCAACTTCGGCGTTGCGTCATACGCGCGTCTGATCACGCCGCGCAGTCGCTGTAGCCAGGTGACTTCCTATCAGACTTGTCTGCCCTCGCAACTGCCGATCACGCATCCAATCGCGGAGTCCTACATCGTCCAGTGGGCGCCGGGCGATCAACGCTGGCTCCACGCCAGCGTCAAGCCCAAAGCGGATGCTCAAGTGGTGGTCGTTGACTTTCGGGTGACCATGACCAGCGCCAAGGCACAGGGCCTGCAATGTAACGCGCTGCTTGCACCGGGTGAGATGGAGACGCCTCACCGTGATCAACAGCTCTTTCCCGTGCGGCGTTATTTCGTGCTTGTTACGCCACCGTAGGGCGGTTTGGCCTAAAATCTGGCCTGTGGACTTCGTTCGCCTGATCAATAACCTGATCTGCGCGCTGGGCAGCTTGACCGTGGCGTTGGCCATGCTGGTCCTGCTGTGGTTGCCCAGCCGGCCGTTCATGCGCTTGCAGATCCACCTGACGGCCGATAGCCAACCGGTCACCTTGAACATCAGCGGCTACGAAGCGCTGATGATGGCGAACGGCTTGACGGTCATCCCCGCCAAGGCCGGCGAGCTCCTGAACGCGCTGCAAAGCCTGCCTGGGGGTGCGCAGTTTGTTAAACCCTATGAGCTAAGCGAACGACAACAAGGCTATTTGCGCGACGTGGCCGAGGGCACAGCCGACCTATTCACCCCTTTGGTGATCTTTCAGATAGCCTTCTTCGTGTTGCCAGCGCTCGTGCTGCTGATGGCCTGGATCGTGGCGACCACGCGCGGTTACTTTGGCGAACAATTGTTCAGAGGGATTTTGCTCATCGTGCTCGCTGCGGCGGCGGCCTTCACCATGACGGGCGGGACGCTCTACTTGAGCGAACGGCTGGATGCGGTGATCGCAGCCTCAGTCGCTCAAAATCAGGCTGGCTTTCCCGGTCTGGGTGTGCCGGTCAACGATGCGCTGCCAGAGCTACGGGTGGGGTTGTCTAACCTAATAGACACGCGGACCCCCGTTATCGCTGCAGGCGTAGCCCTGATAGGCGCGGTGGTCGCAATGCTGGGCGGGGCGCTCAGCGCGCGCAAGCCAGGGCTGAGCGCCAAGCAGTTGGCTCAGATCACCATGCTTCAGGCACAACTCGCCGCCAACGGCGGGCCGGTCACCCCAATCCCACAGGGCCTCTCTGCAGGCCCGGTGCAACCCACCCTCCGGCTAGGACAATCAACGGCTGCGCAAGCGCCACCGCCGCCTCCTCCAGCCGCTACTGCGCCGACCTATACGCCTCCGTTGCCTCCTCCGCCGGCGCCTGCCCGCCGGCGGGTGTGCCCGTCGTGCGGGCAGCCCACCTTCGGCGCGGAGAAGTTCTGCCGCAGTTGCGGCGCGCGCCTGCCCCCGCCCCAAACAACGCCCTAAGGGAATTCAACAGGCCATCCAAAGCAAACGCGCCGTGTATCAACCCACGTCGCGTTTGTGTTGCCAAGCGACGCTATGGCTCGGCAGTGGATGCGTCGTTGGTCGGGACTGTCTCTTCGTCCACAATCTCAGCGATGGCGCGCTTGCTGCGCCGGCGGCGGGCTTTCTCGGCTTTGTCCACCCGTTCGGCGACCTTGCGCTCCAGGCGCTTTTGAAACCGGTCTACCTGTCCTTCGGTGTCAATGATGCGTTGCTCGCCAGTGTAGAAGGGGTGGTTGCCGCTCCACACTTCCAGATGTAGCTCGGGTTTGGTGGAGCCTACAGTGCCGACGAATTCACCGCCGACGTAAATGCGCGCTTGCTCGTAATACTTGGGGTGAATGTCCTTCTTCATTCCGCTGACTCCTGTATCGCCGCTGCGACAGGCAATGGACGGACGCTGACGCGCTTGCTGCCGTTTGGCAAGGTGTCGAACACGACCACGCCATCTGCGGTGGCGAACAGCGTGTAA
Organism: Chloroflexota bacterium; assembly: GCA_017743375.1. Taxonomy (GTDB): domain Bacteria; phylum Chloroflexota; class Anaerolineae; order J036; family Brachytrichaceae; genus JAAFGM01. Next base: position 33,968 of record JAGHYX010000005.1, read on the forward strand.
TCTTTGCCGATGCCCACGTTTGCGCCGGGCTTGAAGCGCGTGCCGCGCTGGCGCACCAGGATGTTGCCGGCCAGGACGATCTGCCCGCCAAACCGCTTAACGCCCAGGCGCTTGGACTGGCTATCGCGCCCGTTTGTAGTAGAACTGCCGCCTTTCTTATGTGCCATCTCAAACCTCGCTCATTCCGACGATTTTGAGCCTAGTGTAGGTCTGCCGGTGTCCGGCCTTCTTGCGATAGCGCTTCTTGGGCTTGTACTTGAACACGATCAGCTTATCACCTTTCTCGTTGCCGATCACTTCGGCTGCTATCTCGCAGCCAGCGACGTAGGGCTTGCCCACGACAACCCCTTTGTTGTCGGACACCAACAGGGCCGGCAGCTTGACCTGGCTGCCGGCGGTTGCATCCAGCTTCTCAACGTAGATTTCATCACCGGGCGAGACGCGATATTGACGTCCGCCCACTTCAACGACTGCGTACATGGTTACCCTCTCATGGATTCGTCAGCAGCGCACTTACGCGAGGGAACAGCGCGCGCAACTCAAGGCCCGATTTTTGGCCACGCAATTATATTCAACCGACTCATCATGTCAACACGAGGAGGAGTGTTCCAATTCGGAATGACAGGCTGCGCCGTCGGGCTGGTCATCCACAACTGAGCCGGACCAGCGCCACGCTCATCCCCAAACAACTGCGTCTTGCAACTGATGTGTCGCCCTCACGTTCGCCGAATCTATCTGCCGTGACCTATCCGAGTTCGTTTCGTTTTGAATTGGCCCACTCCCGCTCACAAAACTGGGTTACAATGCGCCTCGTGATGTCCCCTCGCGGGACAACACCCGACCACGCTATCTTTTTAAGTGGAGGTGATGTCGCAATGAGTAGTACGCAACGTTGCGCCGTGGCATCACCTCTGGCAAATCGCTAGAAGGCCACGGCGCACACCACAGCCCCCGCATCCTTGCGAGGGGCTGTGGTGCTTTTCCAACTAGCGCTTCTTGAGCAACGTCTGCCTGGCTGCTGCCGCCGCGCCGCGCAGCCGCTCCACGTCTTTGACCTGCGCTCGCTTGGGCACGCGGTGCTCGCTGGGCAGCAGCTTGACCAACTGCTCGAGGTCCGCAAACGTGAATTTGCGCGGGCTATATGCCAGGCTTTCGGCGAGCTGGGCCATGGATAGCGCCCAGGCCATCTCACGCCGCAAGGCATCGGCCTTGCTGTGGTAAGCGCGCTTGTCCCAGGCTTGTGCGCTCTTCTCCGCGTCCTCGTACACCCGCCGCAGGGTCACGGCCAGCACCGCGCACATGTCCTTGCATAGCCCATCGTCGTCCAAGTGCTCGAACAGATGCTCGCGCACGATCTCGGCGACCAAGTTCAGATTCTGGTTGCGCTCCTTAACAGACATAACAACGCATCCTCGTGCTTAGGTACTACGCAATACGGAATACGTAATACGAATTTCGTGTTCCGTATTGCGTATTGCGTATTACGTATTTCGTATTTCGTATTCCGTATTTCGTGTTCCATGGTGCGTGTTGGGCGGAGGGCAGTACGTATACGTCATTGGTGCTGGAGTTCTGGGATGAGCAAGCGCGCGATGTTGAGATAGATCACAATCCCGGTCGCATCCACAAGCGTGGTGATCAGCGGCGCGGAGACAACAGCCGGATCGATTCTAAATCGTTGGGCAAGCATCGGGATCAACGAGCCGATCAGATTGGACCAGGTGCAGATAACCAGCAAGGAAAGCCCAACCACCAAGGATAGGTAGAAGCCGCTGCCCCACAGTTCGGCGCGCAGGAAGGCGATCGCCCCCAAGCTGGCGCCCAGCAACAAGCCGGTGACCAACTCACGGCCGAGCACCCGCAATGTGTCGTTTGGTTTGATCTCGCGCAGCACCAACCCGCGGATGATCATGGAGACGGTTTGCGAGCCGGTGTTCCCGCCGGCGTCAATCAGCAGTGGAATAAAGAACGTCAACGCGACGACGGTGGCCAGCTCCTCCTCGAAGGCGCGCAGCGCGCTGCCGGTGAGCGTCTCGGCCAGCAACAGCAGCACCAGCCAGCCGATCCGCGAGCGCACGACCTGCAGAATGGAGGTCTTGAAATACGGCTGTCGGCCGATGACAGGCTCGACCGCGCCAAGGCGATATACGTCCTCGGTCGTCTCTTCCTCGATCACGTCCACTACGTCATCCACCGTAATGATGCCCAGCAGGCGGTTTTGCGCATCCACGACCGGCAGCGCCAGAAGGTCGTATTTCTTCATCAGGTTGGCAACCTCTTCCTGGTCGGTGCCGGCAGGCACGCTGATCACGTCCGGATCCATGATCTCACCAATTAATCGCATGGGCGACGCAACCAGCAACTGGCGCAGCGAGACCACGCCCACCAGGCGCCGCTCGCGGTCCACGACGAAGAGGTAGTAAGGCATCTCGTCGTCGGGATTCCATTCCCGCAAGGCATCAATCGCCTCCTGGGCGGTCATTCCGGGGCGCAGGGTGAGGAAGCTGGTGGTCATCAGACCGCCGGCGCTCTCATCGGGGTGGATGAGCAGCGGGCGCACGTCATCGGCTTCCTCCATGTTGGCCAGGACGCGCTGCTGGCGCTCTTTAGGCAGCTCGCCGATCACATCCGCCGCGTCATCCGGCTCCATCTCGTCGAGGATGCGCGAGAGCGTTCGGTCATCCACACGCTCGGCGATGTTGGCTTGTCCTTCACTATCCAGCTCCGCAACGATCTCAGCGGCGGTCTCCGGGTGCAAGCGCGGCAGCAACTCGGCCTGGTCTTCGACGTCCAGCTCGTCAAAGACTTCAACCTGCTCATCTTGCTTTAGCTGCTCGAGGATGGTGATTGCGTCTTGGACGCTGTTTCGGTCGAGTGCTTCGCGCACCCGCTGAAGGGCGATATCAATCTTGTCACGGGTCAATTCGGCCATGGCTTACCTCCTGTTCGGGCGGGGCTGAGCCTGGCCGAAGTGCGCCCAGGTTATGCGCGCTCGCTATGCCTTGCCAGGCGCAGCCCAGCGTCTATGTGTTGTGTAGGTTGCTAAAGAGCTGTCCGTGTTCATTGCGCTGGCGAGAGGTGGAGGACAACACCCGTGCGCTCTGGGATGGCCACGCCGCGCAGATAGCCTGCGGAGGTGATGTATTCAGCGGGCCGGCCAAGCACTGTGATGGCGCGCATACCCTCCGTTGCTAGGTCGCACACCGGGATCTCCACCGTCGTAGCCGCCCCGCAGTTTAGCACAACTATCAACTTCTCCTCACCCCAAGTGCGCAAATAGGCCACCACGTCGCCCGCAGCGAATAGCACCTGGAACTCGCCATCGCGCAGCGCGCGATAGCGCTTGCGCAGCGCAATGCATTGCTTGAAATAGTCGCGCAGGTCGTGATTCCAGCTCGACTCATCCCAGTTGAAGGCGCGCCGACAATCTGGGTCTTTGCCCCCCAGCATGCCTACTTCGCTGCCGTAGTAGATTGACGGCGCCCCAGGGAAGGTCATTTGACACAGCGTGGCCAGCTTCAGCGCGCTCACGTCTTGACCTGCGATTGATAGAAACCGCGCCGTGTCGTGGCTGTCCAACAGGTTCATCTGCACGTCGCGCACGCTGCGGTCGTACATGGTCACCAGCTCTTGGAGGGCCTGGGCGAAGGCCGGCCCATCTAGGACCGGGACGGGCGCGTAGCCCACGCCGGAGACCAGATTGGCCTCCATCCGTGCTCCGATAAAAAAGCCAATGCACGCTTTGGTGAATAGATAGTTCATCACGGCATCGAACTGATCGCCTTGCAGCCAGCGGTGGGCCGGATGCCAGATCTCGCCGACCAGATAGGCATCGGGGTTGACCGCTTTTACCCGCCGGCGAAACTCGCGCCAGAACTCATCGTCGTCTATCTCGCCCGGCACGTCCAGCCGCCACCCATCTGCGCCAAAGCGAGTCCAGTGCTCGGCCACGCCGAAGATGAATTCGCGCACAGCCGGCGTGGAGGTGTTGAGCTTGGGCAAAGCGGGAATGCCCCACCACGCCTCGTAGTTCACCGGTTTGCCTTCGTAGGCATGCAGAGGAAAGCCTTTAATGTAGAACCAGTCCAAGTATGGGGACGCTGCGCCGTTCTCCAGCGCGTGGTTGAACTGGTAGAAACCGCGGCTGGCGTGGTTGAACACGCCGTCAATGATGATGCGGATGTCGCGCCGATGCGCCTCGTCCAGCAAGCTGCGAAAGGCGGCGTCGCCGCCCAGGATAGGGTCCACCCGATAGTAGTCGTGCGTGTGGTAGCGGTGGTTCGCTGTGGACTGGAAGATCGGGCATAGATAAATAGCATTGATGCCGAGGTCCTGAAGGTAATCCAGATGCTCGACGATCCCCAACAAGTCGCCGCCCTTAAAGCCATAGTGCGTCGGCGGGTCCTCCCAGCGCTCTAGGTTGCTGGGCTTGGGGACGCGCTGGCTCTTGGCAAAACGGTCGGGAAAGATCTGATAGAAGATGGCGTGACGCACCCATTCCGGTGTCTCGATCATGGCCATTTATAAGATGCTAAAGATAAGCGCGCTCGTCGCCGCGCCGAACAGCGAGGCGAGGAAGTTCACCCAATCGTTGGTGAGCCAGGGCCAGCCGCGGATCAGCCGGTTGGGCGTGCCGTCGCGCTCAAAGGCCTTCTCGGTCTCCTTCCCTCGCCGATCGCTGTAGTACATCGCCTGCACGGTGGCGCCGAGCAGGCTATCGAACAGCGCGCCGGCCAGCCCGGCGACCGTTGCGCCCACGACCACTGCCCATCTTGCGCTCGGCGTCCTGCTCTCGCCGGCGAGGGCTTGTTCGACGAGGGTGAAAATGACGTAGGCGATGGCGATGAAGGCCGCGCCACCCAGCGCCGCGCTGCTGCCCAGCAGCGTGATGCCGCCGCTGGTGCCCGGAGGGACGCGCCGGCTCAGGCGCGTGATCAGGCGAGGCGGCGCGGCGCTGAGCACACCCAGCTCGGTGGCCCAGGTGTCGGCATTCACAGTGGCCAGCGCGCCCACCATCGCCGCGTAGAGCGCGCCGGCGAGCGCGGGGTGATCTTGCATCAGCCAGGCCAACACGGCCAGGCCGGCTGCCGCACCCCCATTCGCCAGCGCCTGGCCGAGGTCGCGCTGGCCGCCTTTGTCGAATTGCTCGGCTGCTGAACGCTTGGGCGCGCTGTTGGCTTTGTAGTGACTGAGTAGAGAGGAGGAGGTGAAGAAGGCGATCAACAACAGGCCGGCTGCCAGCCCGCCAAACCCGAAGATCAATGTGCCGGTGATGACCGCGCCCAGCACGCCGCTCCGCGAAAGCGATCTGCGCTGATAGGCCAGCCATCCGATCAGCGCGCTGATGATCAACCCGGCGACCAGGCGCGGGACAACCGAGGCGATAGGCAAAGCAAGCCCCATGCGCGCGAATTGTAGACTGCCTCAAACAAATGAGGGGCGTTTCGGGTGCTTTTGTGATGGGGCGAAGCCCAGGGCAGGTCGAGGCATGCCTTCGCTTACCCTCCCTAACTCGCCTTTGCTGGTGCGCCGTCCAGTCTGGTAGAGGGTTACCCCCTTGGCGAATGCGTAAGTGGCTCCATGTGCTTAGCACGATCTGTGGGTGAGCGCGCGGGGCATGCTTCGCCCACGCCCAGGAGCTACGAATTCGTTGCTTGACTTGCTCGCCGGGCTTGCGTGCGGCGCTCGGCCTGTTCGCGCCGCCACTTGGCGATCGCTGCGTGGTTGCCGCTCAGCAGCACATCGGGCACGCGCCAGCCGCGAAACTCCGCCGGTCGTGTGTAGTGTGGGTACTCCAATAGCCCAGAGGCGTGCGAGTCTTCCTCCGTCACGCCAGGCGGCAAAACGCCGGGCACCAAACGCGACACAGCGTCAATGATGACCATCGCCGGCAACTCCCCGCCGGTGAGCACGTAATCGCCAATGCTGATTGCGTCAGTACAAAGGTGCTCGCGCACCCGCTCATCCACACCCTCGTAGTGCCCACAGATCAGCGCCAGGCGCGCGTGTTGAGCCAGCTCTTTGGCGATCGCCTGGTTAAAGGTCCGACCGCTGGGGCTCATCAGGATGACCGGCGTCGTGGCGAGCGCTTCGCCCAGGACGGACTCGACTGCCGCAAAGATCGGCTCCGGCTTCATCACCATCCCCCCACCACCGCCGTAGGCCATGTCGTCGGTGATCTTGTGCTTGCCCGCCGCGTAATCGCGGATGTTGTGTATGTGGATCTCGACTAAACCGGCTTCCCTGGCGCGCTTGATGATGCTGTGATCAAAGGGGCCGGCGAACATCGCCGGGAAGAGGGTGAATACGTCGAAGCGCATGCCTGACGCTCACTTCTTCTTTTGCCTGCTCGTTTGTCCTTTGGGTTGGCTGGCGGCCTGTTCCATACGGGCCAGCCTGTCTAAATAGTCCAGCGGGTGGCTGATGGCCGCCGGGATGATGCGGATCTCCACACCTGGGGCGACCTCGATCCGTGCCATGTCTTCTTCGCGATTGAGATAGGTGAGTTTGCCGATGATGCCACCTACGGTGACAACTTGCTCACCGAGCTTGATCTCCTCCAGAATGCGCTCTTGCGTTTTGCGTGCGCGGTTCTGCGGCACGACGACGATCACCCACACCAGGAAGAAGACAAAGGCAATCGTGATGGTCAAGACAACAACCGCGAGAGTCAAATCCATGCTCGGGATTATAAGTATGCACCCATAGAGTAGGTGCGTTTAAGGCGCGGGGCAGCGTTCTGAGGTGGGCGACGGCGCTCTGGGGGTTGAGCTGCGGGTGAACCCACACGCAGGGCAGAACAAAAAGCCGTAGCGCGAGCCAGGCCCGCGCTACGGCTTTCGGGTTGGCTAGGCCGTGCTGCTATGGCTTGCGGACGATTGGCACGAAGACCGGGTAGTAAGGCCGTAGCTCGAAGGCGCCGATGTCGCAGGCGTTGGTGAGGAACCACGGTCGGCCGAAGAAGCGCTGGTCCAGGGTCACGGGGCAGGCCGAGGCCGGCACGCGGTCCACCGCTGGGCTGCCCAGCGCGAGCGCATGGTTGAGCGTGCCGCCGCTGTTCGGCGCCAGCGGCTTGAGTTTGGGGTCAACGTTCGTAAAGGCAAAGCCACTGCACGAGCTGTCGCTGGACATCGAGTAGCCGTTGTCCGTGACCGTCCCTGCGCAGTTGGTGCTGGTGTTGTAAGCCAGCAGCGTGGCGTAGACCTGCACGTTGGCGCTGGCCGTCACGCTAATGCCGTTGCCCGTCGTGTTGCTGGCCACGGTGACGAACCAAAGCTGCGCGTTGCCATCATCGGCGCGCAACCCGCCGCCGGTGTTGCCGCTGAGCGTGCTGTTGGTGATGACCAGCGTGCCGGTGAGGTGGTAGGCGCCGCCCTGGTTGTTGCTGACAATTGCGCTGTTTGTGATCACCATCCCGCTGCCTGGGCTGCTGGCGTCGTTGTAGAGGCCGCCGCCCTGGGCCGCGGTGTTGCTCTCCACTTGTGCGCTAAAGGCGCGCAGGTGGCCGGCGTTGTAGAGACCGCCACCATTACTCGACTGGTTGGCGCGGATGACGACGACGCTGATGGTCGCATGGCCGCCGCCAGCATTGAACACGCCGCCGCCATTTTGGCCCGCGATGTTGTTGGCCACAGTAGCGCTGGTCAGGGTCAGCGCTCCGCCGTTCCAGATCCCGCCGCCGTCTGCGCTGGCCGTGTTTGTCTGCACGCTGGCGTTGCTGATGATAACGGCCCCGCCGCTCTCGTTGTACACGCCGCCGCCGTCTGCGCTGGCCGTGTTGCTGTGCACGCCGGCGCTGGTGATTGTCAGCGTGGCGCTGATGGCGTTGTAAACGCCGCCGCCCTTCTGCGCCTGGTTGCCGGCCCCTGGCTCGCCGATGCCGGCGCTGCTGACGAGCGTCTGCCCGTTCGGCGCGTTGAAGATGCCGCCGCCAAGCTGGGCAGCGCTGTTGGCGCGCAGGCCGGCGCTGGTCACCGTGAGCACGCCGCTGTTCCAAAGTCCGCCGCCGTTTGCGCTGGCCGTGTTGGTGTGCACGCCGGCGTTGCTGATGGTGGCTCTGCCGCCGTTGTTGAACACGCCGCCGCCGTTTTGCGCTTGATTGCTGTGCACGGCGTTGCCGATGATGCT
>JAGHYX010000087.1 GCA_017743375.1 Chloroflexota bacterium
TTCACGGTGCTGCCGGGCGGCACACGCGAACGCTATGGGCTGATCGCGCTGGAGGGCACCTGGCATGATCCCCGCGAAAGGCAGAATGGCCTCGTCACACCAGGAGCATACACAGCCGGCGCAGTCGCCCCCACCCATCACTGAGCATTTCGCTCAAGGGCAGCATGAGCAAACTGCTAATTGTCAGCCACGATTACATCGGTGAGCGCATGGCCGGGGTGGGGATTCGATACTTTGAAATGGCGAGGGCCCTGGCTGACCAGCCGGGAATTCATGTGACCTTGGCAGCCCCATCGCCCAGCCAGGCTCCGGAATGCCTGAATGTGCGCTTCATTGTCTACGAGCAAAAACATGTGCAACTGTTGGCTGGCGAACTGCGGGCAACCGACGCAGTGCTGTGCTACCCCGGCATGTTGTGCAACCTCAGTTCCGTGTTGCCCGAATGTCTCCCAGTCATTGTTGATGGGTACGATCTAGATATCCTCGAACAACTGGTGGTTCAGGCCGATCGGCTCGAATCTGGCGTTGACGCATGGCACCGCAGCATAAATCAATACGTGCTGAAGCGCGGCGACTTCTTCATCTGCGCCACAGAGCGCCAGCGCGATTGGTGGCTGGGCTGTCTGGATGCCGCTGGCCGAGTCAACGTGGCCAACTATCGCGTTGACCCAGGCTTTCGGCACATGGTGGATGTGGTGCCGTATGGCATCCCCGACGCGCCGCCGCAGCCCGTTCGCCCCGTGATACGCGGCGTCTGGCCCGGCGTGTCTCAAACTGACATCCTGGCGCTGTGGGGAGGTGGTATCTGGGACTGGTTTGACCCTTTTACCCTGATTCGCGCTGCCCAACTGCTGCGCGATAGCGGTCTGCCGATCAAGTTTGTCTTCCCAGGCCCGCAACATCCAGGTCCTGGCTTTCAGCCATCGCGTCACTTTGAACAGTTTCGACAGGCAGCCGCCGAAGCCGGCCTGCTGGGCGAGACGATCCTGCTGGGCGAATGGTTAAGCTATGCCGACTGGGCCGGTTGCCTGACCGAGGCGACCATCGGCATCTCACTGCACTATGACCATCTGGAAGCCCGCTTTGCAGCGCGCACCCGTACGCTTAGTTATATTTGGGCGGGTCTGCCGATGGTGCTGACCCAGGGTGACGAACTGGCCGATCTTGCCGCCAGGCACGGCGTCGCTTTTCTTGTCCCGCCTCAGGACGCAGCCAGCGTTGCAGCGAGGATCATTGACGCCATCGGACTGTATCAGCGGCCCGATCGGGCATCACTCTACAGGCCGCTCCAGGATCGTTTCGTCTGGGCAAAGTGCGTAGAGCCCGTCGCGCGTTTCATGCGCAATCCCAGACGCGCAGCCGACGCGCTACAACACCGAGAGAAAGCGTGAACCCAACTGTCAGCATTATCATCCCGCTCTACAACGGCGCAGCGCTTATCCCGGCTTGCCTGAACGCTGTTCTGCCTCAGGTTCAGGAGCACGGCAACGCCGAGGTGATCGTCGTTGACAATGCGTCTACCGACAACTGGGAGCAGGCCCTGGCCCCTTTCAAAGCTGCTATTCGCCACCATCGCCTGAGTTTCAATACCGGATTTGCAACAGCGGTCAACGTCGGCATTCAGCTCAGCCGGGGCGAAATCATTGTCCTGCTTAACCAGGACGCGATCGCCCAGGCCGGCTGGCTGAACGCGCTGCTGACTCGCTTCGCGGCGTCGCCACAGGCGGCCATCGTCGGCAGCAAATGCATGCGGGCGGATGGCACCGTAGATCACGCCGGGGGCATCATCCGGCTGCCGCTCTTCTACACTGCGCATTTTGGCCTCGGCGAGCCTGATTTGCCCCCGTACAATCAGCCTTACCAGCCTGACTATGTGACCGGCGCCGCCCTTGCCCTGCGTCGCGCGCTGCTCGACCGCGTCGGGTGGTTCGATCAGGGGTTCTATCCGGCCTACTACGAGGAGACTGACCTGTGTTTGCGCGCGCGCGGCGCCGGCTATGAAATCTGGTACGAGCCGGCCGCCGTTGTGCTACACCAGTCCGATTGGACGCCGCTTGAGCAAAGAAGCGTAGAGCGCATCGCTGCGTTTCATCGCAACCGCCTGCGCTGCCTGATCAAGCACACCGAGCCAGGTCACATTGAGGGGGTGCTGCGCGGCGCCGAGATGGCTAGCATCGAACTGCCGCAGATCGAATTGCCGCAGGCTGTGAGGCTGCTCACTGGTCGGGCCATCGCCTATCGCGACCTCCTGCACGGCATTGTGCAAGGCGACCCGATGCTGTCCAACCACGTCACGCCCGAAGTCATCGAGGCGCTGGCGCAGTGCTACCGGCTGGCTGACCTGCGCGCCCGTCAGACGTTCGACACGCCGCTGTTGCCACTTCATCAGCGCATTGCAATGGCTCCGCGCGCCGAGACCTGGCGCGAGTTAAGTGACGGCATCAACAAAATCCTGGCCGGGTTTGAGTCGCTGAATAACCATTTCAAGCAGGCCGCGTTGGCATTTGCCGCGTTGCAGCCCATTCAGCCGCCTCCTGGCGATGGCGTTGGCGGCGCTCAGGCCGACTCTGCCGCTGCCGCTTCGGCAGAGTCAGCAGCTCCCACCGATACCGGCGGACCAAGCGCAGCCCTGCTATTTGCGCGGCCTGAAGACCTGACCGAAGCGCATCTTGCCCTCCACCGTCAATTAACAGCGCTGGATCAGCGCTTAGCGCAGTTAGCCGAGTGGGCCAACACTCCTCCGGCAACCCAGCCCAAAAGCTGGCGAGCCCGGCTTCAAACCTGGTGGCAGTCGCTTCGCCTCCTGGTGTCGGTGAAGGAAGTCTTCGACCGGCTGTTCCGCTGGCAGCGCGAGAACGCCCTGCGCACAGCTTCGCTGATCGGAGAAGCGCGTGGTCTGACCAGTATTGCTGCCGACAGTCTGCTACTCGCCATTCGGATCCAGCAGCAGGTCACCCAACTGGCTGCGCAGACCCAGCAGCAAGTTGCTAGTCTGAGTAACTCGAAGGTGCGTTCCGATGACGCAACCCTGGCGTTCGCGCGCGCCATCAGCACAACCTGCCAGTTTCTGCACGAATGCATTTCCTGGCAGGCTGATCTTACTCATCGTTTGCACGAACTGCATCAGCATACGGCTGAGGTCGTGAAGAGCGAGGCAGTCACAGCGGTTGTTCAGGTAGTGCAATCAGCGGACCTGAATAGCATTGACTTCGCTAATCGCAATTCATTGTCGTGAAAGCGCTTATTATCTCGAATTACTTCCCGCCCAGCGAGATAGGCGGCGCAGAGATCTCGGCGTTCTATAGCGCACAGGGATTGGCAACGCATGGCGTGCGGTTCCACGTTCTGATGACCAATGCGCGAGCGCCGGCTGACGAATCGTGCGAATACTGGTACCAGGACATCCTGGTGTCGCGTCGCTGCTATCGGTATCTGGGGCGTAATGCCTGGCGCGAGTTGTTTGACCAGCGCGTCTACCGGAGCACGCTGGCGGTGTTGCGCCGGTTTCGGCCCGACATTGTTCATGCGCACAACATCACCGGCGCCAGCCTGGCGCCGCTGCTGGCCTGCTGGCGCGTCGGCGTATCCGTCGTCCAGACCCTGCACGACCTGTGGGCGCTGTGCCCGAACAACATGATGTATCGGCGCGATCGGTCACGCTGCACGATTGCGCCCGGTCAATGCCGTAACTGTAGTGCGTGCGCCCGCCATCTGGAGTGGTGGGCCGACCTGCCAGCGCGCCGCGTAGTGTTCCGACTGCTGCTGCTGAGACTTGTGCGCGTGTTCATCGCACCAAGCCACTGCTACCGCGACCTGCACATCCAGGCCGGCTACCCGGCTGCGCGCGTCATGGCGCTGCCCTACGGCCTCCCGCTCGACCCGCCCGCGCCGTTGAGCGAACCCGCCGCCATCCGCGCGCTGCACAGCGATACGCACGCCTTTACGCTGTTGATGGCCGGTTCATTCATGGAGCACAAAGGCGCCGACTCTGTGCTGGCAGCGCTGCGCTGGCTGACGCGCGAAGACGCACAGGCCGATCAACGGCTTCGCGCGTGGCGCTGGATCATCGCTGGCTACATTGCCCCGGAATACCGACAGGCGCTGGCGGAATTTCCCAATGTGATCCCGTTGCCTTGGGTGCCGTTCAACCAGATGCGCACGCTGTTTGCCTACGCAGATATAGTAGTGCAGCCCTCGATCTGGCAGGAAAATCAACCACTCTCCATCCTGGAGAGTTTCATGGCCGGCACACCCGTGATCGGTGCACAGGCTGGCGGCATTCCCGAGCTGATCCAGGACGGGCAAACCGGTTTCCTGTTCCGCGCCGGCGATGGCGAACACCTGGCTGAAAAGATTCGCGCTGCGATGTCTCTGCCGGGCGATCGCTTCCGCGCCATGCGCCGCGCCTGTCGCGCCCATGCTGAGCGGAACTGGTCGCTGGAGACGCACGCACAACGCCTGTACGAGGTTTATCAACAAGCATGCAGCCGCTGAAAATTCTCTTCGTCACCCCGCAGTATCCGCCGGCGATCGGCGGCACAGAACAACTAGTCGCCGGGTGGGCTGAAGAACTTGTCCGCCGCGGACACCAGGCGCACGTCTTCACCACGCGCTCCACTCATCAGCCCACCTGGCGTGGAAGCCTTCCGAGTTATGAGGAGCGCGGCGGGGTGCGAGTCTGGCGCTTTCGCCAGTGGGAGCGCGGCCGGCGCACTATGCGTCTCATGGACTGGGGTTACAGCGGGTTCCTCAGAACAGGTCAAAGACGCTACGAAGCTGGTATTTGGCTGGCCGAAGGACCTGTTGCGCCAGGGCTGTTCGCAGCATTGCTTGTCAGATCCAGGAGTTACGATGCCATCATCTCAATGTCGGCAAGCACGCTAACCAGTCTCGTCGTCTGCCTGGTCAGCCAGCGTGCTCATACCGTCTGGATCAACGTGCCCCTGTTACACCTGGATCAATTACTCCCCAGGGCAATAACCGGACGCCAGCACATACTGTCTTCTGCCAGTTTGCTTCTGCCAGTGAGCGGCATTGAGGCCAGTGTTCTGCAAACGCGATTCGGCATCCCAGGCTCTCGAATTCAGGTAATCCCACCCATCGTCCCGATGCCTGCTGAAGTAACAGCACAGACTGCGTCACGTGCACAGCTTGGGCTGCCAGCCGACGCATTCATTGTTGCCTTCCTGGCGCGTCAGGTCGCCTACAAGGGCTTTCATCAGACAATAGAGGCGATCTCACGCCTGCTCAAAGAGTTTCCGAATCTCTTGCTGGTTTCTGCCGGCCCAGGAGACACCACAGAGAACTTACCAGATGCGACACGGTCTGAGAGTTTTCGTATGCGCTGGCGCAATCTGGGAACTGTGGATGAGGAGACCAAGTGGCGCCTACTGTCAGCTTGCGACGTGCTGTGCATGCCCTCGACGGGCGAAGCGTTTGGCATCGTATATGCCGAGGCGTGGGTGTGCGGCAAACCGGTGATCGGCGCCAACAGCGGCGCTGTGCCCGGCGTCATCACGCACGGCGTGGATGGATTTGTTGTCGAGCCTGGAGATGTCGAGGGGCTGGCCGGCTATCTGGCCAAGCTGCAACAACACCCGGACCTGGCCCGAAAGATGGGCCAAGCCGGTCGGCGAAAGGTGCTGACCCACTTCACCGCTCGGTCGGTCGGCGATGCCCTGGAGGGCGCCCTGGCTCGAGCCTTGCGCCTGGGGCGCAATAAACGCCTGCGAATTGCTTCTGAATCAGGGTAAGGTTCTCGATATGCAAGTTAGCATCCTGACGCCCCACTACATATCTCCCTCTGCTGAGCCGGAAGCCAGCGACAACGTGGCGCTGCTTGCGTCGCACGTCTTGCGCGCTCAGGCCCGGCATCTGCTACGCATTGGCGCAACCGTACGCATTGCATCGCCCGCGTCACGCCTGTGCGGCGACGATCCACTGGCCGAGCTGGTGAGAGATCGCCCTGCCGCCCGCGCAGACATGTGGTTGATACACATTACTCCAAACGAGCCGCTGACAGTGGACCCGCGCGAGATTCGGCAAGGCGTGGTGATCGCACATGTGCACTGTCTGGAGGAAGTGAGGCCGGAGTTGCAGGCCGCCGACGTGGTTCTGGCCAACACCCAGGCGTCTCAGCAACGTTTGCTGGCTCAGAACGCTGGTCAGGTGCACTGGCTGGGGATGCCGGCGCTTCCCGCACCTCGTGAGGAAGCGCGCTTGGCTCAACGGGCCGCACTTCGGCAAGATTGGGGCGCAACCGAGGACAATGCACCACTGGCGCTAGTCTTTCTATCATCTGATCATCCCTCACAGCAGGCAGCCTGGCGAGACTTGTGGGAGCAAGCGATGGCGTTGCTTGACAAAAACACTGCCGGGCAGGCGATCGCGGGACACCGGTTGGGGGAATTCCTGCGCAGGCTGCCGGCTGCCGACGTATGTCTCATCATTGGCGACGATGATGTTGCCCAGTTCGCCGCTCTCTCGGCGGCGGCTTGGGGCATCCCGGTCGCCGCGATCGGCGCGCCCGAAGCGTATGCCTGGCTGTCAGGTGTTGCCATAGCGCCCACCCCCCAGGTGCTGGCTGAGTGGATGTGCAGCCCTGTGCGGCGCAGCGAAGCCGGCCGCGCTGCGCGCCAGGGCGCTGCTGCGTTTCTGCCAGTGGTCTGGGAAACTAGCCTGAGCCGCCTGTTACAGAAGGCCCGTGAGCATACCGTTGACCTGCCTCCCTGGCCGACGATGCCTTCCCCTCAGCCATCAGCCCCTCCTCAAGTCCTGTCTCCCGATCAAAGTCGTTTGCTGGCCCAGGCCGACGTCATGTTGCGCGGATACACCGTGCGCTCTCAGGCCCCGCTGGTGGGCCGCTTGATTGCCTGGATCAGGCGCAATCTCACCTCTCACCTGCGCGAACCCTACCTTGATCCGATGATCGAGCGCCAGGTGGCCTTCAATCGCGCCGTCGTCCAGTCGCTGGCCGCGCTCGAAGCGCAGATCCGCAGCCTGATCCAGGTTACCGCGCACTATATGCTGCCAGACGTCGCCCAGCATCTGGCAGATCGCTACGCGAGCTTGTTGTCTCACTTTCGCGGTTGCACCCTTTGCCACGTGGTAGGCATCGGCGATGGCGCGCTGCTCCTGGCTTTGCGCGCGGCAAACATCCCCGTCCAGGGCTGCGACGCTGCGCTACCGGCTGCCATCGCTGCCCAGATCAAAGGCTTTGCTGTGCACCAACAGGCGCCGATGGACTACCTGGTGGCGCTCGAAAAGCAATCGTGCGATGGCATTATCCTGAATATCTCTCCGTTGGTCGGCGATGCTGCCGCGTTATCCCTTTTGATCGGCGAGACAAGGCGTGCGCTTAGGCCGGGCGGAAAGCTAGCTTTGTTGCTCGCCCCCTCGATGTCACAGCATCCGACCCCTAACCAGGCCAGCGAACACTTGATTGCGGCGCGCGTATTGCTGCAGGTGGCAGGCTTCATCGTCGGTGAGACGCGGACGCCAATTTTGGCCGATACTGCTCCCCTGTCAGATCCCGGAGGCGTGGGCACGCTCGAAGCGCGCCTGGAGAGAGTCGAACGTGCTGTGTTGGGACTATCCTTTGCGCCCGGCTGGGTGATCGGGCAAGCGCCATCTTAATTGCGACAATTCCGATGCGCACGCGAGTTTTCGCCCACTCACTCCACCCGGCGCAGCGGTCGGCCTGCCAACAAGCTGCACTCGATCATTCAAGCTGGCTCGATTTAGATTGCGATGCGCCAATCTGGTGTGCCAGTGACGTTGATGCTTCGGACGCCCCGGAGCTGTTTGCCTTCGTTGCATCAGAAGTTGAGCCAGTGTCGGCGATCGCCTGGCTCACTCGCGCCAGGCAATGGTTGAGCGAACATCCGGACGCTGCCGGCTGTGGCGCGCGGCTGGAAAGCCCAACATACCATCGTGATGGCTGGGAATTGCTATATCCCCACCTCATTCGCCACGACATGCTCAACCCAAGTTGCCAACGAGCGGCTCGGCTTGAGCCATATATGGTGCAACACATCGTGCGAGGTATCTTTGTGGTCCGAAGCAGCGCGCTGCGCAACGTCGGCGGCTTCAACCAGGAGCTGGGCGATTCGTTTCTGGCCGACGTTGACCTGTGTCGCCGGCTGCGACAGGCAGGGGCTTCACTTTGGCTGCTGCCAGAGCCTCCGGTAGCGCGGATGGCAGTAGCAGAGAACGCGGACCAGGCAGCTTTCGAGAGGCAGGCGGAAGCATTCGCTCGCCGCCAGCCTCTGGCGGCACCGGCACCCATCGAGGAAGGGGATTGGCTCTGGTTCATGAGCAATGCCTCGTTAAATCAGGCGCTGACGAGCGCGCTTGAGGTAGCTCGGTCAGCCACTGCCAGCCTGCAGGAGGCGCAGCAGGAACTATTTGCAATTCGCGACTTTACGTTTCGTTCGCGCGTGCCGATCGTCGGGGGGCTAATCGCAGCTTTTCGGCAGGCCTGGTTCGGCGTGGCGGCGAAATGGGCGTTGCGCGCCTATCGCCAGCAGCAGGCCAGGGTGAACGCGCAGCACGCCGAAGCAATTCACTCCCTGGCTGCCGCTATCCAGCAGATCATCGGCACCCTGGACAAAAAAGCCGAAGTTGAGGTTCAGAAGATGCAGACCGATGCGCAACGCATCGCAGATCGCTTGAATCGAATGCTGAGCGATGGAGCGTAGTCCATGAAGATTGCCTGGGTCTTTCTGCGTTACGGCGAACACATCCTGGGAGGCGCCGAGTATCACGGGCGTTTGATGATCGAACAACTTATGCGCTGGAATCTGGCGCAGGTGGACGTGCTAACCACCACGGCCACCGTGCACTTTCAGCCCAGCAACGATCTGCCGGCCGGGGTGGAAGTAGTCAACGGCGTGCGCGTTTTGCGATTCCCCATCGCTCATCAATTTTATGACCTGAGGCGCCATCAGGAGCTCAGCTACTATCACTTCTACCGATCCAGCGGGCTTTCGACCTCTGAGGAGAACGAATGGGCGCGCCACATGCCGTTCAGCGCCGCCTTGTGCGCCTGGCTGGATGCGCACCAAAGCCACTACGACGCGATTATCGTCATGCCCTACTACTACGCCTTTCATGCTGCCCTGGTCTCACCGCACAAGACATATGTGTGGGCGTGTCTGCACGATGAGCCGCCGGCCTATACGCGCCCCGTGATGCGCATGCTGAACCGCTCGCGCGGCGTGATCTTTAACACAGAGCCAGAGCTGGCGCTGGCACGCCGGCTGGGCATGACCAACCCAAACGTGGGCATCGTGGCATTAGGCATCACGCCCTTGTCAGGTAGTGCGGAGCGGTTCTGGGCGCAGCGCGAGGATCGCCGACCGTTCCTGCTCTACGCTGGCCGGCTGGAGAGCGGCAAGAACATCGCCGAGTTATATCAGCGCTTCATCGCCTTTAAGAAGCGCCACCCGTCGCCGCTGGTGTTGCGCTTGCTGGGCAAGGGGCCGGAGTCGCCGCCAGAGCGCGAAGACATCGTAGCGGAAGGGTTCGTGCCGGCGGCGCTCAAAGCTGACATAATGGCGGCTGCGCTGGCGCACGTTGCCCCCTCAAAGGCCGAATCCCTCTCGTTATCGCTGCTGGAAGCGTGGACGGTAGGCACGCCTTCGATCGTCAACGGCCAGTGCGAGGTGTTGCGCTTTCAGGTGACGCGCTGCGGTGGGGGTTACTTCTACACCGACCAGGAGTCATTTGACAATGCTGTGCTGAGGCTCGTCAACAATCCTCAGCATCGAGACGAGATGGGCGAGCGTGGGCGCCGCTTCGTTCAACAACACTACACCTGGTCGCGCGCGCTCAAGGCGTTCATGGAGGTTGTGAGTTAGGTTTTGCTTGATTTCCGAACCAGGAAGGTGTTGGAGAGATCGCCGCTGCTGTAACCGGTGCACGGGTCATCCAGCACCTCCAAAACATGGCAGCCGGCTTGCGCCACGATCTGGAACACGCGACGCTGCGGCACTGCGTGCATCTCCACCTGCCCAACGCGCGTGTGCGCTGTGCGCAGATACTCCCTGGCATCGAACGAGTAGCCCCGCCAGTATGTCGGCAACTGAAAGAAGGCCACGCCGCCCGGCTTGAGGGCTTCGAGCAGGCTGCGCAGAATCCAGCAGATAATTGGCGGTGGGTTATGCTGCAAAACGATCAGGGTGTATACCGCGTCTACTTTGGGCAGTTC
>JAGHYX010000088.1 GCA_017743375.1 Chloroflexota bacterium
CGTGGATTTGCCCTGGGAACACACCAACCGCGTCGAAGCGCTGCTGGCGGCGGTGAGCTGAACACAATACACATAAAAGGTGGGCGAAGGCAGTGCCTTCGCTCACCTGGGAGCGCGTTTCTGGCGCATTGATGAGTTGCTTGGCTGAAGCTTGTCGGTGTATTGCCCACCAATAAAGGCGCAGCAAGCGCCACTCGCTCATCAGTTCAGCGTGGCTGATTGAAATGGCCAAGCCCTCAAAGCAGCCCTCATCCACGACTGCGTCGGAGTGGGTGAACTCATAGCCTTCAGTTGGCCAAAGCCCGACGATCTGACCGCCAAGTTCCCCTACCCTATCGGAGTAGCCCACCTTGAGCGCCCAGCGCGAACATGGCGACAGTCTTGCCAGTAAAGTCGATAGTGCCGGCCGCGTGCGTTTCCTCACCGCAGCAGTTCTGCTGCTGCAAATGGTTCAATCAGAGGCGGAAGGACAGCCTGAATAGTTTATAAAGCTAGCCGATGCGAAAAGGTATTCTGTCCCTCGCTCGTCTGCTGGTCGTGCTGGTGCTCGTAATGTTCGCACTCGGCGTTGGCCGCATGATTTGGGCAATCACGACAGCGCCCCCGGCGGCGGCGCTGTCGGCAACAGCGCTGGCAGATCCCGATGGCCGATTCGTCACAGTGCGGGATATCACGCTTTACATGGTCGAGGCAGGCCCGCCAGAAGGTCAACCGATCGTCCTCGTGCATGGTTTGTTGGGCAGCACGCAGGACTTCGCCGAATTGATCCCCGTTCTGGCCAGCGCAGGATACCGCGTCTTGGCCATTGACCGGCCACCTTTTGGCCTCTCAGACAAACGCGCCAGTGCGCCGATGACGGCAGCAAGTCAGGCGGACTTGCTGGCCGAATGGCTGGCTGAGCTTGGCCTTGAGCGCGCAGTTTGGCTGGGTCACAGCGCAGGCGGCGCAGTGGTCGCGCAGGTGGCGCTCCGCCATCCTGCGCGCGTCGCGGGGCTGGTGCTGGTTGCGCCACAGATCGGCGGTGTTGCCAATGAAGAAGACGCTGGCAATCCGCTGGCCAATCCAGCTCTGCCTGCGCTGGCGACCATCTTCCTCCAATCGTTGAATCCCATCTCGATCTGGGCAGAAGCAGAGTTGCGGGCTTACTTTAAAGACACTCGGCTGCGTGACTTCCTTCAGGCCCAGCTGGGGATTGCCAAAGTGAGCGATGCAATGGCTTCTGCTGAAGCGCGCTTTACCCGCGTGCGCGGCTGGGAGGCTGGCTTGCGCGCATTTGGTCAGGCTGTGCTGGCTGATCGCGCGCCGCTACGAGCCGGCGCGCTATCCGCGATGCCACGCATCCCGATACTGATTATGTGGGGCGAAGCCGATGCGTTTATCCCCGTAGGCCAGGGACGTCAACTACAGAAAGCCCTGCCGACCAGCGCGTTGATCATCTACCCTAGAGCCGGTCACCAACCCTGGCGCGACCTCCCAGAAGCGTTTGCGCACGACCTGCTTGCGTTTCTAAGTCGGCTCTCTTAAGGCCGTCCTCAGCCGGCTGTAATCTGGGCATCGTATGTTGACCTTCCGTGAGCCATATTCGCATCCTGTTAATCGGCTTGTTTGGCGCTTACATGGGCTTCGCGATGCTCAGCCCGCTGCTCGCCCCGCTGGTGCGCACGCTGGGCTTGACGGAAGTGCAGGCCGGTTTGATCCAAAGTGTCTCGGCGTTTGCTTGGTTTCTGGCAGGTCCGTTTTGGGGGCGGCGCAGCGATTTGGTCGGGCGCAAGCCGGTCTTCATCACCGGCCTGTTCGGCCTGGGATTGGGCCTGGGCATCTTCACGCTGGTGGCGCAGGCCGGCCTGAGCGGCTTATTGGCCGGTGGCGCGTTGTTCGCGCTGCTGTTCGTCGGGCGGATCATCGCCGGCGCGCTGTTCTCTGGCTCGCCGGCTGCTGCGCAAGCCTATATCGCCGACGTGACGACGCCCGACCAGCGCACCCGCGCGATGGCCAGCCTCGGCGCGGCCACCGGCATGGGCTTTGTGATCGGCCCGGCGGTGAGCGCGGCGCTCGCCAACTTGGGGCTGATCGTGCCGCTCGCGGCTGCTGCGCTGCTGCCGATCGCCAGCGGCCTCATCGCGGCTTGGCGGTTGCCGAACCCGAAGACGGCAGCTCAACGCGAGCAACCGCCGCGCCTCAGCCCGTTCGATGCCCGCATTCGCCAGTTCCTGCTGGTCGGGTTGATCGCAAACGTGGTGCTGGTCATGGCCCAGATCACCGGCGGCTTCCTCGTGGCCGACCGGCTGGCGCTGCCGCCACAGCAGGTAGCCCAGACGATCGGCGTTGCGCTGGTAATCTCCGGCTTGACCGTGGTCGCTGTGCAACTGGGGATCGTCCGCCGAATCAAGCTGCCGCCGGTGATGCTGTTGCGGATCGGGCTGCTGGCCTCGCTGCTGAGCTACGTGATGCTGCTCAACGCGAATTCGTTCCTGATGTTCGTGCTGGCCTTTGTCCTGCTGGCGATCGGGATCGGCTTTAACGAGCCGGGCTTCACCTCGGCGATGACCCTGGCGGTGAACGCGACGGAGTATGGGGCAGTGAGCGGCCTGACTGCCTCGGTCGTCGGGCTGTCCTCGATGATTGGGCCGCTGTTGGGCACGGGCCTGTATCAGGTCAACCAATCCTTCCCCTATCTGCTGGGGATCGTGACGCTGGGGTTGATGCTCGGGGTGGTCTGGTTTAGCCCGGGGCTGCGCCAGTCGGTGGCCGTGGCCAAGGCGGGCTAACATACGCGAATCAAACTATGGAGACACCTGTTCAACCGTCAACGCCACCTGCGGAGGTGGTCAGGCGCGGCGACCGGCTGATGACCGGCTCGCTGATCTTCGTCTCGGTGCGCTGCACGCTTCAATACATCGTCCTGCCGTTTGTCTTGCCCCTCTTCGGGCTGCGGAACGACCTCTCGTTTGGCATCAGCGCCGTGATCGACCTGATCGCGCTGGCGACGATCGCCTACAACGTCAGGCGCCTATGGAACACCTCATGGCGTTGGCGCTACCTCGGCCTGGCCGCTGCGATGGTGGCCTTCATCGCCTTTATGCTCTATCAGGACATCAACCTGTTGCTGAGCCAGCCCTCCTGAGCGAAGGATGTTTACGACCGCAAACCGCATCTTCGTTGACCCGCAGTTCGCTGCGCAATTCGAGGCGAACTTCAGCCAACGCGCGCGCCTGGTGGACCAAATGCCCGGCTTCGTCCGCAACCTGCTGTTGCGGCCGGCGACGCCCGGCGCGCCGTACATCGTGCTGACGTTCTGGGAGAGCCGCGAGCACTTCGAGGCCTGGGTGCGTTCGCCGGAGTTCGCCCAGGGCCACGCCCGCAGCGGCAGCCTGCCCAAAGAGGCATTCACGGCACCCAATCAGCTCGAGATGCACGAGGTGGTGCTGGATTCCAGCGCATCGGCCCTCCCCTCGTCATCCTGAGCGCCGGCAAGGGATCACCTCGCCAAAACGCTCAAACCCTCACCGCGCAGCGCAACAGGGTAACAGCACGGGGCCACCCATGCCGGCATCGCTTCGGCGGACGCAGCCGCTGAGGCACTTCGCCCGGCTCGCGCGCGGCTGCGCTGGTTGGGCTGCGGTCGTTAACCGGGCTTAATCCTCTGCGTTGCATTTCATTAACGCCCGTGCTTAACAAGCACACTCTCACAAGCGCACCGGCGCATCTTAGACTGCCCGTCTGCTATTTGCATGGCGGCACAAGAGTCATCAGCGCTGAGCGCGCAGTTCCTCAAGGCCGTATATCTTGCTGAGTTAGAGCATCCGCGCGTCACCTTAAACGTCTTGGGTAAGGCCCTGGGCGTCACGGCGCCGGCGGTGTCGCGGCGCGCGGCGCGTTACATCCGCCGCGGCTATTTGGTGCGCGATGGTGCGTGCGGGCTGGCGCTCACGCCGAAAGGCGAGCGCGTCGCGCTGCGCGCAGTTCGCAAGCACGAGGTCTTCGAGGCGTTCCTCGTGAGCGTGATGGGCTATCCGTGGTATGAGGTCTTCACCGCCGCCTGGCGCAGCGCCGCTTATCTGCCCGATGAGGTCATCGAGCGCATGTTCGCGCGCGCCGGCCACCCGCGCTGCTGTCCGCATGGACACCCAATTCCCAGCCCCGAAGGCCGCATTGAGGCAGTCCTGGATCGCCCGCTGCTCAGCCTAAGCGAAGGGACGACGGGCGCGCTCAGCCGCATCTTCACCCACGATCCGGGCATCCTGCGCTACCTCGACGCGCTGGGCCTTCTGCCGGGGAGGGCGATCTGCCTACGATGCCGCGCGCCGTTCAACGGACCGCTGCACCTCCACGTCTTCGACGCGCCCGGTCGCGGCGAGCGCGAGGTGGCGATCAGCCCCGAGGTCGCTTCATTTATTCACGTGCAGCCGACTTAACCTGTGTCAAGTCATCAGGTTGACTGTGTGGCTAGCGCGTTGAATTCGGGATGGCTACGCTCAAATGTGAGGATGTGCAGCGCTGGCCTGTGAATTCCTTCAGGTGTGCGGATCGCAGGTTCAGGCTACCATAAAGCAAGAGGTGTGTTAAGCATGGGCATCAGCTTTTATCTTGGCGTGGCGACGGCAGTCGTATCGGCAGTGTTGGCGTTTCTGGTCTTGCAGCGCTATGTGCGCAAGGGATGGGATAAGACCCACTTGCTCTTGTGGGGCATTGGATTGGTGCTATGGGCGCTGGCCGGCGTCTGCGAGGCGATCCTGGCCTTCGGTTGGAGCGACCCTGCCTTTCGGCTGTGGTATTGGACGGGTGCATTGGTCATCCCGCCCATCCTCGGCCAAGGCACGCTGCATCTGCTCGTGCGTCGGCGGGAGGTGCGCCTGGTGACCGATGTCCTGATCGGTGTCCTGGTTGTCGCCTCACTGGTGTGGATGTTCAGCCTGTCGCTGAACGCGGCGGCCTTCAACCCCGGCGACGACGTCGGCGCCTTCCTCACCGAGCGCTACCGCGAGATCCTGCCGCAGAGCGCGGTGCGGCGCGTCCTGCCGCCGTTTATGAACGGCTACGGCACAGTGCTGTTGGTGGGCGGGGCGATTTACTCGGCCATCCTCTTCTTCCGCAAGCAGATCATGCCCAACCGGGTGGTGGGTAACGTCTTCATCGCCATCGGCGGCATCATCCCGGCCTTCGGCGGGTCGCTGGTCAAACTGGCCGAGACCACGCCGGAGCTGACCGCGTTTGGCTCGACGCTCAAGTTCGCCGGCATCCTGTTGGGGGTGGTGCTGCTGTTCATCGGCTTCCAACTGGCGGTGCGCGAGGCACCGATGGCTGTCCAGCTCAAGCCGGCGGCGCAGAGGGGGGCTTAAGATGCGCGCCTTCCCTCGGCAGCTCCTCATCGGGGACGTGCTGGCGGCCGCCGCTTTTGTCGTCGTCGGCCAGATCTTTCACAACACGCTGGCGGCGCCGGACGCAGCGCTGCGCGCGATTCTCCAAATCGCCAGCATCGGCGCGCCGTTTGCGCTGCTGGCCTGGGCGTTGGGCGCTTATCCGGCGCGCGCGCCGGTGATGCGGGCCGATGTTGGGCTGTTCCTTTGGCGTTCGCTGTTGGCTTGGCTGTTCGCTGTGCCGGCCGGGTTGTTCCTGCGCGCCTGGCTGCTCGGCCAGCCCACCGTCCTGATGGCCTTCGTCGGGCCGGCGCTGGCATCCAGTGCCCCCTTTGTCTTAGGTTGGCGATTGATCTACGCGCTCAGCGCAGCGCTCGCGCATGGCGGCAAAGTTGAACGCTCCCGTCGTTACAATTCGCGCCATGAACGCGCAAGCACAGGTGCTGCTTGAGTTGATCCGCACCCGCAGATCGTATGCTCTGCCGGCGCTACGGCCCGACCCGATTCCGCAGGAACACGTCAGGCTGATGTTGGAGGCCGCCAACTGGTCGCCCTCGCACGGCCTAACCGAGCCATGGCGCTTCACGGTATTCGCCGGCGAGCACCGCGCGGCGCTCGGCGAGCGCTTCGCCGAGGCTTATCGCCTGCTCACGCCGGCGGAGAAATACGACCCCGCGGCTGAGGAAGCCCAGCGCCGCCGGCCCCTGGGCGCCTCGGTCTGGATCAGCATCGGCATGTTGCGCACCGGCCAGGACAAGATGCCGGAGTGGGAGGACCTGGCCTCGGTGGCGATCGCCGTCCAGCACATCCACTTGGTGGCACACAGCCTGGGCTATGCCGGCAAATGGGTGAGCGGCGAGATCGTGCGCCATGACTGCGTGCGCGACTTCGTCGGCCTCACCCCGCCGTCAAAGCTGCTGGGGTTCTTCTTTTTGGGCTGGCCGGCCGATGGCGCTTCACCGCCGGCCCAGCGCTCGCCGATCGAAGACAAGGTGTCTTGGCGCTGGTGAGCGCAAAGTGGTGAGCCACCCAACAGCACACGATTTGACCACACGCGGAGCGAGCGAAGCAGTTGGCTAGAAGCGATTGTTGGATGACGCTACTAGATAAACAGATTGCGTATCTGAACCTTTCCTTCAATTATCAGTCCATATTGCATGTCTTCAGAATATAAAATAGGCACATCAGCACTTAAGACTGCTGCCACAATTGTGCTGTCCCAGAAAGATAATGAGTACCTTCTGGCGCAACCGGGACGCCATCAGCAAGTCTGACTTGGTCAACTCGACCACGCAGCACCTGTCGTAAAACGATTCGATCAGTTGGGTGATTTGCGCTTCAGTGAAGTTCGCACGTCGCAATAAATTGACGCACACTTCGTTGAACACTGACGACAGCCTCGCTCTCACGGATCAGCGCGCGTGCTGTCACAGACTTGGTCGTATCGTCTGTCTCGATAAAAGCGTATAGCCAGATTTAGTATCAATGAAGCAGTTGGTGACTTGATTATCTGGCATAAATTTCTTCACGAGTTAAGGGGCGAAACCCCTGCACGCGCACAGGCTGAGCAAGAAGTTGGTCAATGAAATTCGCTGTGGTTTCGGGTGTCTGCTCGATCAGCAAGATGACCCGTACACGGTTGGAGAGATTTCTCAGATAGCGGCGAGGAATCTCAATGACACCGTTCTTGATCACGGCTTGGAACTCTATGGCTTGCATAACTCATCTGCACTTTCTGAAATTAGTCAATTGTCACCCAACGGTCTGCGCTTCGACTGCGATAGTCTCCCTGTTAATCAAGAGGGAGACTACATGGGCTTTGAAGGGCGCGACGCGCACCTCGCAGTTGGCGAAGTGCCGGCACAGCGCCGTGCAAATGGACGACTTGCCGGCGTCGCTGGTGCAGCCCATGATCATGATAGGCGTGTAGCGCGTCATCCTTTTAAGCGCAGCAGCAGGCCAGCCACGATGAAGACGACTTCATCCGCTGCCTCGGCCACGATTTGATTGGCGTGGCCCAGTGCATCGTGCTACGCCCGCGCCCAGGCGTTCTCCGGCACGATCCCCATGCCCACCTCGTTGCTGACGAGCACCCAGTCTGTCCCGCTGGCGCGATAGGCGTCCAGCAGCGCGCCGACTGCACGCGCCGCGCCTAACTCTAGGTCAGCCGGCGGCTGCGCGCCCGTGAAGCACGCCCCACCGATGAACAGCGAGAGGCAATCAAGAAGAGCAGGGAGCATACAAGGGAATCCGCAGCTTCTCACTCAGGCGAAGCTCATCTCAAGCTTCAGCTCGCGAATTTTGCCCTTGTGATAACGGGCCTTGTCCTCCACCAGCAGCGTCCACTTACCCTGCGGCGACTTGCCGGCCACCGCCGCCAGCGCCGGCGTATTGACCGCGTCGTATGTCTGCTTGAGGTGTCGGGCCGCCCCGCCCTGGCGATTGTGCAACACGATGTCCTCGATGCCGGAGGCCGGCGGGGGCTTGAGCGTCACCA
This sequence comes from Chloroflexota bacterium, assembly GCA_017743375.1. Classification (GTDB taxonomy): domain Bacteria; phylum Chloroflexota; class Anaerolineae; order J036; family Brachytrichaceae; genus JAAFGM01. The sequence goes on from JAGHYX010000088.1 coordinate 7,855, forward strand.
CCAGGTCACCGCAGTGGCTGTGTTCTATGTCCACGCTCACCTTGAGCGCCTTCAGCGGGCGCTCCTCGGCCACCATCACGCTGAGTTGCGCCGACTTCCGATCGGGGATGGTCACATCGCGGCGAACGGCGACGGTGACGACCGGTTGCTTCTGGGCCGGCACGGCCAGCTCCACTGCCCTGCGCGCGTTCACCCGCCCATAGCCGTACCAGTGGCTGTGACCGTTGGCATCGTAGTTGCCGCCTTGTGGATCGATCTTGTCACAGGCATTTTTGATCACCTCGCGCACTTCGTCCCAGCGCAGGTCGGGGTTGCGAGCCAGGATGAGCGCGGCGACGCCGGCCACGCCTGGACAGGCGCTGGACGTGCCGCCGAAGCTATTCGTGTAATTGCCCGCCGCGTCACCGCGGCTCACCCAGCCGGGGTTGTAGCCGGCCGCGCCGCTGCGATCGGTGGTCCAGATGCCGGGCGTGAGCGAGGGACGGCCATCGCTGCTGGGGAAGGCGCACCAGATCGCCTTGCCGTAGTCGCTGTAGGCGGCGCGGGTGCCTCGGTCGTTGCAGGCGGCCACCGCGATCACCTTTTCGTAGCTCGCGTAGCCGTCGTTGTCCACGCTCTCATTGCCGTTGCCGGCGGCGAAGAGGATCACGCAGCCCTTGCCGTTGCGCCCGTTGCGGATCGCATAGTCAATCGCCAGCCGGGTGGAGTCGGGCAAGGGCACGACCTGGTTATGCACGGGGTCGCTGGCATCCCACCAGCGGCCATCGGGCGGCCCCCAGCTACAAGAGATCACATCCGCGCCATGCTGGGCAGCCCAGACGAACGCCTCGGCCTCGCTTTGCGAACCCAGACCAGAGACCAACCGGATCGGCATCAGGCGCGCCTTGGGCGCCACGCCCGAAGCGCCGAAGGCGCCATTCGCGCAGGCCACGCCGGCGCAGGCCGTGCCGTGGTTGTTCAAGTTGCCTGGCCGCGGATCGTCGGTCTTGCGGGTGACGTCGCGCGGGGCGACGATCTTGCCGGCGGAGCGGAACTCCTCGTGGTCAATATCCACCCCGTCGTCAATGATCGCGATCGTCACCCCCTCCCCTTCCGACAACGCCCAGGCCGCCTCGACGTTGGCGCTTTGATCAATGACCTGATTGCCGATCTTGGTCTTGCGCAGGTGCCATTGTTGGGGAAAGGCGACCCGCTCGCGCGGGCGGCGCACCAGCTCCGGATGGCACAGCTCCACCGCTTCTTCGTCCAAAAGGCGCTCGGCCAGGCCGAACACCTCGCGCCCGATGCCCTCCGGCGCGGCCAAAAAGTAGGCATTCTGTGCGTACTCCAAGACGGCTTTGATCTCAAGTCCGTATTGCTTGATCAGTCGCCGGCAGGTGGCCTGTCCCGCGTCGTCGCGGAACTTGACGAAGAGGTTCTCCGTATAGAGCACCGGTAGCTGCGAGGTTGGGTCCATTAAGACCCGACCGGCGAAGCGCACGTCGGCTTCGCGTTTGAGGACAGCGCGGGCGTCGTCGCGCAGGGCGGCGGGATCGCCTTCCACCTGCGCTTGCCAGACCGTGACACCGGCGTCGAAGTATTCTTCCACCAACTCGAACTGTTGGAGGATCGACAGCGCTTGATCGGAGAGCGACGCGCTGCCGATGAGCTGCATCTCGATCGGGTTGCGGCTGTGCGTGCGCACGGCGAGCAGGCCCGCGCTCTCCACCAGCGCGTAGGTCGTGCCCCCCTTCCCCCCATAATGCACGGTATAGGTGTTCATTGTGGTTGCCTTCTTTGTCTGGGCAGCGCTCGCACGCGAGCAATATTTGGGTGTGATGCGATAATATAAGGGTCACGGCGCCTTGTCAACCGATCGGGAGCGCGCACCATGAGTTGCCTGACGCACTATCCGCCGCGCCTGTGCGCGAGCAGCAGCCATCCAGAGCAGACCTATCAGCGGGCCGACAAGCTCTATGTGGTCAAGAGCACAAGCCAGACCCAGCAGAGGAATGTCACCCTGACCCTGGAAGATGACGGCGTGACATATCTGGTGATGCGCGGCGAGCCGGCGCCGACGGCCGATGCCGGCGCCGTCTATATGGGCAGCGGCGGGGTGATGTTCGTGCCCACCGGCCGCATCTTTGTGCGGCTGGACGACGAGGCGTCGCTGGAGGCGCACGCCGAGGCGTTCCGCAAGCTGGGCTATGTGATCACCCACGTGCTGCCCTATGCGCCGAACGCCGGCTGGCTACAGCATGCTGAGGAGGACGTCGCCGAAGCGCTGCGCGGCATGGCCGACCTGGCCAAGCTGCCTGGCGTTCAACACGTGGAGCCACACCTATTGACCGTGCGGGCGCAGCGGTA
>JAGHYX010000089.1 GCA_017743375.1 Chloroflexota bacterium
TACTTTCATCCAAGCCAGCCGCAAACGCCCATTGTTACAATACCAAAGACGATTCGCGTGTTGGACTCTGCTGCTCAGTCTGTCGGGAGTTCATCCCCGTTAAGGTAAAGGAGTTGGTATGTTTCACTATCATCAGTTCGATGCTATTGTCGTCGGCGCCGGCGGCGCGGGCCTGATGGCCGCGCTCCACGCCAGCAAGTCCGTCAATACCGCCGTCATCAGCAAGCTCTACCCCACCCGTTCGCACACCGGCACCGCCCAGGGCGGGATCAGCGCCGCGCTGGGCAACCTGGAAGAAGATCACTGGGAGTGGCACGCCTACGACACCATCAAAGGCGGGGACTTCCTGTGCGATCAAGACGCTGTGGATATCATGTGCCGCGAGGCGATCGACGCGGTGATCGAGCTGGAGCACATGGGCCTGCCGTTTGACCGCACGCCCGACGGCAAGATCAGCCAGCGGCGCTTCGGCGGCCACACCAACAACGAGACCAAGAAGCCGGTCATGCGCGCGTGTCACGCTGCTGACCGCACCGGCCACATGATCCTTCAGACCCTCTACCAAAACTGCATCAAGAACAACGTGCGCTTCTTCGATGAGTTCCAAGTGATTGACGTGCTCATCGAAGACGGTCGGTGCGACGGCGTGGTGGCGGTGCAGTTGGCCACCGGTGATATTCACGTCTTCCACAGCAAAGCAACCCTAATTGCGACCGGCGGCTTCGGCAAGATGTGGAAGGTGACAAGCAACGCGCACTCGCTGACGGGCGATCTGCCGGCAGCGGTCCTGCGGCGGGGGTTGCCTTTGGAGGACATGGAGTTCTTCCAGTTCCATCCCACCGGCGTCTATAAACTGGGCATCCTGCTCAGCGAGGCGGCGCGCGGCGAGGGCGCGGTCTTCATCAACGGCAAAGGCGAGCGCTTCATGGCCCGCTATATGCCCACGTTGAAGGACCTTGCCCCGCGCGACATCTGTTCGCGCTGCATCTATCAGGAGATCCGCGAAGGCCGCGGTGTGGACGGCAAGGACTACGTTTATCTCGACTTCCGGCCAGAGGTGATCAACCGCTACTTTGAAGAGGACGGCAACCCCAAGCGCGTTGACGCGCATTACCTGGAGACGCGCCTGCCGGACATTATTGAATTTGCCCGCGTCTATCAGGGCATTGACCCGATCAAAGAACCCGTGCCGATCCAGCCCACCGCCCACTACGCGATGGGCGGCATCCCCACCGACAACGATGGCCGCGTGTTGGCCGACGAGACCGGCCGCGTCATCGAAGGGCTTTATGCCGCCGGCGAAGTGGCCTGCGTCAGCGTGCACGGAGCAAACCGGCTGGGCACGAACTCGCTGGTGGACCTGGTGGTCTTCGGTCGGCGTGGTGGCAAGCACATGGCCGAGTATTGCAAGCAGGCCTCGTTTAGGCCTATCAACAAAGACGCCGCTGCCAAGGACGGCGCGGCACAATTGGACCGCCTGCGCAACAGCAACGGCGACGAGCGCCCCAGCACCATCCGTAAGGAGATGCAGGCGATGATGGACGACAAAGTCGGTGTTTACCGCACCGGCGCCGGCCTGGAGGAGGCCCTGGACAAAATCCATGAACTCCAAGCGCGCTACAAGCGCATCCGCGTCGAGGACAAGGGATACAAGTGGAACACCGACTTGATGGAAGCCTGGGAGCTGGGCGCGCTGCTTGACCTGGCGGAGGTCACGGCGTTCGCTGCCCTGGCCCGCACCGAAAGCCGCGGCAGCCACTACCGCGAGGACTATCCGCAGCGCGACGACGTGAACTTCCTCAAGCATTCGCTGGTGTGGAAGAACGGGACGCTGACCGTGAAGTACAAGCCGGTGCGCATCACCCGCATCCAGCCCCAGGAACGCAAGTACTAGGGCAATTTCCTGCTGGAATAGTCAGCAGAGGCGTTTAACCGAGAGGAAGTGCCGGATGAAGGTCAATCTCAAAATCAAGCGTTACGACCCGGAGAAGGACGCCAAGCCATACTGGAAGCAATACACTGTAGAAGTTGAGCCGACCGACCGCGTGCTCGACGCCCTCCACGAGGTCAAGTGGAATCAGGACGGCACGCTGGCCCTGCGGCGAAGCTGTGCCCACGGCATTTGTGGCAGCGACGCGATGCGCATTAACGGCCGCAATATGCTGGCCTGCAAGGTGCTCATCAAGAACATCGCCAAAGAGGGCGACACCATCACAGTTGAGCCGATCCTGGGGCTGCCGGTGCTCAAGGACCTGATCGTGGACATGGAGCCTTTCTTTGCGCATTACCGCGCCGTCATGCCCTACCTCGTGAACAACGATCCTCCACCCGCGGATGGCCGCGAGCGCCTGCAGTCGCCGGAGGATCGCGCGCGCTACGATGACACGACGAAGTGCATCTTGTGCGCGGCCTGCACGACCAGTTGCCCGTCCTTCTGGGCGCGCGGCGAATACGTAGGGCCGGCGGCCATCGTCCAGGCGCACCGCTTCATCTTCGACAGCCGCGACCAAGCCACCCAGCAGCGCCTGGAGATCCTCAGCGCGCCGGATGGCGTGTGGCGCTGCCGGACGGTCTTCAACTGCACCGAAGCCTGTCCGCGCGGCATTCAGGTCACCAAGGCCATCGGCGAGGTGAAAGAAGCCCTGCGCACCGGCATCGTCCGCTGATGCAGCGCAGCGCTGGCGCGCCTGAGCTGCTCGACCGGCGCGCTTACGCGCATCTCGCCGAGCTGCGCGACAACCTAAACGACATGGCGCGCTACGGGCGCCGGCTCGGCGCATTTGCGCTCGCCAGGCGGCGCTTGAGCGCCGCGTGCGCCGGCCGCCTGGCGCTCGGCCTGGACCTGGGCTGCGGCGGCGGCGAGTTCCTCGCTGACCTCCAGTCCACGCAGATAGTTCGTCGGTGGGTGGGCGCAGACCTGCTATGGGATGTGTTGCGCATCGCGCGCTCAAAGCAAGGTTCCGCTGCTTACCTTCAGGCAGACGCGCTGCACCTGCCGCTGCGCGACGCCGGCGTGGATGTGATCGTCGGCCTCCACCTCCTTCATCACTTTGATCCGCCTCAGGCCGTTGACGTGCTGCGCGAGTGCCGGCGCGCAGCGCGCGCGTGCGTCATCCTGGTTGACCTGTCGCGCAGCCGGCTTGCTCTGGCCGCTGCCTGGCTGCTGACGCGCCTGACCAGCCGCAACCGCCTGACGCGCAGCGATGGCGTGCTTTCAGTGCGTCGCGCATACACCGTCGCCGAGGCGGCCAAGCTGGCACAGCAGGCCGGCTGGGAATGCGTCCACGCCGAGCAGCACGGCCTGTTCTACTACTCGCTAGTTTGGTCGTCTTCGGCCACCAACCGCAGCAGCGCCTGAGCGATGTCCAACGCCGCGCGCGGGCGCGCCAGCGCGCGCGAGGCCTGCTGCACGCGCGCCAGACTGCTGGGGTCGTTCAGCCACTGGCGCAGTTGAGCGACCACAGCTTCCGGCGTGGGGCACCAAGCGGCGGCGCCGTGACTCACTGCATAGTCGCGCGGGCCTTCTTCCTGACCTGGCAGGGCATCGAAGATGATGATCGGCAAGCCGGCGACGAACCCCTCTGCCAGCGTCGTGGAGCCTGCCTTTGTGATTAATATGTCCGCCGCGCCCATCCACTCCGGCACATCATCCACAAAACCTAACACGTGGGTCATCGGGCTGCTGATCGCCCTGCTCAGCGATTGGTATAGCGCTTGATTGCGCCCACAGACCACCACCAACTGGAGCGGCAGCCCTGCCCGGACGATCGCGCGCGCGGTCCTGTCGAGCAATCCCCCGCCTTCCCCGCCGCTGAGCAACAAGGCAACCGGCAGGTCACTGCGCAGGCCGCGCGCGGCGCGCCAGCCCGCGCCGCGCCGAACGCGCGCCTCGAGCGAGGGCATCACCGGCTGCCCCGTGGTGATGACGCGCTGAGGCGAGAGGCCGCGCGCCAGAAGCTCGGCGCGCGCTTCTTCGGTCGGCGTGGTGACGAGCTGGGCGAGCGGGGCAACGTGAAAGCTATGAATGTGGCTCAGATCGGTGACGACGTGGGCATAGCGCGCCTGAGGCGCCCAAAGGCGCATCGCGCGCGGGATGAACGGGTTGAAGTGCGGCTGGCACGACACGTACACGTTGGCCGGATGCTCACAAAAGAGCGCCTGCAACCGCTCGCCGTCCAGCCGGCTGAGCAGCGCCCCCACGACCTCCATGCGCGTGACATCGTCGAGCAACAGGTAATTCAAGTGATGGAGCCAGCGCGCATGGTTAATGGCGATCCGATACGTGGCTTCGCTGCGGTTGAACGGGCGCGGCAGATATCGAATGGCGTTGACGACCTCCACGCGATGCGAATGACCATTGAGCAGGCTAAATGCTTGGCGGATACTATCCGCCGCAGTGCGATGGCCGCCGCCTGTGTCGGAGTAGAGCAACACGAAGGTTGCCATGTTGTTTGCATTCTAAATGCGCGCTCGCACGCCTAGGTCGCACACACGGGCCAAGGACAGAACGCCGATCTCAGCACACAGAGCGTTGGCCTGGCGAGTGGCATGCGCTGGCGCGCTCCTTCGGCGCACTGACCGGCAATCCCGGGACATACTGCCGAAGTGGGCAACCCGTTGTCGCCGACTCCCCATCTGAATCGCCGAGCGGCTTGACATTTAGGCAAGCCTAAATTACAATTGGCCTTGGATTTTAGGCTCGCCTAAATGAGTGCATGAGACGCTCTTGCATCGTGAGCGCGCTGCTCGCCCTGTGCCTCCTGTTAGCGGGCTGCGCGCCTCGGCCTTCACAGGCAAGACAGGCTGAACATCCTCTGCGGGTCACGACCACGGTGAGCATGCTTACCGACCTGGTGCGGGCGATCGGCGGCGAGCGCGTGCTCGTTCAGGGCCTGATGGGGCCGGGCGTTGACCCGCATCTCTACAAGCCCACCATCGGCGACGTGATCAAGCTCGACAGCGCCGACTTGGTCCTCTACGTCGGCCTGCATCTGGAAGGGCGCATGGCCGAGCTATTTCACACCATGGGCCGAGCCGGCAAGCCCGTCGTGGGCGTCGGGGAAGCGATTGACCCCGGCCGACTGATCAAGGTGTCAGAGACGGAGGAAGCCTACGACCCGCATATTTGGTTTGACCCTACGCTCTGGGGCGAGGCGGCCAAGATCACCGCCCAGGCGCTGGGCGAGGCCGATCCAGAGTGGCGCGACATCTATCGCCGAAACGCTGAAGCGTACCTGGCCCAGCTAGAGGCGCTGGATGCCTATATTCGCGAGCGGCTCGCGGAGATACCCGCCGAGCAGCGCGTGCTCATCACCGCCCACGATGCCTTTGGCTACTTCGGCGCGCGCTACGGTTTAGAGGTGATCGGCCTACAAGGGATCAACACCGCGAGCGAGGCCGGCGCGCGAGATGTCCAGGCCCTGGCCGAGCTGATCGCAGCGCGGCGGATCAAAGCCATCTTCGTCGAGACCAGCGTCTCGCCGGCCACCCTCCGGGCTGTGCAAGCCGCCGTGCGAGCCAGGGGATGGTCGGTGGCCATCGGCGAGGCGCTCTTCTCCGATGCGCTGGGGGATGAAGGCACACCCGAAGGCACCTATCTGGGCATGATGCGGCACAACGTAGAAGCGATTGTGCGAGGGTTGAGGTAAAGCGTATTGCGTATTCCGTATTCCGTAATACGCAATACGTAATACGCAATAAGCAATACACAATGAACGCGCTCGACATCCACGACCTCACCGTCTCTTACCGCGACAAAGTCGCCCTACAGGACGTTGACCTGGCGATCCCAGCCGGCAAGCTGGCCGCGATTATTGGCCCGAACGGGGCCGGCAAGTCCACCCTGCTCAAGGCTGCCTTGGGCTTAGTCCCCACAGTGGCCGGCAGCGTGCTCATATACGGCCAGCCCTATGCCAAGCAACGCCATTTGGTGGGCTACGTGCCCCAGCGCAGCAGCGTGGACTGGGACTTCCCCACCACGGTGCTGGACGTGGTGCTGATGGGCACCTACGGACGCCTCGGTTGGATCCGCCGGCCAGGTAGGGCCGAACGCGATCGCGCGCTCGCCTGCCTGGATCAGGTGGGCATGGCGGACTATGCGGACCGCCAGATCGGCCAGTTGAGCGGCGGGCAGCAGCAACGGGTCTTCTTGGCGCGCGCGCTGGCCCAGGACGCGAGCGTCTACTTCCTGGACGAGCCGATGGCCGGCGTGGATGCGGTGACCGAACAGACCATCCTGAGCGTGCTCCAGGACCTCGCGCGGCAGGGGAGGACGATCATCTGCGTGCACCACGACCTGGACTCCGCGCCGCAATACTTCGACTGGGTGGTGCTGCTCAACGTGCGGGTGATCGCCAGCGGGCCGTTGGCGACGACGTTCACCGCCGACAACCTGCGCAAGACCTACGGCGGCTCGATGCGGGCAGCTATCGCGCACTTCCAACACTTCGAGGAGGAGCTTGAGCAGGCCAAGCGATGAGCATGGCAGAGCTTTTGAGCGATTACACCGCGCGCAACGTGGCGCTGGGCAGCGGCCTGTTGGGCGTGATCAGCGGCGTGCTGGGTTGCTTCGCTGTGCTGCGCCGGCAGGGGCTGCTGGGCGATGTGCTGGCCCATGCCGCGCTGCCCGGCATCTGCTTGGCCTATCTGTTGACGAATTCGAAATCCTCGCTGGTCTTGCTGCTCGGCGCGGCGATCGCCGGCTGGCTCGCCGCGCTCGCGCTTCTGCAGATCGTGCAACAGGCTCGGCTGGGCGAAGATAGCGCGCTGGGCATCGTGCTCAGCACCTTCTTCGCGGTGGGGATCACCCTGCTGACCTTCCTGACCAAGCGCGGGGACGCGCAAGGAGCCGGCCTGGATCGCTTCCTCTTCGGCCAAGCTGCGGCACTTATCGAAGAGGATGTGTTCGTCATAGCCGTGCTCGCTGCCATCGCAATCGGGGCGACGGCGCTGTTCTACAAGGAGTTTAAGCTGCTGACCTTTGACGCGCTCTTCGCCCGCAGCATCGGCTTGCCGACGCAAGCGCTCAGCGTGCTGTTGACCTCGCTCGTCGTGGTCGCCATCGTGATCGGCCTCCAAACGGTCGGCGTCGTGCTGATGGCGGCCATGCTGATCGGGCCGGCGGTCGCCGCGCGGCAGTGGACCAACCGGCTGGGCATAATGATTGTGCTGGCCGCGCTGTTCGGCGCAGCCGCCGGTCTGGCCGGCGCGTTGCTCAGCCTGAGCGCGGAGAACATCCCCACCGGCCCAGTGACCATCCTCAGCCTCACCTTGATTGTGGTCCTCTCGCTGCTGTTTGCGCCGGCCCGCGGCCTGGTCTGGCGCAGGCTCAACCGCTCCGGGGGATAGCAGGGATGTCCGCCTTTGCCGTGATCGTCCTGACCGGCGTCTTGTTGAGCGCCTCGTGCGCGCTGATCGGCTGCTTCCTGGTGCTCCGGCGCATGGCGATGATGGCCGACGCGATCAGCCACGCGATCTTGCCGGGGCTGGTGGCCGGTTACTTCCTGGCCCAAGGGCCCAGCGCGCTGGCCGGCTTCGCCGGCGCAGCCCTGGCGGCAGTCGTCACCGTCACCCTGGTGGAAGCGTTGCGCAACAGCGGGCAAGTCGGCGATCAATCGGCCATCGGCATCGTCTTCCCGGCGATGTTCGCGCTGGGCGTGTTCATCACCTCGCGCTATTACGAGGATGTGCACTTAGATACCGACGCGGTGCTCTACGGCAACATCGAGTTCGCGCCGTTCGACATGCTGATCGTGAACGGGATCAACCTAGGCCCGCAATCGCTGTGGATGCTGGGGGCGCTCACCCTGCTCAACCTGGGCTTCGTCACGCTGTTTTATAAAGAGCTGAAGCTGGCGACGTTTGACCCTGAACTTGCGGCGGTGATGGGCTTCTCGCCGGCGCTCATCCACTACGCCTTGATGCTGATGCTGTCCGTCACCACCGTCGGCGCGTTCACCGCCGTGGGCGCGATCCTGGTAGTGGCCTTCCTGATCGTGCCGGCGGCAACGGCCTACCTACTCACCGATGACCTCAAACGGATGATCGGGCTGGCCGTACTCGCCGGCGTGCTCTCGGTGGTGATCGGTTTTCTCTTCGCGCTGGCGCTCGACGCCTCGGTGGCCGGCGCGATGGCCACTGCCGCGGGCGTGCTGTTCACCTTGGCCGTGCTCCTCTCGCCCAGCAAAGGGCTGCTCAGCCGCCGGCGGCAGCTTCAGCAGCAGCGCCAACAGGTGATATTAGAAAACTTGGTGGTGCATCTCTTGAATCACGAGCACATCGCCGCAGAATCCCACGAGGCAGAGGTGACCCACTTGCGCAGCGAGCTGCGCTGGTCGCCGGCGTTGGCGCAGCGCACCATCCGCCAAGCTGAGCGCGCCGGCCTGGTCGAACAGCACGGCGACCGACTCACGTTGACCGAAGCTGGCCGCGCCTTGGCCCGGCAGGCCCAAACCCGCGCCGAGCGCTAGGCGCTGAGCGCTACCTGCCCGCGCAACCCTGTCAGCGGTATTGGCCCAGGCGCATCCCGCGCAGGGTGACCAACAGCAATGCGCCGACATCGGCCAACACGGCCAGCCACATCGTGCTCAAGCCGAGCAGGACCAGGACCATAGTACCCACCTTGATCCCTATCGCTAGGGCGATGTTAGTGCGGATGGTGCGCATGGTTGCTTGTGCCAGGCGCAACGCATGAGGGAGCTTGGTCAAGCCGTCGCCCATCAGCACCACGTCGGCGGTTTCGATGGCCTGCCCGGTGCCGCTGCCGACGGCAATGCCGACGGTTGCAGCAGCCAGCGCCGGCGCGTCATTGATGCCGTCCCCTACCATCGCCACAGCACCATATCGATTGCACAGGGCGCGCACTGCGGCCACCTTCTGATCCGGCAACAAACCGGCTTGCACCTCGTCAATGCCTACCTGCTCAGCGACAGCGCGGGCGACGTTCACGTTATCGCCGGTGAGCATCGCCGTGACGCGAACGCCGCAGCGGCGCAGCGCCTCAATCATGGATCGGCAGCCCTCGCGCACGGTGTCGGCCAGCGCGATGTAGCCGGCGTATGCCCCGTCAATGCCCACCAGCACCGGCGTCAGCCCTGTAGCTGTGAGCGCGTCTAGCTCTTTGCACACTGCCTCGTCGTGAGGCAGAGAGCGATCGAAGTAATCATGGCTGCCGATGACAACCTCGCGCCCGTCCACCTGGCCGATCACACCGCGACCAGCGATCGCCCGCACCTGCTGGGCGGCTGAGTAATCGTCGCTCACACCTTGCGCCTCGGCTGCCGCGACCACTGCGCGGGCGAATGGATGCTCGCTGCGGCGCTCCAGGGCGCCGGCCATGGCCAGCAGGTCGCGACACGGCGCGCAGAGCGTCTGCGCCGGGTCAACACAGCGCACCGACCGCACGCGCACTACGTTCGGCTCGCCCTTGGTCAGCGTGCCGGTTTTATCAAAGGCGATGGCAGTGACCCTGGCCAATGCTTCTAGATATGCGCCGCCTTTGATCAAAATGCCCCGCCGGGCTGCGTTGCCGATCGCGCTGATGACGGCGACCGGCGTGCTGATCGCCAGGGCGCACGGACAAGACACCACCAACAGCGCAAGCGCACGGTATAGCCACCCTTGGTCCTGTAGCGTCGGCCAAAAGGGCGCGCCGAACAGCAACGGCGGGGCGATGGCCAGCACGCCGGCCAGGCCGACGACGGCCGGCGTGTAGTAACGGGCAAAGCGGTCCATCAATCGCTCGGCCAACGCTTTATGCGCCTGCGCCTCGCTCACCCTATGGATGATGCGGGCCAGCACGGTATCCTCGACTTTCCGGCTGACCTCCACCTCGAGCACACCCTCCCCGTTCAGCGTGCCGGCGAACACCTCGTCGCCGGCTTGCTTATAACAGGGGACGCTCTCGCCGGTGATCGGCGACTGGTCAACGTATGACGCGCCAGCCAGCACGCGGCCGTCCATCGGGATGCGCTCTCCGGGCCGAACCACGAGCACGTCGCCCACTCGGATGTCCTGGGTAGCGACCGTCTGCTCCACAGGCTCGCAGGAAGGGCAATCCGCTGGCCGGCGCAGCACGGTGGCTGTGCTGGGCGCGATGGACATCAGGCTGCGCACGGCGTCGCGCGCCCGCGCAGCCGAATAGCCTTCCATTGCTTCGCCGATGGCGAACAGCACGAC
>JAGHYX010000090.1 GCA_017743375.1 Chloroflexota bacterium
GAAGCAAAGGCAGCTTATGGCTTAGCGAGCGCCGCTTCAATATCAGCTTTCAACCGCTCATACGATTGGATCCCGTTGCGCGAGGCGATGACGGTGCCATCCCGCGCGACGACGACGAACTGCGGACGACCAACGTAGCGGTATTTATCCATCAGCGGCTTAGAATCTTGGAGGGTGACGTCCACGGCCAGGAAGTCCACCCGGCCTCGGTATTCCTCTGAGAGCCTGTTCACGACAGGCTTCATGGCGATGCAAGCACCTCACCAGGGCGCATAGAAGTCAATAAACAATGGGCGCGTGGCGGTTGCCGCCGGCGCGTCGGTCGCGGTGGGCTGGGCGATGGTGGGCGTAGGTGCGACGGTCGGCGCAACCGTGGGCGGCGCAGGAGGCGCGCTACAGGCCGCGACCGTCAGCATCACTGCCGCCGCGGCGCCGCCGATTAACCTGCGAGGAATGGTCAACATCATGTGTATCTCCTCTATGGATGAGCTATACGCCCTTTACACTAACAGCCCAAAATGAAAGCAGTGTGAAACGACCGAGAGAGGTTAAAGCTCAGCCAGGAAGCGAATGCTGGCCTCCATGCCTTTCTCATAACAGCTTAAGGCAAAGCGCTCGTTTGGCGCGTGGATATTGTCCTCCGGCAGGCCAAAGCCCAGCAGGATGATCGGCTTGCCGAGCTGAGTTTGGAAGTCATGCACGATCGGGATAGAGCCGCCCTCCAGCTCGTAGAGCGGTGGATTGCCGTAGGTGTGCTGAGCAGCTCGGATGGCTGCTTGCACTTCGGCCGCATCGAGCGCGATGAGCGAAGCCGGCGATCCGCGCTCGTCGCTGAAGCTGATCTCCACGCCGGCGGGCGCAGCAGCGCGCATCGCGGCCTGCACCTGCTGGATCACTTTCATCGGCTCTTGGTGCGGCACCAGCCGGCAAGTGATCTTCGCATGAGCCGTGGCGGGGATGATCGTCTTGCTGCCGGGTCCGATATAGCCGCTCCACATTCCGTTCACCTCCAGCGTGGGCCGTGCCCCTCTGCGCTCGCTGATGGTAAATTCTGGTTCTCCGAAGGCTGCCAGCGCGCCCGTCTCGCGCACCAAGTCAGCCTCGCTGTATGGAATGCGGGCGAGCGACCGGCGCTCCTCCGCGCTGAGCGTCCGCACGTCGTCGTAAAAACCCGGCACGGTCACGCGCCCCGCGGCATCCTTTAGCGCAGCGAGGATTTGTGCCAGCGCCAGGGCTGGATTTTGCACATTTCCGCCGTAGTGGCCGGAGTGTACGTCGTGGGCCAAGCAACGCACGTGCACCTCAAATCCGGCCAGGCCGCGCAGGCCATAGGTCAGCACGGGCTGGGTGAGGCTGCGCAGGCTACCATCGCTGATCATCACGCAATCGCAGGCCAGCAAGTCGCGATGTTGGGCGATGAAGCTGCCGAGGTTGGGGCTGCCGATCTCCTCCTCGCCCTCCAGCAGGAACTTGACGTTGACCGGTAGCGTCCCCTCACAGCGCAGATAGGAGGCCACAGCGTTCACATGGGCCAGATGCTGGCCTTTGTTATCGCTGGCGCCACGGGCGTAGATGTAGCCATCGCGCACAACCGGCTGAAAGGGGTCGCTCTGCCAAAGCTCAAATGGCTCGGCTGGCTGCACGTCGTAGTGCCCATAGATCAGCACGGTCGGGCGATGATGGTCGTGGCCCGACCATTCGGCATAGACCAGCGGATGGCCAGGCGTGGCTATGAGCTCGGCGCGCAGGCCGGCAGCGCGCAGATAATCCGCCAGCCACAGCGCAGCCATCTTAACGTCGCGGGCGTGGTCGGGCTGGGCGCTCACGCTGGGGATGGCGAGATATTCCAACAGGTCTTCCACATAGCGCTCGCGCTGGCTGCGCGCGTACTCGAGCACCTGGCTCAGCATGTCCGCTCTCCAAAGTTCGACTATCGTATCTATTGTAGACTCGAAGCACATTGTCATACTCCCTACTTATGGCTGAATGGAGCATCGCCCCTGCTGCGCCGCCGGACTACATCGCCGCGCTGAATGATCTGCACCCACTCGTCGCCCAAGTCCTCTACGCGCGCGGATTCGTCAACCCCGAAGACGCGCGCGCGTTCGTCAGCGACACGCCCGCCCGGGTTGACCCTTTCGCGCTCGCGGATGTAGGTGACGCCGTGACACGCATCCTGACGGGGATTGCGGAAGGAGAGCAGATCGCGGTCTATGCTGATTACGATTGCGACGGGGTCACCGCCGGCGCGCTGCTGATGCACACCTTGAATGGCCTCGGCGCGAACGCGCACATCTACATCCCCGACCGCTTCGAGGAAGGCTATGGGCTGAACGCGCGCGCGCTGGAGCGGCTGAAGGCCCAGGGCATCAACCTGGTGATCACCGTGGATTGCGGCGCGCGCGCGCATGAAGAAGCTCGCTATGCGCGCAGCCTGGGCCTGGACCTGATCATCACCGATCATCACGAGTTAGAGGGCGGCGTTGTGCCAGAGGCCGTCGCCGTGGTTGACCCCAAGCGGCCGGACTGCCGCTATCCGTTTAAGCACCTGGCCGGCGTGGGGGTGGCCTTTCGCTTGGCGCAGTGTCTGCTGCGCATCGGGCGTTCGGCCGGCATGCCCATCTACGGCGTGAGCGAAGGATCGTTGTTGGACCTGGTGGCGATCGGGACGGTGGCTGATGTGGTCCCGCTGGTCGGCGAGAACCGCGCGCTGGTGCGGGCCGGCTTACAGAAGCTCAATCGCGCGCCGCGCCTGGGCCTGCGCGCTTTAATCGAAGCGGCTGGCCTGCGCGTTGGGGCGGTGGACGCGGCGCGCATCGGCTTTGCGCTGGCCCCGCGCCTGAACGCCGCCGGCCGGCTGGAGAACGCGCGCAAAGCATACGACCTGTTGATGACCGAGGATCCGATCCAAGCGGCTGTTCTGGCCAGTTGGCTCGACTGGCAGAACAGCGAACGTCAACAGGTGATGGCCGACATCGCCGCCGACGCCGAGCAGCGCGTGCGTGCGCAATATGGGGATGAACTGCCGGCGGTGCTCTTCGCCGCTTCGCCAGACTACAACATCGGGGTGATCGGGCTGGCGGCGTCCCGCTTGGCCGAGAAGTTCCACCGCCCCTCGGTCGTAGTCGGCATCTGCGGCGACGAAGCGCGCGGCTCGTGTCGCAGCATCGAGGGCTTCGACATCACCGCAGCGCTCGACCGCTGCCGCGACCTGCTGATCAAGCACGGCGGGCACGCCGCCGCCGCCGGCTTCACCGCGCGCGCCGACGCCTTGCACCTGCTACATGCACAACTGAGCGCCATCGCCGCCGAGCAGCAGCCGGCGGGCGGCTGGCAGCGCGTCCTGCGCGCCGATGCCGAAGTGACGCTCGAACAAATAGACGCACAGGCCATTGCCGATCTGCGACGCCTTGAGCCACACGGCCAAAATAATCCACCACCGACGTTGATGGTGCGCGCAGCGACTGTGACCTCGGTGCGCCGCGCAGGGCGCAACAACGGCCAGGGCGACCAACCGCACTTGCAACTCCGCTTGACCGATGCGCGGCGCGTCACCTGGGACGCGATCGCCTGGCGCATGGGGGAGCGCGCCGGTGAACTCAGCGAGGGCGCGACGGTGTCCTTGATGTGCCGCTTGAGCACTGGCACGCGGGACAATCAGCCGAGCTTACGGTTAGAAGTGCTGGACTTCCGGCCATCGGCCTAACGCTTACAATCAAAAGCGCGATGCCAATTCGCGTTTTGCCCGATGCGCTGGTCGTGCGCATCGCAGCCGGTGAGGTGGTTGAGCGACCGGCGTCGGTGGTCAAGGAGCTGGTGGAGAACGCCATTGACGCCAACGCCACCGATATCCGCGTGGAATGCCTCGATGGCGGCAGGCGCTTGATCCGAGTCACCGATAACGGCAGCGGCATTCCTGCTGCTGAAGTCAGGCTTGCCTTTGCCCATCACGCCACCAGCAAGCTGGCCAGTGCGGACGACCTGAATAACATTCGCACGCTAGGCTTTCGCGGGGAGGCCTTGGCCAGCATTGCCGCCGTGAGCCAGGTCACCTGCCTGACGCGCCACGTGGACGAAACGAGCGGCAGCCTGCTCAGGCTTGATGGCGGACAGGTGGTGGCGCAGGAGCCGGCGGGCCGGCCCCCCGGCACAACGATCACCGTTGAACATCTCTTCGCGCGCGTGCCCGCCCGCCTGAAGTTCCTCAAATCCATCGCCACCGAGCGCAGCCACATTGATGGCGTTGTCGTGCGCTACGCGATGGCCTATCCGCACATTCGCTTCGCCCTGCTCCACGACGGTCGGCTGAGCTTTCAATCGTTGGGCAGCGGCGACCTGCGCGATGTCCTCGTGCAAGCCTACGGGCCGGAAGTGGCCGCGCAAATGGTGGCCGTGGATGCGCCAGCGAGCGAAGGAGGAATTGCCGTCTCCGGCTATGCTGGCCTGCCTCCGCTCGACCATGCCAACCGCAGCAAGATCACCCTGTTCGTCAACGGCCGTCCGGTGCAAGATGCCAAGCTCACCCACGCCGTCGTCCAGGCCTATCACACTTTGCTGATGGCCGGTCGCTATCCGGTGGCGGTGATCCTGGTGCGCCTGCCGCCGAGCGAGGTGGACGTGAATGTGCATCCGGCCAAGGCCGAGGTGCGCTTTCGCGACCCCGAGGGCGTCTTCAGCGCCGTGCAGCGGGCTGTGCGGCGTGCGCTCCTCGAGCATCTTGCGCCGCCCCAGCCGCCCACGATGTTCAGTCGGCCTCCAGAGGCCGGCCCCACCCCACCGCACGCGCAGCCGCCCATCCCCGGCAGTGCTGCGTGGGAGCGGGCCGGCATCGCCCGCCAGGCGCAGGGCTGGGTCAGCCAAGCCGCCGCCGAGCTGCCTGCGCCGGCCACCCCGGCGACCGATCGTGCGTCCGCGCAGTCCACCGACGGCGCATCTGTTGCCCAAGCGAGCAAGGGGCTGCCGGCGTTGCGCATCCTTGGTCAGCTCGCCCAGACCTACATCTTGGCCGAAGGCCCAGAAGGGCTATATCTAATTGACCAGCACGCCGCTCACGAGCGCGTGCTGTGGGAACGCTTGATGGCTCAGCACGCCCGCGGCGAGCTGCCCTCACAGCCGCTGCTGAACCCTGTCGTGGTGACGTTGCCTGCGGAGAGCGCGAACTTGCTGGCCGACCAGCGCGACATGCTCCATGGGCTGGGCTTTGAGATCGAACCATTCGGCAGCAACGCCTTTTTGGTGCGCAGCGTGCCGGCGCTGATGATCCAAGACGACATCTCCGCGGCGCTGCGCGAGATCGTCGCAGACTTAGAGACGGGCGAAACTCCCCTGCGCCGAGAGCTGGAGGCGCGCGTGCTGCGCCGGGTGTGTAAGCGGATGGCCGTCAAAGCCGGCCGCGTCTTGTCCTTGGCCGAGATGCAGGCGCTGGTGCGCGACCTGGAGATGTGCGAATCGCCGCGCACCTGTCCTCATGGCCGGCCCACCATGATCTACCTCGGGCTGAAGCAACTAGAGAAGGAATTCGGTCGGCTGGGTTGACGTGAAAGCTAGGAGGGCGATTTTGGTGTTCGGCAGAGGCCAGGCTGGGGCATATCAGCGACGGCCACGCCCAAGCCGAAGATGCCTATCTCCGCCATATGCGCCCCGCAGGTCGGCGGCGCGAATCTCGACCAGCTCGCGCAGCCCGCGCAGGCTATCTCTCAGCAGATTCACCCGCCGGGAGTGGCGATAGTCCCAGGTCACCGGCACTTCTTTGATGCGATAGCCCAGCCGCTGAGCTACAAAGAGCAACTCCACGTCGAAGCCGGCGGTGACGGTCGCTCCCTGAGCCTCCGTTGGCCGAGAGAAGTCATACAAATAGAGGTGATCGAGGATAGGCCCGATCACGTCGCGGCGAAATGCCTTGAATCCGCATTGCGTGTCGGTGATATCCCTGAAGCCCAGGATCAGGTTGCGCAACAGGATTTGGCTGCGCGACATGGCCTTGCGCCACAGCGGGGCATTTCGGCGATACGTGCCGCGCGACCCGATCACGATGTCGTAGCCCTGGGCAAACCAGGGCAGCAACTTGGAGATCTCCTCGATGGGCGTCGCCTGGTCCATATCGGTGAAGAGGACGATCTCGCCGTGCGCTGCGCGCAGCCCAGTGGCGACGGTGAAGGCCTTGCCGCGGTGCGGATTGTGGATGACCCGGAATCCGCGCTGCTTGGCAGCAAATGCTTCGGCCAGCGAGAGCGTCTCGTCGGTGCTGCCATCGTCAACCACGATCACTTCATACTCGTAGCTCTGCGAGGAGAGGTAGGTTGCGACGCTATCCAACGATCCCGCTTGAATGTTGCCGGCTTCGTTATAGGCCGGGACCACGACGGAGAGGAAGGGTGTCATGAATGGATTCACAATGCGCCCCGTAAATTATCCTAGAAGGCGACCGTGGAGCACGCGCGCGGTAAGGGGCCTGACGGGAGTGAGCCGTGCAGGATTCGAACCTGCGACACGAGGATTAAAAGTCCCCTGCTCTACCAGGCTGAGCTAACGGCCCAAACTACGAGAAGATCATACCGCATCCTCACGCACACGGTGCGTCCACGGACACGGGCCAGACGTTGGGTGGGCGACAGCGGTGCCATCGCCCACCCTCTAAAGGTGCACCCTATGCGCGAATGCACCCCACACATGGGTGCGTCCACAGGCGGAGGCCGCCCCTTCCCCGTGTGATGCACTGCGGCCCTATCATCGGAGCGTTGATTAGAGCGGGTTGGCGTGCCCCTGAAGCCCAGCCACGACGCTTGATATAAATGCCATCGGAGAAAGTGAGCCATGATCGAAGTCATCTTCCTGGGCGTCGGCGCGGCCATCCCAATGCGCGGCGGGAGCAATGCCTGTTACTTGGTGCGCGCCGGCGACGTGCGCATCCTCATTGATTGCGGGCCGGCCATCCTTCAACAGCTCGACGCCGTGGGCATCTCGCCGGCTGAGATCACCCACGTCTTCTTCACCCATCGCCACGGCGACCACACCCTGGGTTATCCGATGCTCATGCTATGGTATGAGCTGGAAGACAGCCACCGACCGCCGACGCTGATCGCCAGCGCGCTCACCTTCGGCGTGTTGGACACGCTGATGAGCACAGCGCTTGGCCGCGTCAACGGCATCACCGAACAAGCCCCGCGCATCACCGTGCCGCAGTTCGCAGTGGGCCAGACCCAGATACACCCGGACGTCCTGCTGACAAGCGTGCCGATGACCCACGCCGACTTTGCGCCAGCTCTGGGGCTGCGCATCGAAGTGCGCGGTCAGGGCGTGCTGGCCTTCACCGGCGACACGCTGCCCAATGACAACATCGCCCTGCTGGCGCGCGAGGCTGACCTGCTGGTGCACGAGGCCACCTTTTGCGCGACGCTCAACCCAGAATACGCGAATGGCGCCTATGGCCACAGCACCGCCCAGATCGCTGGCCGCAACGCGCGCGCCGCCGGCGCCAAGCGCCTGGCCCTGGTCCATGTGGACGCAATGTATGAAGGCCAGCAACAGGCGCTGCTGGACGAAGCGCGCCGCGAATTCACCGGCGAGGTCTGTCTGCCGGTCGCTGGCCTGTGCCTGACCGTCGGCACAGCATAACCTTGCGAGATGTCTGCTCAGGCAAGTGTTGGAGAATATATAAGAGAAGCAATATGACCACGCATCTCATCTTCCCCACCTTCGAGGAAATGCTCCATCCGCAGCGCGTTGAGCCTGAGCTGCGGGCCCGGGCAACGCGCGCGCGATATGAAGCGCCACTCGACCCGATCAACTTCTTTAACATTCATTGGCGCAGGCCCGACGACATTAACGAGGTGAGCTATCTGGTGATGCCCCATGCGCTCACCGGCGTGGACGCCGAGATCGTCGTGCTGATCGCCAAGGACTTCCCGACCGGCAGCCACAAGGTCGGGCCGGCGTATTCCGTCCTGATCGAGAAGTACTTGCAAGGCCAGATCGAGCCGCACAAGCACACGCTGGTCTTCCCCAGCACCGGCAATTACGGCATCGGCGGGTCATGGGTTGGGCCGCGGGCCGGCTTTAAGAGCATGGTGATCCTGCCGGAGGGCATGAGCCGCGAGCGCTTCGAGTTGATCGAACGCTACGGCGCTGGCTACATCAAGACCTTCGGCAGCGAGAGCAACGTCAAGGAGATCTACGACGAGTGCAAGCGGCTGAGCCACGAACACCCAGATACGATCCGCATCATGAACCAGTTCAGCGAGATGGGCAACTATCGCTTTCACTACTACGTCACCGGCAACACGGTCGTCGAACTGGAAGCGACGCTGAACGCGCGGCTGGGCACGCGCGGGATCGCCGCGTTCTGCTCGGCCATGGGCAGCGCCGGCACGATCGCCGCCGGCGACCGCATCAAGCAGGTCTTCCCCGATTGCCGGATCGTCGGCCTGGAGCCAGTGCAATGTCCCACCCTCTACAACAATGGCTACGGCAGTCATGAGATTCAAGGGATCGGCGACAAACACGTGACCTGGATTCACCACGTCACCAACATGGACGCGCTGGCGTGCATTGACGACATGGAATGCCTACACCTGCTGCAGGTCTTCACCCATCCGGTCGGCAGTGAGGTCATGACCAGGCGGTTCGGCCTCGACGAGGGGACGGTTGGTCAGCTCGCCACGTCCTTCGGCATCAGCGCGGTGTGCAACCTGCTGGGAGCGATCAAAGCAGCCAAGCACTTCGGCCTAGGTCGGCGCGACGCGATCGTGACCGTGGCGACCGACGGACCAGACCGCTACCGCTCGGTGATGGACGACCTCAACGCCCGCTATCCGCTCACCCCTGCTGAGGCCGAGGCGCGCATCACGCGCATCCTTCACCATCAAAAGACCGATTGGATGAAGGACGGCACGCCGGAGAACCGCCGGCAGTGGCACAACCTCAAGTACTACACTTGGGTCGAACAGCAGGGCAAAACGGTAGAGGAACTAAACGCCCAGCTCGACCCAGAGTGGTGGCTGGCTGAGCAGGCCAAGGTGTCCGACCTCGACCGCCAGATCGCTGCGCTGCGGTGAGGCTGCGCCAATAAACCTAGCGCAGCCTCAACCAGCGCGACCGCTTTTGCTGCGCTGGCTTGACAACAAAGGAAGGGATAAACCGATAAGAAGAGGTTTAATCAGAGACACGTCTAGAAGACCAGCCCGGCTATTCGGGTGGGCAAGTGGCCGTTTTGCGGCAGCTAGAGGTGCGCGAAGCACTCGCAGTGGCTTGTAGGAGTATGAATGCAAGCGATTCGATAGCGCGCAGCAAGTCGCAGACTGATTCGGTCGAGGCAAACAACGCCGAGCCACGCTGTTTTGTATTCGCAGCTTAACGCGAGGGTTTGCTAAGGGTGCTGAGAGCTTCTATTGCCCTCTTCGTGCACTGCTGGAATGCTCGGCAGTTGTTTGGACAGCGCTGTCCCGAGGAGCCTCTCTGAACTTATATCACTCCGAATTTGAGCACTCCCCCCTAGCAGAAGAGATATGCTATAATCTAGACTGCTCGCGGGAGTAGCTCAGTTGGTAGAGCGTTTGCTTCCCAAGCAAAAAGTCGCGGGTTCGAATCCCGTCTCCCGCTTCAGACGGCAGGCAAGCACCGCCTGCCGATTTGCTTGTTTACCCTCCCCTGTGTCTTGATAAAGTCGGCATCGCACAGGCGCAATTGCGCCCTTCTTCAGAGGTCGGCGACCGCATTCAACAAAAAAGCCGTCGGGATCAGCTCCCGACGGCTTGTGCGTTGCTTGGTGTGGCGCGTCACTTGAGGCTGGGCGGCAGGATGACCGTGTCAATCACGTGGATCACGCCGTTGCGCGCCGCGAT
>JAGHYX010000091.1 GCA_017743375.1 Chloroflexota bacterium
AGTCGAGGTGCCGAGATTTGAACTCGGGACCCCTTGCACCCCATGCAAGTGCGCTACCAGGCTGCGCCACACCTCGTATGCCTTTATTTTAGCACGCTGCGCTATTATTGACGCAGGCCGGCTTGCCTCTGCTGTGTTGAAGGCTGCCTTGGCCAACGCGAGAACGTCAACGAGAGCAACGCGATGACCACCGAGAACATCCTGGTTTGCGTCGCCTGGCCGTACGCCAATGGCGACCTGCATGTGGGGCACATCGCCGGCGCCTATCTGCCGGCGGACATCTTCGCGCGCTACCAGCGCCTGAAGGGCGGCCGCGTGCTGATGGTGAGCGGCAGCGACGCGCACGGCACGCCCATCGTCGTGCGCGCAGAGAAAGAGGGCAAGACGCCGCGCGAGGTCTTCGAGTACTACCACGCGCGCTTCCTCCACGTCCAGCGCCTGCTCGGCATCTCCTACGACCTGTTTACCCATACCGACACCGAGAACCACCACGCCATCAGCCAGCAGATGTTCCGCCGGCTGCTGGATAACGCCTATCTGTTCAAAGCCAAGCAGAAGCAGCTTTATTCAGAGGCCCAGGGCAAGTTCCTGCCCGACCGCTTGGTGGAAGGCACCTGCCCGATCTGTGGCTATGACAAAGCGCGCGGCGATCAGTGCGACAACTGCGGCAGCCTGTTGGATGGCACGCAGCTTATCAACCCGCGCAGCCGCAGCGACCCAAACGACAAGCTCACCATCCGCGAGAGCGAGCACTACTTCTTCGATCTGCCTGCCCTGCGCCGGTCCGTGCTGGATTATCTAGCTGACAAAGATTACTGGCGCCCGGCCGTGCTGGAGTTCTCGCGCCGCTACGCAGAAGAGATGGAGGCGCGCGCGTTCACTCGCGACCTCACCTGGGGCATCCCCATCCCCGTGGAAGGCGCCGAAGGCAAGTGCATCTACGTGTGGTACGAAGCGTTGCTTGGCTATCTATCGGCTACGGTTGAGTGGGCGCAGATCACCGGCCAGCCGGACGCTTGGCAGGCGTTCTGGTATCAGCCGGAACACGTCCGCATCTACAACTTTATCGGCAAGGACAATATCCTATTCCACACAGTGCTCTGGCCGGCTGTCTTGATGGGCATGGGCAGGCTGGGCGAGCCGTGGGATGGGCCGGCAGCAGACGGACGGCGCTTCAACCTGCCCTACGACGTGCCGGCCAATCAATACCTCAACCTCGGCGGCCAGAAGTTCAGCAAGAGCCTGGGCGTGTCTCTGGACGCGATCGATCTGGTTGAGAAGTACGGCCCCGATGCGGTGCGCTTCTATCTGACGCTGATCATGCCCGAGCAAAAAGATAGCGACTGGAGCTGGACGGACTTTGCCCAGCGCAACAACAGCGAGCTGCTGGCGAAGTGGGGCAACCTGATCCAGCGCGTGCTCTCGCAGATCTGGCGCAACTTCGATGGGCGGATCCCACAGCCTGGCGAATTCACCAGCGCCGATCAGGCCCTGCTGGCCAAGTCGGAAGCTGCCTTCGACAGCGTAGGGGAGAAGCTCAACGCTGTTCGCCTGCGCGATGCGCTGGGTGAGGTGCTGGATCTGGCCACCGCAACCAATCAGTATCTGGACTTCGAAGCGCCCTGGAAGACGATCAAAACTGACCCTGCGCGGGCCGGCACGCAGCTCTACGTGGCCGCGCGGGTGATCGACTCGCTGACCGTCCTGTTCGCGCCCTTCATACCCGCGCTCTCGGAGAAGGCGCGCGCCCAACTCGGCTATGCCGATCCCTTATTCGGGGAGCAATATATCGAGACCGTGCACGAGCGGGCGCATAGCCACGAGGTGCTGCGCTACGACCCCAGCCGCGCGCGAGGCGCCTGGAAACCCAGCGCACTACCCCCTGGTCAGCCGCTGGGCGGCGAGCCACGAGGATTGGTGAACAAGATCGAGCTGCCGGCTCAATAGGGGGCGCGTTCACAGCTCAGCCAGGGTGGGGCGCTGGCACCGCCGCATGATGAACGCGCTCGCTCAGTAGGCGTTCTCGTTGCCGCCGGTGATGGTCTGCCAGATCGTCATCAGGATGATCTTGATGTCCAACCAGACCGACCAGTTCTCGATATACCAGAGGTCGTATTTGGTGCGCTCCTCGATCGAGGTATCGCCGCGCAAGCCATTGACCTGCGCCCAGCCGGTGATGCCGGCCTTCTCGCGGTGGCGCTCCATATAGCGCGGGATGCGCTTGCGAAACTCCTCTACGTATATTGGCCGCTCCGGGCGCGGCCCCACCAGGCTCATGTCGCCCAGCAGCACGTTGATGAGCTGGGGCAGCTCGTCCAGGTTGGTGCGGCGCAGAAATGCCCCCAGGCGCGTCCGGCGCGGGTCGTCGGGCCGCGTCCAGCCCGGCCCGTGCGCCTCGGCGTCGGCGCGCATGGTGCGGAACTTGAATAAATAAAACCGCTTGCCGTCCAGCCCCATCCGCTCCTGGGTATAGAGCGCCGGCCCCGGCGAATCGAGTTTGATCAAGATGGCGATTAGAAACATCAGCGGCGAGAGCAGCACCAGCCCAATCGCGCTGCCGACCAGGTCAATGGCTCGTTTGAGGGTGAGTTTCCAGCCGCGCAGGGCCACGTCGCGCAGGTTCAGCAGCGGCAACCCGCTCAACTCGCCGACGCTCAGTTGGCCGGCCATGATCTGGAACTGATCGGGCAGCACCTTGATGCTGATCGTGCTTCGGTCGCAATGCGCGATCACGTTGAGCAGGTCCTCGCTGTTCGCGTTGGGCAGCGCGATGATCACCTCGTCCACTGCCTCGCGCCCGACTAATCTGGAGAGTTCGTCTAATGAGCCGAGGATGCGCACACCCGCCGGCGGCGGCTGCCCGTCGTATGTGACCAGCCCTATGATGTCGTAGCCGAGGCGCGGGTTATGCGCGATCCGCTGGATCACGGTCGCCGCTGGCTCGCCGGCGCCCACCACCACGACCCTTGTCCGGCCGATCCCCCGCATCTGCAGCGCGCGCTGGATGCGCGCCTGTATCCCTCGTCCTACGACGACCAGGCCGATGATCAACAGCCAGGCATAGACCACCATCACCCGTGGAAAGTCGGCTGCCGGCGAGTCGCCGCGCAGCAGCAGGGTGACCGCTGCGATGCTGATCAACGTGCCGATGGAGACGCCGGAGAAGATCGCCGCCAGGTCGTCGCCGGTGTAGCGCGTGCGCCTGCGGTGATACATCTTGCCAAAGAAAAAGGCGCAGGTGATCGCCGCGACCTGGATCAGGAGCAAGGGGAGGAATTGACCAAAGCCAGGCACGCTGCGGGCCGGCTCGGGCAGCGGGATCAACAGACGCAGGCGGTAAGCCAGGTAAAACCCCGCGACGATGCTGAGCACATCCACCAGCAGAAGCGAGAGGGTAATAATGGTCTGGTAATGCTGTCGCAGGAAGCGAGGAGGGGCCTCGACTTTGAACAGCGTGGTCGTGGTGTGCATCGTTCAGCAAGAATCAAGCTACGGCAATGATTATAGCCATCGGAGCGTCGGCCTGGTATATCCGGAAGTGGCCCGATAGGGAAGATTCTTCATCAACATCAGTTCGGATGTATGTTTGCTCGTTTACGCATCACTCGCCGCGCCAGCCTGTTAAGCTGAGCAAAGTCTAAAATCGCCTAACCAAAACACTGCGAAGCCCACCTACTCTCACCTCAGCCTCCCCTGCGGCGCTTCGCATGACAGGCTGGCATGGCAAGCAAGCGGCCCGTGAACGATGTTCATGAACGGGCACGTGTAAATCTGAACTGACGTTACTGTATTAACTTCTTCAACTCGTAGAGCACAGTGAGCGCTTCCAGCGGGCTCAGTGCGTTCGGGTCAATTGCCTTGAGCCGCTCCAGCGCCGGCGAGGGCTCGGCGAACAACGAGAGCTGGGTCGGCTGCTGAGCTTCTGTGCGTGGCGCAGGCGGCGATGCACTGATGCCTTGCTCCAGGTCGCGCAGCACGTCCTGCGCGCGGTGGATCACCGCCGGCGGCAGGCCGGCCAACTGCGCCACGTGGATACCATACGAGCGATCTGCTCCGCCCTCGACGACCTTGTGCAAGAAGACCACCTTGCCTTCCTCCTCGCTCACCGCGACGTTGTAGTTGCGCACCGCCGGCAGCCGCTCGGCCAGTTGGATTAGCTCGTGGTAATGCGTAGCAAAGAGCGTATAGGCCTGATGTTCGGGATGGTTGTGCAGATACTCGATCACCGCCCAGGCGATCGCCAGGCCATCGTAGGTGCTGGTGCCGCGGCCGATCTCATCGAGGATGACCAAGCTGCGCGGCGTGCAATGGTGTAGGATGTGCGCCGTCTCTACCATCTCCACCATAAAGGTGCTTTGGCCGGCAGCAAGCTCGTCCTGAGCGCCGATGCGGGTGAAGATGCCATCCACCAGGCACAGATCCGCCTCGCGGGCCGGCACATAGCTGCCGATCTGCGCCATGAGCACGATCAGCGCGACTTGGCGCATGTAACTGCTCTTGCCGCTCATGTTCGGGCCGGTGATCACCAAGATGCGCGCGCTTCGATCAAGATAGGCATCGTTGGGGGTGAACGGCACCTCGCTGAGCAACTGCTCGATGACCGGATGTCGGCCGTCGCGGATGTGGATGCGGCCCTCGTCGTTGAACCGTGGACGACAATAAGCCTGACGAGCTGCCACTTCAGCCAACGCAGCGGCCACGTCCAGCCGGGCGATGAGTTGGGCGGCTTCGAACAAAGACCGCGCGTAACCCGAGAGCGATTGGATCAGCTCGACCAGCAAGCGACGCTCGATCTCGGCGATGCGCTCATCGGCGTTCAGGATCAGCGCCTCGTATTCCTTCAGTTGCGGCGTGATGTAGCGCTCGGCATTAGTGAGCGTCTGCTTGCGCATGTAATCGGCCGGCACGGCGTTGCGATGGGCATGGGTCACCTCGATGTAGTAGCCGAACACCTTGTTGTAACCCACCTTGAGTGAGCGGATGCCGGTGCGCTCGCGCTCGACGCGCTCCAGGTTGGCGATCCAGGTCTTGGCGTTTTGCGCGGCCGCACGCACCTCATCCAACTCGGCGCTGTAACCCGGTCGAATGAAGCCGTCCTCATCGGGTGGGTCTTTGATCGCAGCGGCGATCAAATCGGCCGTCGCGCGCAGGTCGGGCAACAGAGGGCGCAGGTCCACATCAGCCAGCGTCGGCATCCAGTCGCCGAGCGCGACGACCTGCGCACATGCTTGACGCAGGTGCAGCAGATCCTGCGGCGTGGCGATCTGGCTCACCAGGCGCGTGGTCAAGCGCTCCAGATCCGGCATATGCTTCAGCACCTCGCGCAGCCTAGCGCGCAGCAGGGTATTGGCGACGAGAGCATCTACTCGCGCCAGTCGCGCCTCGATCGCAGCCAGGTCGAGCAAAGGCCGGACGATCCAGGCGCGCAACAAGCGCGCGCCCATCGGCGTCTGGGTCTTGTCCAGCACGCCCAGCAAGGTAGGGGATGGTCGGCCAGCCTGTGCCGGCCGCAGCGGCTCCAGCAACTCCAAGTTGCGGAGGGTGACTGCGTCCAGGTTCATGAACTGGGCGACACTGTAGGTGCGCAGCGCGACGAGCTGGCGCAGCGCAGCCGGTTGGGTCTCGCGCAAGTAGGCGACGATGGCGCCGGCGGCGCGCAAGGCAGCCGGGCGTGCCTCCAGGCCAAATCCCTGCAGGGTGCTCACCCCAAAGTGGTCACATAGGACCTGGCGAGCCTGGCCCAGCTCAAAGCGAAAGGGAGGCAGAGCGGTGACCGGCACCCGCCTATCGCCATCGTCAAGCGACCAGCCCTCCGGCGCGAGCAACTCGCGCGGCTGGACACGCGCCAACTCGCGATCTAGTTCAGCCAGGTTATCGAGCTGGGTTGCCTGAAACTCACCGGTCGTGATGTCGCAATAGGCAAAACCAAGCGGCCCAACGCCCCCACCTTTTAGCTGGCTGCCCACCACGGCGGCCAGGTAACTGGGCCGGTTGGCGTCTAACATGCCCGGCTCCACCACGGTGCCGGGCGTGATCACGCGGCGCACCTCGCGCGGCACCAGGCCATTGACTGCCTCGTTGCCGATTTGATCAGCGATTGCGACCCGATAGCCGCGCGCGATCAGGCGCGCGATATATGCGTCGGCGGCGTGGTGAGGCACGCCGGCCATTGGGACGCGCACATCCTTGGCCACTGGCCGCGAGGTCAACACTACGTCCAGCTCGCGCGCCACCAGCTCAGCGTCAGCATCAAATGTCTCGAAGAAATCGCCCAGCCGGAAGAACAAAATGCAATTCGGATACTTGCGCTTGAGTTCGAGGTATTGACGACGAATGGGTGTCACGTTCTGATCGGACATCGGGCGCGAAGGATAATAGCATCGTTGTCCTGCGGGAGGTGCAGGGTGCATTCGTGGGGTAGGGGCAGAATGCTGGGTGGGCGACGGTACTACTGTCGCTTAAGATCTACCTTCGCCGGCAGCATTACTTGAGTAGAAGGTCGCCCTAATGAGTGAATGCGCCCGAGATGCATTCGCAGCGAGAGACAAACCAGGAGGCGACACGCATAGGGGGATGCCTCTGCTCGCTTTCTTGCGGGTCAACCAAGCTACTGTTTATCCCTGTCACCCCGTCCTGCGAGCGTGCGCGGTCGTCTGCTAAGGCGATGCTTGCGCGGTGGTGTTAGTGGAGAAGAAGCGCTGGCGCAGCTCGGCGATGCGCGCACGGATCGGGATCAACACCTGCGAGCCATCTGGTGTGGTCGCAAACTCGGTGTAACGCTGGTCGAGCACCTCGAACTTGATCCGCTCGCGCTCAATCCGCTGAGCTAGCACGGCAAGCTGTTGCATTTGGTCCAGCGTTAAATCGGTCTTGATGGAGTCGCTGAGTTCGCTGAGGATCTCCGGCGCGCTGGCGATGAGCGAGGCGAGGACGCGCGGGTCCTTGAGCTTCTCGCGGACTGCCATAATCACCTGCTGTTGGCGGCGGGCGCGATCGAAATCGCCGTTCTGCGAGTGGCGCGTGCGGGCATACTTCAGCGCAGTCAAACCGTCCATGGTCTGCAGGCCGGCCGGTAGCGAGAACACCTCCACACCGTAATCGTCGGTGGGATAGGCTGGATCGTAGATCGGCTCCGGCACGTCGATCACAATGCCGCCGATTCGATCGATGAAGTATTCAAAGGCGGTGAAGTTGATGCGCACGACGAAGTGGATGGGGATCCCCAGGAAGCTCTCCACCGTCTTGCGCGCAAGGGCGATGCCGCCGCCCGGATAGTCGAAGGCATCGCCTAGAAAGTTGGCCTGATTGATTCGGTAGTTGACCTGGTCGAAGTTGCCGGGGATAGGCACCCAGAGGTCACGCGGGATGGAGAGCGCGCCAGCCTCCATGGTGAGCGGGTCGAGCGTGAAGACGATCATGGTATCGGTGCGATAAGCGCGCTCGCGCTCGCCGGCGCGCTGATCAATACCCAACAGCAAGATATTCACCCGCTCTTTGCCGTCCCAGGCTTTGGGAAGGACCACGATTTCATCGGACGCGCTGCTGGACGTGGCGATCACCACCGGCCTGGGCTGATCCAGGATCTCCGGCAGGATGGTCAGCTCATTTGCAAAGTAGTCATAAGCGCGCTGATACGCCAGCGCGCTTGCGCCGAGCGCTATGAATACGGCTGCCAGCGCGGCGAGTCCCAGGATGAGCGGCTTGCGCGTTTGCCACATCACGGACAATATACCACCCACATAAGTGAGTTCTCGCGATGTCGTCAACAGACCAACAACCGACTCGTACGAGCGAGCTATCTGCGGACGCAACATGCCGACCCACCATTGTCTGCTTCGGCGATCTGGTGACCGACCTCGTGATGGCCATCGAGCGGCTGCCGGTGGAGGCCGAGCGTGTGCAGGTGATTCGCAGCGTGAGCATCGAGCCTGGCGGGGCGGGCAACTTTCTGATCACGGCTGCCCGGCTCGGTGCGCACGCGGTCGCCCTAGGCACGATCGGTGAGGATATGTATGGCCAAGCTGCCTACGATGCCTTGTTGGCCGAAGGCGTGGACCTGAGCCACGTCCAGCGCGGCGCAGGAAGCGTCAACGTGCTCGTGCTGGTGTTGGTGGACGACGCAGGCCAACATGTCTTCCTGGTGCATGAAGGCTCAGGCGACCCGCTTACGCTCGACGCGCGGATGACAGACTTGCTGCGGAGCGCCGACTTGCTCTTTGTCCCCGGCTATGCGCTGCACGAGCGACGCGTGGCCGCAGCCGTCCTGCCGGCTGCGCGCATTGCGGCGGAGGCCGGCGTGCCGGTGATGAACGACCTCGGGCCAATCGTCGCCGAGCCGAGCGTGCGGCCAACCGCGCTGGCGCTGGTTGGCCTGAGCACGGCGAGCTTGCTCACCGCCGATGAGCTGCGTTGCTTTGCCGGCCTGGACGACGAAGCGCAGGCCGCGGCCTGGATGCTGAGCCTGGGCACGCAATATGTGGTCGTCAAGCGCGGCGAGGCCGGCTGCGCCGTATATTCAGCCAGCGGCCACCAGGCGATCCCCGGCATCCCGGTCACGGTGCGCGACACCACGGCGGCCGGCGATGCGTTCGCTGCCGGCTTTGCAGTTCAGTGGCTGATTGAGCAGGACGTGCTGCGTGCTGCCGAGTTTGCGAACTGCGTGGGCGCAGCCAAGGTGCAAAAGCTGGGCAGCGGCCGCCAATGCCCGACGTTGGCCGAAGTGAGAGCCATCCAGCAACGGACCGGACGTTGATTAGATTCGCTTATCAAAAAGATAACATTCTCTTTAAGTTTGGTAGGTACGCTCAAGCCTGGTACAGGAGACCTTAATGTCTAGGAGGAAAACGACGCTATGAACCTTTCATTCCGCAAGAACGTGACACGCCTCGCAGTGATTGGGTTGGTTGGCGCAAGCCTGGCGCTCACCATCCCTACCCATGCCCAAGCGCCGGGCAAGATTTACGGGGTTGCATTCATTGACAGCAACGCCAACGGTAGGCGCGACCCGGGTGAGCCGACGACGCTGGGCCGCTTTAAGGTCACCAACGGGGGCAACTACTTCCGCTGCGGCCACACGGGTCCAGATAACACGTATGGTCTGATCGTCCGCCCTGGCACGTATTTCGTGATGCCGATCGCCGGCCCAGGCCAATACACTTCTGCGCCGGTGATCCAGGTGCGCGTGGAGCAGCTCGGCCAAGCAGTGGAAGTGAACCTCCCGCTGGTGCCTCAGCCATTGGCGCTGGCCGAGAACTGCGGTGAGTTCCTTCCTAAGCGCACCGCCCGCGTGCCGTGGGGCATTCCGGAGACGGCAGTTGCGGGTGGTCTGACCACGCTGGTTCGCGCGATCGAGGCGGCCGGCCTGTTCGAGACGCTCAGCCAGCCAGGCCCATTCACCGTCTTCGCGCCGACCGATTTGGCATTCGCTCAGTTCACTGAGGATGAGCTGAACGCGATCCTGAATGATCGGACCCTGCTGCGCTCAATACTGACCTATCATGTCGTGCCCGGCAGGTTCACGGCCAGTGATGTGGTCAACAGCAGCAGCCTGCCCACGGTCAACGGCAAGTCGCTGCGCGTGGAAGTCCGCGATGGCGACGTGTTCGTTGATGACGCGCGCGTGATCGCCACCGACATCAACGCCGCCAACGGCGTGGTTCACCTGATTGACACAGTGCTGACCCCATAACGAATACAAGGGTGAAT
>JAGHYX010000092.1 GCA_017743375.1 Chloroflexota bacterium
TGCTTTAAAAAGCGGTGCTCTCGTGATGCGCGCATCGGGTTAGAATTGGCGTCGTGCGCAGACGAGAGAGAAACCGCCGCGTGCTCGCTTCTGCACTTGGCTTGATCGTCGTCGCGGCCCTCATCATCAGCATGATCGCCTCGGCCGTGTTTGTGATTCGCTAACATCGGACATGACAGCACGAACCATCATCCAGACCCCTGCCGCTCCGTCGGCAATCGGCCCCTACTCTCAAGCTATCGTCAGCGGGGATTTGGTCTTCTGCTCTGGCCAAATCCCGCTCGACCCGGCGACCGGTGAAATCGTCGAAGGTGGCATCGAAGAGCAGACACACCAGGTGCTGAAAAACCTTCGCGCAGTGTTAGAAGCCGCTGGGTCCAGCTTGGAGCATGTGCTGAAGACGACGGTCTTCCTAAAGCGGATGGAGGACTTTGCGGCGATGAACGCGGTCTATGCCACCTACTTTCCTGCTGCGCCGCCGGCGCGCTCGACGGTCGAGGTGGCGAAGCTGCCGCGCAACGTGCTGGTGGAGATCGAGTGCGTCGCGCTCGTCAAACGCGCGTGAGCTAGTCGCGACAGGTGTTGTCCACCATTTGGCTCTGGAAGCGGGTCACGCGATAGCGATTGTCCTCTTTGATCAGCGTGTAGGTGTAGTCGCGCACTTCACAAGCCACCCTGCCATTGAGCGTATTGACGTAACGCCAAAACTCGCGGCTGTTCACGATGGCGCTGTCCGCTGTCTCCTCGGAGAGCGTGGGCGGGGTGATGTATCGGTAGGTCACCTCGAGGGCAGCGCGCTGGTTGGGTGCTAGGCGCATCGCCCGCAGCAGGCGCGTGTTGTTGAAGTTCATCACGGCGCTCAGGGCACCGCCCGTCATGTATGCCGCCAATTCTGCGCTGCTTGCCTGGCCGGTGTATAGGCGCGGAAGCAACTCGTTGAGCTGGCGCACGGTCTGAGCGGCGGGGTGGTCCGCGTGTGTCGGTGGCGCGGTCGGCGTTGGGTTCGGTGAAGGCACGGCGGTTGGGGACGGCGTGGCATCGGTCACCGCCGCTTGTGCACCTTCGTCTGCCAACGGCGAATCTGCGAAATCGGGGGTGATGGTCGGCGCAGGGGAGGGCAGGGCTGGAGGTTCGGAAGTGGGTATAGGGACAACCTGCGATGCGCCGCCGGCTGGCTCAGGATTAGGCTGTGATTGGAGCGTGCCATCGCGCGGCAAAAGCGAGACGAGCGCTCCGCCAATCGCGAGGAAGAAGAGCAGCACAACCAGAGGGACGTAGCCGGCAGCGCGACCGGTCTTGCGCCTCGCTCCTGGCGCTCCGCCCAGGGTTTCAAAGCGCAGGGCAGCCAGCCCCGCGGCCTGAAAGGCCGCTGGCTTGATCTCCTGCAGCCGCCGCAACAACCTATGAATTTGGTCATTTGCTTGAACGACGATGAGCAACTCGCGCGTTTTGCCGAACGGTCCGGTCCCAGCCAGCGCTTGGTAGTCGATCCCAATATCCTTACAAAGCGCGATCAGCTCCTGTTCTGACAGCTCGTTGAGCAGAAAGTTGCGCAGCGTGGAGAGGTTCGGGTCCATTTGTGAGCAGCTAATCGGTGGTGGTGTCCGCAGCACGCGCTGCCTCGATGAAGGGAAGATAGCGCTCTCGCCAACGCGGATATTTGCTCAGCCAAGTCACGAACTGTTTGCGCCGGTAGCTTTCGGGCAGGTATTGGACGAACAACGCGACAGCCCGGTCAAGCTCATCACCGCGCAGCATCCACATGGCATAGCAACGCTCGCTGTGCTGATACGGGCCGTAGATCTTGCCGCCCAGTATTTGGCATAGAGACTCCAACACGGGGAGGTCGCGCTGGTGTAACTTGACCTGCAGGCATGGGTTGCGCCAATCCCCGGTAAACGACCCCATGCTCACGATCAGCCCTATGACATACCCTAGACTGAACTCGTCGTGCTGATGGCTCATAGTCGGAGGATGAGGTGTTCCACCGAGGAATTTCACATGAAACACAGCCGCTGGCGGCGGCAGCGCGCCCAGCAGGATTCGAACCCACAACCCCTTGATCCGAAGTCAAGTGCTCTATCCAGTTGAGCTATGGGCGCACCAAGCGATTCGCTCTACAGCAACTATATCATAGGTTGACAACTCCGCGCAAATGCCTTTATGATAGGGTTGGTGTGCCGCTGGGCCCCGCGCGGCGAAGCGCTCCGAACCCCGCCAGGACCGGAAGGGAGCAACGGTAAGGAGTTGCCTTCGGGCGCCGCGGCAAGCCTGGCGGCACACTGAGCATAAAACGTCACCTGTTCTTCCCTATGGAAGCGTCGGGCACGACACCAGCAAAGCGCATCCCAGCGCGCCCATACTGGCTGGCGGTTCCCGCTGCGCTCAGCCTGCTCAGTTTGCTCACCCTGGGTTACCTGACCAGCTTTACGCCGGTCACCGTCATCGACGGCGAAACCGTCGTGCGTGTGCGCACCCGTCAGACGACCGTGGCCGGCGCGCTGCGCGAGGCCGGCATCACCCTCCTGCCTGAGGACATCGTGCGCCCCGATCTCGACCACAGGCTGAACTACAACGATGCCATCATCATCCAGCGCGCCCGCCTCGTGCAGATCTCCGTGGATGGCGAAGCGCCGCGTTGGGTGCGCACCCAGCACACCCGCGGAGCCGAGCTATTGAAAGAGCTGGGCTATGCAGTGAGCGTCAACGACGCGATTATGGTTGAGGGGCGCGCCGACGACAGCCTGCCGAGCGCCCCACAGACCAGACGAGGTGACCATCGCAACGCCGCTCCGCCCGCGAATCTGGCGGATGCTGTCGTCCACTATCGCCGCGCCGTGCCAATCACCATCCAGGAGGCCGGCGGCCGTCCACAGCGCCTCAAGACCGCTGCGCGCACGGTGGGCGAAGCACTGCTCCAAGCCGGCTTCCTCGTCTATTTAGCCGACAGGGTGTCGCCCAGCGTAGGCACGCCGATCAAACCCGATATGTTCATCACGGTAGAGCGGGCCAAGCCGATCACGGTGTGGGTGGACGGCCGAATGCTGCGCACCCGCACGCGGCAGGAGACTGTCGCCGAGGTCTTGGCTGAGATGAACATCTTGCTGCTGGAGCAAGACTACACCTTGCCGGCGCTGGATGCGCCGGTGCTGGCTGGCAGCGAGATCCGCGTGGTGCGTCGCGCGCGCAACCTACAGATCGCGCATGACTACATCTCCTTTGACACGCTCTGGGAACCCGATCCAGAACTGGAGCTGGATACGCAAGTGCTGGCCCAAGAAGGAGCGCGGGGGGTGCGTGAGAAACGATACATCGTCACCCTAGAGGACGGGCTGGAAGTCAAGCGCCAGCTTGTCGCCGACTTCATAGCCCAGCCGCCGCGGCCGCGCATCTACAAATACGGCACCAAAGTCGTCGTCCGCACGCTCGACACACCGCAGGGCCCGGTCCAATACTGGCGCAAGATTCGCATGCTGGCCACCTCCTATTCAGCCAGCACGTCGGGAGTGCTGCGCAGCGCGCCTTGGTACGGCCGCACGCGCTGCGGCCTGCCGATGCGCTTTGGCATCGTCGCCGTGGACCCACGCATCATCAGCCTGAGGACGAACGTCTACGTGCCGGGTTACGGGA
Organism: Chloroflexota bacterium; assembly: GCA_017743375.1. GTDB lineage: Bacteria > Chloroflexota > Anaerolineae > J036 > Brachytrichaceae > JAAFGM01. The sequence continues at coordinate 3,631 of JAGHYX010000092.1, forward strand.
TCGGCCTCGCGTGTGACACCGGCGGCGCCATCATCGGTAAGCGGATTGACCTCGGCTACGACGACGACAATCTCAAGCTCTGGTATCGCTGGGTAGATGTCTATCTGCTCACGCCGGTGCCGAGCCAGATTCGTTACCGCCTTGAGTAACCTCGTCCCGCGCAAGCGCCTTGGACAACACTTCCTCACTAATCAGGCCATTGCGGAACGGATCGTCGCCGCAGCCCATATCGGCAGCGACGACCTGGTCCTGGAGATTGGCCCCGGCACAGGCGCGCTCACCGTTTGGCTGGCCCAGCGCGCTAAACGCGTGATCGCCATCGAGCTGGACCGCTCGCTGCTCCCCGCTCTAAAAGCCAAGCTTGGCGCAGCGACCAACGTCACCGTCGTCCATGGCGACGCGCTGGCGATAGATTTCGAAGCCCTCGTCGGACGAGAAGCAGGCGCGTTCGCTGCCGTCCGCTTCGTCGCCAACTTGCCCTACTACATCACCTCGGCAGCGATTCGACGCATCTTGGAGTGCCGTTTGCCGATCGCCTGCGCGGTGCTGACCGTGCAAGCTGAGGTGGCTGAACGCATCGTCGCTCAGCCCCCCGAGATGAGCCTGCTGGCGGTGAGCGTGCAGTTCTACGGGCGAGCCGAGCTGTTGTTCAAGATCCCCGCTGCGTGCTTCTCCCCGCCGCCTAAGGTGGAGTCGGCAGTTGTGCGGATCACCCCGCACATCATCCGACCGCCCATGGATGCCGAAGCCTTCTTTCGGGTGGTCCGAGCCGGCTTTCGCCAGCCGCGCAAGCAACTGCGTAACACCCTCGCAACGGGGCTGGGCCTGGAGAAGTCTCAAGCGATCGCTTGGCTGGAAAGGGCTGGCATCGCCCCTACGCGGCGAGCGGAGACGCTGAGCGTGGAAGAGTGGGTCAAGTTGTGCGAACGGCTTGACCACTAAACGCTAGCCGGTGCTCAAACTCGGCCAGTGCTGCGTGACAGCACGCCGCGAGGAGCGAGAAAGTAAGCGCCTTATAGTCCTGACCCCTCTGCAGCGGGAAGGGCGTGCCTCCGGGTATGCTGGCGCGCAGCGCCCCGCCGGCCTCGAGCACGATCGGCCACATCGCAGCCATGTCCCATACATGCACGACCTTGTCCAGGCTGCCCACGCACGTCCCCTTCGCCACCAGCGCCAGGTTGTAGCCCGTCGTGCCGGGGACGCGCAGCTTCAGCGGCAGGTTGAGCCGGCCTTGGCGCAGCGTGCGCGTGCAACAGGCGAACAAGCGCGTCTCCCCGATCATCAACGCGCCTGTGCGCGGATCCGTGCGCAGGGCCGCCGGCTGAATCGGACGCTCATTGAGCCACGCGCCCTGACCGCGCAGTGCATAGTATTGCTCGCCCAGCAGCGGAAAGTAGGCCACGCCGAGCACGGGCTGACCCTGATGTAGCAGCGCCACCAACACGCCCCAGACCGGAAAGCCCTGCGCGAAGTTGGTTGTGCCGTCGATCGGGTCTATGACCCAACACCATTCCTGACCGCGAAACACGGTGTCTTGTTCCTCAGAGAGGATGCCGTGGGCAGGGTAGCGCTCATGGATGGCCGCGCTCAGCCAACGGTCGGTCTCCACATCCGCTTGGGTGACCAACGAGCCGTCATCCTTTAACCGCCCGTCGAGCTGGCCGAAGGCTGCGCGTAGTCTTTGGGCAGCCTCAATGGTGAGCCGACGCGCAAAAGTTAAGGCATCCTCTAGTTGCTGCGCGGTTGCTCGATACGCCTCGGAGACCACGCGCAGCGCGAAGTGCGCGGCCACGCGCTGGGCCTGGCTGCGTTCTGCGTCAACAACGATTGTTTCTAGGAGTCGGTGGACCGAGGCGCGTTCAGCGTCCTCCAGGGATTGCCAGGCTGCTCGGATGCGCGCCGATTCCTCGCTGAAGATGTCGCCCCAGAATTGCTCCAGGTCCATGGGTCAGGCGAATAAGTCGCGGTTGGCCACGATCCAGTCCCACAGTCGGCGCGCGCCCTCCTGAACACCGATCTTGGGCCGCCAGCCGAGCAAACGCTCGGCCTTGCGGTTGTCGCTGATGAACACGCGCTGGTCACCGGGGCGCCAGTCCGCATAGGTGACCGGGATGGAGCGACCAGCCCATGCCTCCAGCATGGGACCGGCCTCCGACCAGATGGTGAGCGTATGCTGTGGACCGCCGCCCATGTTGAACACCTCACCGGCCACTGTATCAATGCGCTCCCAGGCTGCGTCGTAGGCGGCAATCAGGTCGTCAATGTAGAGCATATCGCGCACCTGCCGGCCATCGCCGTAGATCGTGATCGGTTGGCCGGTCACCGTCGCGATCATCAGCCACGCCAGCCAACCCTGGTCCTCGACCCCAAACTGGCGCGGGCCATAGATGGTGCTCTGGCGAAAGACCACCGTGCGCAGGCCGTAGATGCGCGCATAGTCATGCACGTACTGGTCGGCGGCGCATTTGGAGCAAGCATAGGGCGACTTGGGATCCACCGGCCGATCCTCGGCGATGCCGAAGGGATAATCGCGATAGCGGTAGCGCGTGCCGTCCAGCACCACGGCCACGTCTTCCATCCCTCCATACACCTTGTTGGTCGAGGAGAAGATCACCGCGGGTGGTTTATCCATCGCGCGGGCCGCTTCGAGGACGTTGAAAGTGCCGAGGGCGTTGATCTCAAAGTCCTCACGCGGGTTAGCCACGCTGGTGGTCACGGCTACTTGGCCGGCCAGGTGGGCCACCAGGTCAGGTGTGGTTTGCCTGAAGATATCGAGCAGTTGCTCGAAGTTGCGGATGTCGCATTCATAAAAGATTAGCTGCTTTTCACGTCCTAGACGGTTTGCCTGTTCGCGCAGCCAGCGCACGTTGTGCTGAGTGCGCGGCCTGGAGAGGTTGTCTAAGACGATCACAGTGTGACCAAGGGCGAGGTGATGAGCAGCATAGTTGACGCCGATGAAACCGGCGCCGCCAGTCACGAGGAGCTTCATGTCAGACGGGATTATAGCGACAAGCGAGCGTTCATGGTCTGGGACAAGCCCTTTCTATCGTGATGCGCTGCGCCAACAACACTCACACAGGGGCAAACCGCACCTTGCCGGTGGGGTGCTGCGTCGCCCTCTCAAGCGACCGCGAGCGCGGCAGGGTGTCGGACTCCATGTGATTCAGTGCGCAAACTCCCCGCTACGGCAACCAAGCCGGCAGCATCGCGTCCGCAGCGATCCGACGTCGCACGCTGCCATCCACCTTGAAGACCCATACCTCTGGCAGGGCATTGACCTCCAGCAGGTTATAGCGCTGTACGGCGATCCAAGCGCCATCGGGACTCCAAGCGAACGCTCCATGGCTGATGGTCGGCTCATTGGACAGCGGGCGACGATTCGTCCCATCAGAGGCGATCAGCCAAAGCTGTGGGCCCAGCACGCCACCGCTCAGTGGGGATTCCTGCCGCCCAAAGGCGATGAGGTCGCCCAACGGCGACCATGTCGGCCCGGTGTGCCGCTTGGCCTCGAGCGGCGTCAGCGCGGTGATGACGCCTGCGCTGAGATCGGCGCGCAGCAGTTGGTCATAGCTATCCGCTTCATACGCCCGCAGGTCGGGATACACCAACTGTGTGCCATCCGGCGACCAGGCGCCGGAGTCGCCCAGCACGCTGGGCAGCTCAACGCGCTGCTCGGTGCTCAGGTCCACGACGACGATCGCCGTGGCGTTGGGGTCGTAGAAGGCCAGCTTCTCTCCCACCGGCGCGAAGCGCGGCAACGACGCGATCTGCTGCGAATCCGCGAACAGCGGCGCGGTTTGTTTTGTGGCGATGTCGGCCAGCCAGATGCGCCCAGGCCCAGGCGAACGGCCGATCGCGCCCTGCACCAGCGTCCGGCGCTCATAGGCGATCCGCGTCCCATCGGCAGACCACGATGGCGATTGGCACACCTGGCCATCGCAGGCGACCAACAATTCGCGCCGGCCCTCGTCAAGGGAAAGAAGGTAGAGGTCGCGCTCGGCGTCCTGGGCAGCGCGGTCTGCGCTGTAGACGACCCGCGATCCATCCGGGCTGATCGCGTAGTCATAAATGCCGAACGGCTCATCGGTCAATTGCTGGCGCGTCTCCTCGACCAGGTCCAGCACAAAGAGATTGGGCCGACCGCTGGCCGGCGCGAGGAAGGTCAGGCGCGGGCGGCGCGTGCGAAAGTGCCACGTGTAGGCTTCCAACAGCGGCCGGCCACGCAGGCTGGTCGCGCCGGCGGCCAGCGTGACGCTGTAGGTGGTATCGGCCTGAAGGGCCGCAGCGGGCTGAAAGAAGACTGTGCTGCCGCTCCAGCGCCACGTGCCACTGATCGGCGGCTCGATGCGCACTCTCTCTAGCACGGTCGGCGCGCTCATCGGCTCGGTGAAGGCCAGCGCGATCGGGCTGCGGGTGGAGACGTTTGCGGCAGATGAGGCCGGCGTGGTCTGGCGCACGCGCGCACCAACCTGATCGCCGCGCAGGACGATCAGGCCAGTGAGTGACGCCAGGATCACGATGCTGCCCAGCGCCACGCGGTCAAGCCGATCAAATCGCCACATCGCAAGCGCATTGTATGCTTCAGTAGAGTGACTACAATAAGGCTCAGAAGTGACCACAAAAGAATCTCCAATAGAAGCGATCGGCATTCGTGAACTCAAGGCCCGCGCCTCAGAGGTGGTGCGCGCCGTCAAGGAACGCCGCGCCCGCTATGTCATCACCTTGCGTGGGCAGCCAGCGGCCATCCTCGTGCCGTTAGATGCCGTGCCCCCGCAGCCGGATGCGGATGAAGTCTGGGCGCGGCTGGAGGAATTGGGCAAAGAGGTTGCGCGCAACTGGCAAAGCGAGAAGAGCGCTGTAGAGATCCTCTCAGAGATGCGGCGGTGAGCGATGTTTTTACTGTAGACGCTAGCGTCTTTGTCAGCGCCTTCACCCCATCAGAGCCGGCGCATTCGGAGAGCAAAGGTTTTCTGAGTCGCATCCGGCACAGCAGCAGCACCATGCTAATTGTGCCCACCTTGGTTGTCGTCGAGATTGCCGCTGCTATTGGGCGAGGGCAGGGTAAGCCTGACCTAGGGTATGCCTTTGCGATGGAGATCGGTCACTTCATAGGCACTACCTTTGTTCCCTTGGACAACGACCTCGCCGAAGCGGCTGCCAAAATTGCCGCCGCCCATCGGCTGCGCGGCAGCGACGCGGTATACGTGGCGGTCGCACAACGTTTCGACGCTGTGTTGGTGACGCTGGATGCCGAGCAGGCGCGGCGCGCTGAGGCCGTCGTTCCTGTTCGCTCGCCCACATCAAGTTGAGATGTTTGCTTTGCCGAAAACGCTCGACTATAATCTTAGGCAAAGCGATTCGCTTAATTCTCCCCATCCGCGCCAGTGCGGCCTGGGGCCGGCGCGTGCGCTTCGAGGGGGACAACTGCATGAACTATCAGACCCGCCTTTTGCTCAGTTGGAGCGCAGCGGCTGCGCTCGCCGTGTTCGCAGTCGTTGCCGCGCAAGAGACGATTCAGCGCGCCGGCCAGGCCGCCAGCCAGTCCATCCCTATCCAGGATTGGCCACAGCTTGGCCGCGACGCGCAGCGCAGCAACTACTCGCCACTTCAAGTTAATCCGCCCTATTGTTATATCTGGAAATGGTATGAGGTGCCGTTCGCCTCGCGCGCCCAGCCGGTCGTCGCATCTGGGCGCCTGTTCATCGGCGGGATGGACGGCGTGTTCTACGCGCGGGATGCCAGCACCGGCGCCTCGCTGTGGACCTTCGCCGGCGACGGCAGCCCGATCCGCCACTCGGCCGGCGTGCTGAGCGACACGGTGGTCTTCAGCACGCACGAGGGCAACACCTTTGCCCTGGACGCTGCCACCGGCGCCCTGCGCTGGCAGCGCTTCACCGGCCGCAGCGCCACCGCCCCGCTGATGGACGCCGCGCGCGGCCGCGTGGTGGTCGCCGCCACCGA
>JAGHYX010000093.1 GCA_017743375.1 Chloroflexota bacterium
AAGCGCAAACTTTCCACGCTGGCCGACCTGTATCTGGACAACCGCATCAGCCGGGAGGACTACGAACGCAAGTTTGCCGAGTTCAACGCCGAGTTGCGGGCCGCAGAAGCGGAGCTGGCCCAGCCGGTGGAAGTGGAGCGCGCGATGCGGATGCTGGGCGACCTGGGCGGGATGCTCGGCCAGATGACGCCAGAGGCCCAGAAGCGCAACTTACATCGCATCTTCACGCGGATTGAGCTAAACGACGATGGGGAAACAGTGCGGGTGGAAGTGAAGCCGTGGGTGATGCGGGCGTTTGAACCGATGCTGGGTTCTACACCGGTTTACCGTACATATTATGCCGAAGGTGGGAGTCGAACCCACACTCCCGAGGGAACGCGATTTTGAGTCGCGCGCGTCTGCCAGTTCCGCCACTTCGGCGCTGTGACAGCGCAAAGTATATCACCCTCAGCACCCTGCCCCACCCGCGCCGGCAAGGCATCTAGGCGCGTGCCCGACCGAGTTGTCGCAGGCCGACTCTAGGCCGGTGGCCGACGCATCCAGCGAGCGCCACTGGCGAGCGGTTGCTGCGCCGTTCAGCGCCCGCGACAAGCGGCCAAGCCGGCCTCAACATTGCCGCGGATCTCCTGATCGGTCGGCGCGAGCTCCAGCGCCTTGGCCCACATCTCGCGCGCTTTGTCGCACTCCTGAATCCAGCGATAGGCAAAGCCGTAGTAAAGATAGTCAATCGCCGTCAACGAGCCGCCGGTTTGCTGTGTGATCGAGAGGGCGCGCGTGTAATCCTCTACCGCGCCGAAGTAGTTGCGCACCTGAAAGTTGAGCAACGCGCGTTCGGTGAGGGCGCGCACGCGCGTCGGCTCTAGCTCCAAGGCGCGGTCCAGCGCGATGCGCGCCTTCTGGCGCTCGCCGATGAAGCGATAGACCATGCCTAGTTGCTGGTACGCCTCAGCGTGCTGTGGGTCCATCTCGATGATGCGCTGAAATGTCTTGATCGCGTTGGCCGTCTGGCCGGTAACGTAGTAGATGCGGCCCATCGCGCTGAGCACGTGCGGCAGGTTGGGCGAGCGGGCCAGCGCACGCTCATAGTGATAGCGGGCCTGATCGTAGCGGCCGAATATGTCATACACGTAGCCCAGGTTGCGCAGGGCGTCTATGTTGTCCGGCTCTAGGTCCACGGCGGTTTGGGCGGCGCGCAGCGCCGCGTTGAAGTCTCCGCTATCGGCCAGGGCCTCGGCCAGGTAAGCATGACCAGTGGCGTAATTTGGGTCAGCAGCGACGACGGCCTGGCACTCGGCCAGCGCTTCGGCGATGCGCTTCTGCCAATCCAGCGCCATGCACAGCACGGCGCGCGAGGGAAGATGGCCAGGATCTATCTCCAGCGCGCGGCGAACCCGCTGCTCGGCCTTCTCCGGCTGGCCGATGAAGACCATCAGCCGCGCGGCGCGGCGGTGTAGGTCAGGGTCGTTGGGCCGCCGCCGGCTGGCTCGGTCGTAGGCTTCAATAGCCGCGCGGTAATTGCCCGCGGCGGCGGCGGCTTCGGCCTCGCGGATAAAGTCTTCTAGCGTGCGCGTGGGGGTCGGAGTGATCGCCGGGGTTGGGGTGGTCGCGCCGCGCCGCGGCAGCACCACGCTGCCCAACCGAATCTGGACGAGCAGATAGCCGCCGGCGATGATGAGGGCGATGGCCGACAAGAACACCCACGCGCAACCGCTATTGCCCGTGCGCCGGCGCTCGAAACCGCGCTGTAGACGCACGACATGATGTTAGCACGGCCATTAAAACGTCCGAGGGGGCTTGCCTTGCCGGCAGGCCCCCTCGTCAGGAGACAACGTGCGCAGTCGCGGCTGCTACACCACCTTCTCCGGCTGGTAGAGCATCCCTTCTAACAATCGCTCCACCGCCATCGTGTGGCTGTCCACGCCGTGCTTTTGGAAGTACTCCGAGTTGCAGTGCCACTGGCCATGGTCATAGGTGACCAAATACTCGCCATTGTCCCCACGCACCATCACCTGGAAGGTGAGGAACTGAAAGCGATCGCGCTCCTGAGCATAGCGAACAGCCTTCTCGATCTTGCCGATCATGCTAGAGTCCATCATCTGTTCAACCTCCTATAAGCAAAAAGCACGCTGCGCCGGCTGGCGCAAGCGTGCTCGTCTTCTAGAACGGTATCGGGCGGCGATCTCCGCCATCACCATGACTTCATTGTATAGAAACCAAAGGCGCTGTCAACTGGCTACTTGGACAGTTGGGCCACGCACTACGGAATACGCGCTACGGAATACGCACTACGCACTCCACATCACCCCTGCTCCCCCTGCGCATATCGATCTCGGTAGCCGTGTGGATGCCGGCTATGCCATGCCCACGCGCTGCGGACGATCGCTTCCAAGCTGGCGTAGCGCGGCGTCCAGCCCAGCTCGCGCCGAATGGCCTCCGACGAGGCCACCAGCACCGCTGGGTCGCCGGCCCGCCGCGGGCCGACCACGGCGGGGATCGGATGGCCGGTCACTCGTCGCGCCGTCTCGATCACCTGTCTCACGCTGTAGCCCTGGCCGTTGCCCAAGTTGTAATGGCGCACCCCCAGCTCGTCCAACGCTTCCATCGCCAGGATGTGCGCCTGGGCCAGGTCCTCAACGTGGATGTAGTCGCGGATGCAGGTGCCGTCGGGCGTGGGGTAGTCGTCGCCGAAGATCACGACGTGCGGGCGTTGCCCCAGCGCCACCTGGAGCACGATCGGGATCAAGTGCGTCTCCGGCTCGTGGTCTTCACCGCGGTCGGGTGTCCCACCGCAGGCGTTGAAGTAGCGCAGGCAGGCATACTTCAAGCCGTAGATGCGATTGAGCCAACCCAGCATGCGCTCGATGGCATATTTGCTCTCGCCGTATGGCGAGCCAGGGACGACCGGACAGTCCTCGCGGATGGGCGCGCCCTGCTGATCTACCGGCAGGTCGAACAGGTTCGCGGTCGAGGAGAGGATGAACCGCCGGACGCCCCGCGCGATCGCGATCTCCAGCAAGTTGGCAGCGTTGCTCACGTTGTCGCGCAGGTAGAGGAAGGGCTTGTGCATGCTCTCGCCCACCAGCGTGTAGGAGGCGAAGTGCATGATCGCGCTGATGTCCGGATGCGCATCGAAGAGGGCGGCGATGGCGGAGCGATCGGCCAAGTCACCCTGGACGAAGGTGGCTGCCTGTGGCACTGCCTCGCGGTGGCCTTGATAGAGGTTATCGAAGACGACGACCTGATAGCCGGCGTCCACCAGCGCCTGGGCCGTAAAGCTGCCGATATAGCCTGCCCCGCCGGTGACCAGGACTTTGTCGGGCGGTTTCATGGCAAGGCGATTATCCTAGCCCAGCGCGGCATCCAGCGCCTCGCCCAGGCTGCGCACCGCGATCAGCGCAAGCCCGGTAGGGGGATGGTCTGGCTGGCGCGCCGTTTTAGGCAGGATGCAGCGCCGGAAGCCCAGCTTAGCCGCCTCATTCAGGCGTTGGCCCAGTTGGCCGACGCCGCGCACCTCACCGCTCAGCCCCACCTCGCCGATCACGGCGACGTCGGCAGGCACCGGCGCGCCCTTGTAAGCGCTGGCGATGGCGACGGCAGCGGCCAGGTCGGCTGCCGGCTCGTCAATCGTCAACCCGCCTACCACATTGACGAACACATCCTGATCGCCCAGCCGAATGCCCACCCGCTTGGCCAGCACGGCGATCAAGAGAAAAAGCCGGTTGTAGTCGAATCCGTTTGCCGTGCGGCGGGGCAGCGGGTTTTGGGTGTGGCTGGTGAGCGCTTGCACCTCCACCAACAGCGGGCGCGTGCCCTCCATCGTCACGGCCACCGCGCTGCCCGGCACGTGCAACAGCCGCTCGGCCAGGAACGCCTCGCTGGGGTTGTGCACCTCGCGCATGCCGTCGCTGGTCATCTCGAACACGCCCACCTCGCTGGTGGGGCCAAAGCGGTTTTTGATGCTGCGCAGCACGCGAAAGGCGTGAAAGCGCTCGCCCTCCATTTGCAGCACGGTGTCCACGATGTGCTCCAGCACCTTTGGGCCGGCGATGCTGCCCTCCTTCGTGACGTGGCCGACGATGAAGATCGCCACGCCCCTGTGCTTGGCGACGGCTTGTAGGCGTTGCGCGCTCTCGCGCACCTGCGTCACCGTGCCCGGCGAGGCGTGAACCTCCTCAACGTACATGGTCTGGATCGAGTCCACGACGCACAGCTTGGGCTTGAGCTGGTCAATGGCGTTGATCACGGCCTCCAGGTTGGTCTCGGTGAGCAAATACAGGTCGCTGTTGCCGAGGCCCAGCCGCTCGGCGCGCATCTTGATCTGTTGGGCGCTCTCCTCGCCGCTCACGTAAAGCGCCGGCCCAATGTGCTTCGCCGCCAGCACCGCGCTCTGCAACAGCAGGGTGCTCTTGCCGATGCCCGGGTCGCCGCCGATCAGCACCAGCGAGCCGGGGACGACGCCGCCGCCCAGCACCCGGCTGAACTCGCCGATCGGCAGCGACCAGCGCACGAGCGCATCGGTCCGCAGGTCAGCCAGCCGCTGCGGGGCGGATTGACCGGCCCACCGCTCGCGGCCAGCCGAGCTTGGGCCGACGGCGACCACTTCCTCGACGAGCGTGTTCCATTCGCCGCAGACGGGGCATTTGCCCGACCAGCGGGCGTGCGTGCTGCCGCAGTTGGTGCAGACGTATTGGGTCTTGAGCTTCGGGCCGGCTGACTTGGCCATTGGTCACGGAGTGTAGCACAGATGTTCTACTGCCGATGGCGCTTGATAATCCTCGACATGCCCGCTGCCCGCATCAGCGCGGTGGTGCTCACGCTGAACGAGGCCCGGCACATCGCCGATTGCCTGGCGACGTTGGCTTGGGCCGATGAACGGGTGGTGTTCGATTCGTTCAGCACGGATGAGACGGTAGCGATCGCCCAACGCGCCGGCGCCCGCGTCATCCAGCATCCCTTCGTCAACTATGCCCAGCAGCGCAACGCCGCCCTGGCAGCAGCGCAGAGCGAGTGGGTGTTCTTCGTGGATGCCGACGAGCGCTGCCCGCAGGCGCTGGGCGAAGAGATTCGCGCTGTGGTGGCCGCGCCGCGCCATGACGTGTATGCTGTGCCGCGCCACAATTATTTGTTTGGCCGGCTGACGCTCGGCGCGGGGTGGTATCCCGACTATCAGGCGCGCCTGTTCCGCGTTGGCCGCGCCGGCTTCGACCCCCACCGCGAGGTGCACGAAGTGGCCCGCTACGAAGGAGAGATGGGCCGCCTGCGCACCGAGCTGATTCACTACAACTACGAGACGCTGGCGCAGTTTCACGCCAAGCAGCGCAAATACGCGCAGTTTGAGGCCGGCATCCTCTTCAAGCAGGGCATTCGCCCCAAGCCCCACAACTTCGTTTTACAGCCGCTGCGCGAGTTTCGCCGCCGCTTCCTCACCCTGCGCGGCTATCGCGACGGCTGGCATGGCCTGCGGCTGAGCGCGCTGATGGCGTATTACACGCTGGACACGTATCGCCGGCTGGCGCGCCTGTGGCGCGACGCCGAGGCGACCCAGCCGATCACTATCTAGTTCACACCAGCGAGCGCCCGCCATCGACAAAGTACACCGCGCCGGTGGCGAAGTCCTCTTCGATGAGATAGCGCACGGTGCGCGCCACATCGTCCGGCGATCCAATGCGCTTGAGGAGGGATTTCTCGATGGCCCACCGGCGCTTGGCTTCGTCGGCGTCGTCGGGCAGCAGCACCGTGCCCGGCGCGATCGCGTTGACGCGGATGTGCGGCGCCCACTCAGCGGCCAGCACTCGCGTGAGCGCCACCAGCGCCGCTTTGCTGGCCGCGTGATGCGCGTAACCCGGCCAGGCTTGGAAGGCCGACAGGTCGGTCATGTTGATGATCACCCCGCCGCCCTGGCGCAGCATGGGAGGGGCGACGGCTTGCGAGAGGATGAAAGGGGCTTTGGCGTTCAGCGCCATCTCAGCTTCCCAGGTGGCCTCGTCTATCTCCAGCGCCGGCTGTTTGAGCCAGACGGAGGCGTTATTGATGAGCACATCAATTCGCCCGAAGCGGCTGAGCGTTGCCTGGACCAGCGCGCGCGCCTGGGCGGGCTGGGTCAAATCTGCTTGCATCGCAAAGCCGGGATGGCCAGCTTGCGCGATCGCGGCCAGCGTCTCCTGCCAGGGTTCATGCGCGGCGTAATAGCTGAAGGCGACGTGCGCGCCACGCGCGGCCAAGTCCAGCGCGACGGCCCGCCCGACGCGCTGCGCAGCGCCGGTGATCAGCACGACAGCGTTGGCGATTTCCATAACTGGGATTGTGCCGCGATCTCGCTCAGAGGCGCATCCAAGGCGAGCACAGCACCTTGGGTAGGCGACGGCACTGCCGTCACCCACTTTCTAATCTCAAGCCGCGTAAAAGCGCAGCGCGCCGCCCTCCAACGCAACGGTGAAAGCGACGATGCCCTCACCGCGCCGGCGAATCACGTCGTCCTCAACAGGTAGCGGCCGACGAATGATGATCTGCGCCCCGCCGAGCGGGACGATCCAGTGCTCGGCGCGCTGCTCGGCTTCTGCGCCGCATAGCGGCGCTAGTCGCTGGGCAGTTTCCTCCGGCCGGTTCACCGCCAGGGTGAGCGAGGCGATCCGCTGGGCGCGGTTGGGGTGATCGCGCGCCTCGCCGGCTGGCACGCGCAGCTCGCGTGGGGTCAGGTCCTCGATCAAGAAAGGCAGCCCCGGCACGTCCGCGGGCGGCCAACTGGTCCGCCAGCGGATCTCCGTCCCGTCGGGCCGGCGGCGTCCGCCTTCGCTGTAAGCATAGTAGCCGAGGCGCTGGCCGGTCGGCTCGGCGACGAAGGTCGGCAGGTTATCGTGTGCCAGCGCATAGTCAATCGGCCCAGGGAAGCTGCGAAAGCGCGCCCAGCGGTGCGCGCCAGCGTCGGGCGTGCGGAAGGCCAGCAGCTCAACGTAGCTGCCGTCGGCGAAGCAGATCAGCGCGTTGTGGGTGAGGCCATCGGCGTGGACGCCGCCGGGGGTCACTGTGTAGCCTTCGCGCCGCCAATTGACGATGGCCTCATCGAGGTCATCTACGAGGAAGACGATATGGTCGAGATGCATCGTGGAGGCATTTTATGAGGGCTTCCTACGTGAACATGCCCTCTGCGGAGCGCTGTCCTCTTCCAAGTAGCCGAAGACGCCGGCTGCAGGGTGTGCTAGCCCCGCAAAAGCAAGTCTTCATCTAGAGTGGGCGACGGCGCGTCATCGCCCAATCCCAGGTTCTGCCCTCTGCTGTGAACGCCCCCGCGTGCGCCTGCTGCGGCTGGTATCATTCTCAGCAGGTCAGTCATCAGACGCGATGGCGCAGATCCCAGCATGAAGATAGCCGTCTTGAGCGATGTGCACGGAAACTATCCGGCGCTGTTGACGGTTGCTGAACATGTGGAAGCGTGGCAGCCGGACATCGTGATATTAGCTGGGGACATCGTGAATCGCGGCCCGCGTTCTGCGGAGTGCCTGGCGTTTGTGCTGGCCAAGCAGAAGGAGGCGAACTGGCAGCTCGTAGGCGGTAATCACGAAGAATACGTGATCGCCCAGAGCAAGCCTGAACGGCCGGACGAAGGGCCACAGGCGGAGATCCAACGTGCCTCGCGCTGGACGTATGAGCGCATCCGACAAGCGATGCCGATCTTGGAAGCCCTGCCCTTCTCGCGCGAACTGACCGGGCCGAGAGGGGATACGCTGCGCGTGACGCATGGCTCGATGCTGGGCACGCGCGACGGCATCTACCCACACACCACAAGCGCGGAGCTGCCCGCCAAAATCGGGGAGCCGTTGCCGGCTGCCTTCTGCGTGGGGCATACGCATCAACCCTTGGTCCGCACGTTGAACGGCACGCTGGTGGTCAACGCCGGCTCGGTCGGGCTGCCCTTCGACGGCGACTGGCGGGCCAGCTACGCCCAACTGGTCTGGCGCGGCGGCCAATGGCAGGCCCACATCGTGCGGCTATGCTATGACCGCGGCCAGGCTGAGCGGGACTTCCACGAAACCGGTTTCCTTGAGCAGGGCGGGCCGCTCACCCGCCTGATGCTGCGCGAGTTGCAGATCGCGCGCGGCCTGATCTACAGCTGGGCCCAGATGTACGAACAAGCTGTGCTGCGCGGCGAACTGGGGCTGGCGCAGTCGGTTGAGCAATTCCTCCGCGACACGAACCCATAAGACCGATGACGAAACGAATGCACGCGAATCGCCTCACACACCAGGGCAGTGCTGCGAGCGTCTCCTATATCGAGCCGCGCGTCAGCAGTGCGCTCGCCCATTTGCCGGCCAATCGCCAGGCGTCGGATATCTTCGTCACTGTGGACATCGTGATCTTCACGCTGCGCGATAACGACCTTAAGGTGCTGTTGGTGAAGCGGGATACGCCGCCTTTCGAGGGGCGCTGGGCCATCCCCGGCGGGTTTGTGCAGCACGATGAATCGCTGGAGGATGCCGCTGCGCGGGTGTTGTACGACGAGACCGGCGTGCGCGGCGTGCACATCGAACAGCTTTACACCTTTGGCCGGGTTGATCGCGACCCGCGCGGACGCATGGTGACGGTGGCCTACTTCGCCCTCGTGCCTGAGCCGCTGGCGCTCCATGCCGGCAAGGGCACGTCCGACGCGCGCTGGCAATCGGTCTATGCCCTGCCGGAGATGGCCTTCGACCATGCCGAGATCGTCAACTACGCGCTCAAGCGACTGCGCTACAAGCTGGAGTACACCGCGGTCGGCTTCCGGCTCTTGCCCAAGAAGTTCACCCTCAGCCAGCTCCAGAAGGCCTACGAGACGGTGCTGGGCGAGCGATTGGATAAGCGCAACTTCCGCCGGCGCATCTTGCAGGCGCAGATCCTCGAAGAAACGGGCGAGCGGCTGAGCGGCGAGGGGCGGCCAGCCAAGCTCTACCGCTACCGCGCCGATGCCGTTGCCGAGGTCAAGGCGCGCCGGTTGTTCCCTTAATTCGCTGCACATGGGTGACGCGCCGTTCAGCGTCCTCCAAGCCAAGCTACAAGCCTGGCTGGTCAACCTGCTCACGGTGGTCGTGGAGGCCCACGAGCTGGGCGCAGTGCTAGGCAAAGGCGCGCGCGTCATCGCCGGCGACGATATCCTCACGCCCGATGTGATCTACGTGCCGAACCAGGCGCGCAGCGCAGTAAAGGCCGACGCGATCTACGGGGCGCCGGCCCTCGTCATTGACGTGCTACACAGCCAGGTGAGCGAAGCCGAGCGCGCCGCGCTGCGCCGGCGCTACGCGGCCGCGCGCATCCTGGAATACTGGCAGGTGGAGGCGGACAAAGGGCGCGCCTTCTTCTACCAGGCCGACGCCTACTGGCACTACGACCTCATACCACCGGACAAGGCCGGCATGCACTACTCAGCAGCCATCGTGCCGCTCGCCTTCCCGGTGGATTGGCTGCGCAAGCAACCTGGACTGATAGACCTAATGGCTTGGTGGGGGCTGGTCGAGATCGAGGACACAGAGGGATAATCAACGGCAACGAGGGCCGGCAACAAGCTCAAACAAAGTGGGCGAAGGTGTTCCCTTCGCCCACTACTC
>JAGHYX010000094.1 GCA_017743375.1 Chloroflexota bacterium
ACTCAATGGCATCCCCGTCCGCTCAGGACAGCCTGATGCTGGCGCGCGCGGTGATCACGGCGGCCGCCGAGAAGAAAGCTGAAAACATACTCTTGCTCGATCTACGCAACCTTTCCTCAGTGGCTGATTATTTCGTCGTGTGCTCTGGCTCCAGCGAGCGACAGCTACGCGCGATCGCTGAGGCGATTGAAGAGTATGTGTACAAAGAATACCGCGTAGATGTGCATCATGTCGAGGGGTTAAACGGCAGCGGGTGGATTTTGCTCGACTATCGCGACGTGGTGGTGCATATCTTCCTGCCAAGCCAACGCAGCTACTACAACCTTGAGGGCCTGTGGGCCAAGGCTCCCGTGCTGTTGCGCATGCAGTGAGTCAAAACTCCAGCTTCTTATAGCGCATCGCCACACTTTCCACGATGCCGATGGCGACCATCAGTGAAATCAGGCTGCTGCGGCCGTAGCTGACAAAGGGCAACGTCACGCCGGTCACCGGCATCAGGCCCACTTGCATGCCTAGGTTGACATACGTCTGCAGAAACAGCGTCGCGGCGATGCCGGCGCAGATCAATCGGCCGAAGGTGTCGCGCGCGATCATAGCCGTGCGCAGCACGCGCAAAATGACGAGCGCCAATAGGGCGATGAAGACCATGCTGCCGACAAACCCAAGCTCCTCGCCGATTACGGAGAAGATAAAGTCGGTGTGTCGCACGGGGAAGAAGCGCAGTTGTGTTTGTGGCCCTTGGAGATAGCCTTGTCCCCATAGGCCGCCGTTGCCGAGGGCGATGAGGGCCTGTTCACTCTGATAATTTGCCCCCGGCTCCTCCACCAGCCCCAACAGCAGCTCAATCCGGCTGCGCTGATATGTCTGAAAGGATGGTAATTGCGTCACCAGGACCACGATCGCAACGCCAGCCAGCAGGATAAATGCCATGTGCCTGCGCTCTGCCCCACCGACGAAGATCAGCACCAGCCACAGAAAGACGATCGTCAGCGCGGTGCTCAGGTTGGGCTGTAATAGGATGAGGACGACGCAGGGGAGCGTGATTAAGCCGGAAAGGGCGATCGTGCGAAGATAATCTGAGCGACCTTGACGATCCGCGATCAAGCGCGCCAACACGATTGTGAGCGTCAACTTTGCCAGCTCGCCCGGTTGCACGTCGAAGCCCCCGAGGTCAAACCAGCGACGAGCGCCCTGACGCTCCACACCGGCCACCAATACCAGCGCCAGCGCAGCGACGATGCCTACATAGAGCGGGGCAGCCAGCCCGCGCAGCAGGGTGTAATCGAAGATGCTAACGAGGAGGAGGATAGACAGCCCGATGACGGCGGTGATGGCCTGGTCGAGCCAGCTTCGCTCTACGGCGGGGTTGCCCTCGTTGCGCGTCGCGCTGTAGATCATCGCCACCCCAAAGGCGATCAACAGCACGACGGCTGCCAGCAACAGCCAGTCAAAGCGCCGCCATAGGCGCGAATCGAGCATCAGTGTTATGCGTTAGCGCGCATTCGACCTCCCGGCCGAGCGCACAGCGCGCGCGCCTCTGTTAGCAATCAGTGGGATATCCACCACCAGCTTGCTGCTATTCTGCTCGTGGAGGAGATTGACGTTGACGTGCTCGCAATCAACGCTCACCCGTCGAGAAATCGCAGCCACGATGTCATCCTTGATCAAGGCGAGCACGCCTGGCGGGATCTCTAGGCGATCGTAAGCAAGCAAGGTTTGCAACCGCTGCTTGGCGACTTGTGCGCTGTTCGACTTGGCAAAGAACCGGTTGAGAGCTTCCATAGAGTAATTATAGAACAACTTCTAAGCTTAGTCTAGATCGTCTAAGAACAGTCTATGCCTAACTGGCCTTGCCGAACAGTCGCTGCCACCATCCCAGCGCTTGTGGTATTTCCAACGGCACGTGCTCGCCGCTCAGACGTCTGGCAATGTCACGATAAGCGAGCGCGGCCGGCCCTTTACCATTACAGACAACCGGCATGCCGCGATTGGAGGCCGAGAGGATCGCATCATCCTCCGGCACGATGCCGATGATCTCCGTGGAGAGTACTTCTTTAATATCCTCCACAGAGAGCATCTCTTGCCTCTTCACCCGCGCCGGCACAACGCGATTAATGACCAAGTAAATCTGCGTCTTTCCTTGCGATTCGGCCAGGCCGATCACGCGATCGGCATCGCGGACGGAAGAGACCTCGGGATTAATCACGACGAGCACCAGGTCAGCGGGCGCGAGCGCGTTTTGAAAACCTTGTTCGATCCCAGCGGGCGAGTCAATCAAGATGAACTCAAACTCCTTGCGCAGCTCGTCGCATACCTGAATCATCTGTTGCGGGTTGACGGCGGTTTTATCACGGGTCTGCGCTGCCGGCAGCAGGAAGAGTTCTGCCACACGCTTATCGCGAATCAGTGCTTGGCGCAGCCGGCAGCGGCCTTCTACGTAATCTACGATGTCATAGACGATGCGATGCTCCAGGCCCATGACCAGGTCTAGGTTGCGCAGACCGATGTCACTATCAACGACGACGACCTTGCGCCCAAGCTGCGCCAGAGCTATGCCGACGTTTGCCGTCAACGTGGTCTTGCCCACCCCGCCCTTACCCGAGGTCACCGTAATCACTTGGGCTTCAAGAGGTGTGTGCTCGTTCATTGCATGACCGTTTAAGATTGAAGGCAGCATGTTGCTCATCGTTCCTCTTCACTTGAGTGTGTGAGTCAAGACGTCCCAGGGCGCAAAGATGATCTCCTGCTCCTTAAGCAGCGCAATCTGCGCAGCGCGTTTCTTGCGCTGTCCACGCTCCAAAGTGCGCGGGATATAAACGGCTTCGGCAATGCGGACACACGTCGGCGACATTTCCAGCGCGCACACCACGGCCTTTGGGTTGCCTAGCGCTCCGGCGTGCACTGCACCGTTCAACCTACCCCATACAATAATATCACCGCCGGCGATAATCTGGGCGCCTGGGTTGACATCGCCCATAATCACGATATGGCCCGGATGGCGCAAAATCTGACCGGAGCGGATGCGCCGGCGCACGAATAAACCGTCTCCTCCCTCGCCGGACGGTGATGGGCTATTCCTTGCCCCCTCACTCAGGTGCGCTGGCTGTTCTGGGGTGCAGCGCGCTGCGACGGTGGTCGTCAACCGGTCTGCTAGCCCCAACGAGCGGACGCGCGCGCAGGTCTCGGCGTTTTGCGAAATGACGGCCCATAATTTGATCTCTCGCGTCCGCAACACATCAATCGCGCGTCGCAGGTCCTCCTCATCCAGCGTCGCATCTTTGACGTCAAAAGCAACGCTGCTTCCGCGGAAGAAGTGAGGGGTGGCGTCTAGCTTAGCCTCGAGCTCGCGCAGATGAGCGAACCAAGGCGTTTGGGCCGCATCGTTGAACACGATGAGCAACCCATGTCGGTATCCCTTGATCGCGATCATGGCTTCTTCCTGCCACGGGCGACCGCATGCGCCTTACTCTGAGTCGCTCCTGGCCACCGGTGCTAGCTTCTCCTCCGGCACGCCCAGGTTGAAGTACCTATTGTAAATGCGCTGTGTGATCGGCGCAGCAACACCGGAGCCTTGGCCACCGTTCCAAACGTACACGGCCATGGCGATCTGCGGATTGCGCGCCGGCGCATACGAGACGAACCAGGCGTGCGTGGGCAGGTTTTGAATGCCGACATAACAGATGCCGGTCGCATAGGCCACGTCATCGCAGAACTCGGCGGTGCCCGTCTTGCCGGCATATTCAAAGCCCTCCAGCCGCGAGCGCCACGCCGTGCCGCCAGGGTCGTTGACCACCTCCCATAGCGTATCCTGGATCAGCCGCAGATAGTAGGGGTCAAGCCGCACCTGACGGATGATCTTCGGGGTGAAGGGCTGGATCACCTCCCCGCGTTCATTGATGACCTCGCGGATGATCTGCGGGTGATAAAGTGTGCCGCCATTGGCGATTACGGCGGTCACGTTTGCCATCTCAAGCGGCGTGGCCAGCACATAGCCCTGGCCAATCGAAGCGTTGTAGCTATCGCCTGTGGACCATACCTCACCGATATTGCGCAGCTTCCAGTTTTTGGTTGGCGCAATGCCCACGCTGTAATCAATGTTTAACTCGGTGCGTTCGCCGATGCCGAACTCCTGCGCCCATTGGGCTAGCTTGTCAGGCCCCAACCCGACGATGTTCTCGCGCTCATCTGCAAACCCCCCTACAGTTTTGTAAAAGTATGTATCGCATGAGTTGCGCAGCGCCTGACGAATGTTCTGCCAGCCATGACCGGTGCGCTTCCAGCAGTAGAACTTCTGTCCTTTCTCAGGGTCTTCCGGGTTGAATTGGTCCGGCAAGATGAAGATGCCCGGGTCGTAGACGACTGTGCGTTCGGTCACAGCGCCCTCCTGGAGCAGGGCAGCGGTTGTGACGATCTTGAACGTGGAGCCGGGTGGCACGCGATCCTGCGTCGCGTGGTTCAAGAGCGGCTTGTGTAAGTCCTTGGCCAGCGCCTCGAACGCTTGCCGCGAGATCCCTTTGGCGAATAAATTGTTGTCATAGCTGGGGATGGAGACCATCGCCAAGATCTCGCCGGTGTTTGGGTTGAGCGCAACGGCTGCGCCGCGCGGCGCGCCGCGCTCCCTCATTGCTGTGCCGAGCACGTCGCTGACGATCTGCTGGAGGCGCAGATCAATCGTCAGGCGCACGCTATAGCCGTTCACCGGCAGCGTCTCACTCAGGACTTGCAATTCTTCGAATGAGGCATCTACCAAGATTCTGCGTTTGCCTTTCTTGCCGCGCAAGATTTCCTCGGCTGCCCGCTCGACGCCTGTGATGCCGACGCGATCGGTATCATAGTCATAGATCTCGCGCGAATATCGCTCCGGCTCGCGTTCTACCATTTCCTTGAAGATCTTGCCGGTGTAGCCTAGGACGTGGGCCAGCAGGTCTTTGTATGGATATTCGCGCGAGCCAACCGTTTGCACTACGACGCCGCGCATGATGAGCGATTGTTCCTGGATGGCCATCGCGACCTCGCGCGGCACGTTGTCGGCGATGATCATTGGTTGATACGGCGCAAAGCGCGCGTCGCGGCTGACCACTTTCGTATAAATGTCCCCGGCCGTCACGCCTGGCTGGTTGATCATCTCGGCCAACTTGTTGTACATGGCCATGCGCTCGATGCGCTGCCGGATCGGGTCGTCGGGGTAGCGGACCTGCTGGATGGGGATGATCGCCACCTGGTATGCCGGCGCGTTGCGCACCAGCGCTTCGCCGTTGCGGTCGTAGATCAGGCCGCGGATGGCTGGCAGTGGGCGTTCGATCACGCTGCGCCGGCCCACCTGTTCGCTGAAGACCCGCTGTTGATTCACTTGCAGGTCATAGAGGCGCACGCTCAGGATGACAAACGTCACGATCACGCCGACCGAAAGCAGGACGAGGCGCAGCCGGCCACCAGCCTCGTCCGGCGGCGGGGCCTGGCTGGTGCGGCGACGAACGGGTAAGTCGTCCAGATACATGCCTAGGCCTTTTATCGTTCGGGCAAGAAGCGCTCCTGCTCGCGCAAGCGGGCCTGTACTCTGCTCAGCACGGCGTGCGTCGGAAGGGCGAGCAGCAAATTGACCAGCGTGTTCGGGAGCGCCACGTTCGTCAGGCTATCCAGGGCTTCGACGTTTCGCCCTGTTGCTGTCAGCACAATGATCGCAACGACGTAATAAGCCATCGAGACGACCAGCACCCAGTTGAGCGAACGAAACAAGGCCAGGCCCGCCGGCGTGCGGTCAAGCAACATGGCCAGCAGGCTGCCTACGGCGATCCCCGCGGTGTGAATGCCGAATGGTGCTCCCGACTGGAAGTCGAGCAGCAGCCCGCCGCCCAAGGCCCAGAGCAGCCCCTCGTTGCCGCGGATGGCCGCCCATGTGGCCGAGGTCAGCAACACCAGGTTGGGACGGAGTTGCGGTCCGAACAACACAACGAGCAGGCTGCTCTCCGCGACGGCCAGCAGCAAGATGACCGCGCCGGCGATAACGTGACGGCGCATCGCGCGCTAATCTTAACGCGAATGCATCCCCGCCCGCGCGCTGGCGATCAACCGCGCACCATACCGCCGGATGGCGAACTGCGCGATGACAGCCAGCCACACATTCGACGCGCTGATACATAACAAGGTGCTGATCAGGGCACAACCGAGGTGTGCGAATTGCCCAGCGGGATGGCGACTGAAGCGAGGCCAGCCCAACCACCGCCACTCGGCCAGGATAAGGGCAAGGCCGGCCAATGCACCCCAGTACACATCGCCCAACAAGAGGAGAAACGGCGCGCGATAAAAGGCCCAGTGCACCTCGGCATAAAGAGCGTCGCGCCAGTCCAGTCCGAGCGGTGCCTCAGCGCAGTCGTCGCCCGGCGTCTGCGCAGTTGCCGAACGCCCGGCGAGCCACGCCAGCGTCAGCACAAAGCCCGTCACCAGACCCGCCGTCGTGGCTTGCCGTAGCCAATCGCGCGGCGCGAAGCCCAACCACAGCCCCGCGTCAATCACCCCGATCCGGCCCAGGCCGATCAGATCGGCGCTCAGCGCACCACTGAACAGCGCCAGCGCTGGCCACCCGACGTAGTACAGAAGCAGCGCCACCTCCGTGACCCAGCGGCCCAGCCCAGAGTTGCTCAGCACCGCCAAGCGAGCGGCCAGCGCGCGCGCCACCGCCCCCGCGCCGAGTGAGCCAGCCACCCATAACAGCAAAGGGGCAGCGAGTGTGAGGTTCATTCGAGGGGTTCGGCGAGCGCGGGGAGGCGCGCCAGGATATCCGCCACGGTCAAAGACAACAGACCATGCTGTGCGCACTTCAGCGAAGCAGCGGCTGTGGCGAAGCGCGCCACCTCTGCTGTTGTCCAGCCGGCCAACACCCCATAAATCGCCGCAGCGGAATACACCGCCCCGGCGCCCTGGGTATCCACGACGTCAACTGATGGCGCAGGCACGGCGACCAATCCTTTGTCATCGGCGGCCAGGGAGCCATGCTTGCCGCGCGTGACGAAAGCGATGCGCGCACCCAGGCCGCGCAACGCAGCGATCAGCGCGTAGGGGTCTTCCTGACCAACGTGCACATCGGACATTGGGGACTGCGCGTAGGTGGACTTGGCGATCAGGTTGCGATGTAGCTCGGGCCGCTTGAGCGAGTACTCCACGTTGATGAAGACCGGCACACCATGGGCGCGAGCAAGGTCCACCGCGCGCTCGACCGGCGGACCAACATACCAGTCCACGTATAACATCGCTGCGCCACGGATCGGCGTCAGGTCTGCATCGGCCAGGCTTCCCCACACCTGAGGGGCATCTTCGACGAAGAAGGTGCGCGTGCCGGCGCGATCGGAGATGTCCACCTCATGCGGCGTGTGCAGGTCGCGCCGCAGCACGATATGCGTGTGCACCCCGCGCTCGTTCAGCGCGCGCAACGTCCGGTGGCCCAACTCGTCGGCGCCCAGCGCGTTGCCAATCAGATGGGCCTCAACGCCCCAGCCGGCCAGCATCTGGGCCACCATCGCGCAGTCAGCGCCTATAAAGGCGTGCTTGGCGCGGACGTAGGCGCCGGTGTTGGCGGCAGGATAACGCTCTACGAAGAACACCTCACCGGGGTTGACGTAGCCAAAACAAACCACGCGGGACATCGAAGGCAAACAGAAAGGGCGCACCGGGTGCGCCCTTTCAAATGGCCTCCACAGGGCTCGAACCTGTGACCTCACGGATGTGAACCGTGCGCTCTGACCAACTGAGCTAGGAGGCCATTAGTGCCCATAATTATACAGTAAAGGGCAAACCAAGTTAGTGAAGCTCCTACAGGCCGATCAGCGATAATCCGCTGCCGATGAAGATCCTGCTGATCGGCGCGAGCGGCCAGCTCGGCCGCGACCTGCTGACGGCGCTCGCCCACCACCACGTGCTGGGCACGACCCGCGGCACCGCCGGCCTGGAGCACGTCAAACTCGAAGCAGACTGGCCCTCGCCGATCGCGCTCGATGTGTGCGACGAGGTCGAGCTGCGCACGACGATCGCGTGCTTCGCCCCCGACCTGGTGATCAACTGCGCGGCCTATCACCGCGTGGACGACATCGAGCGAGACGCAGCGCAGGCGCTGGCGGTGAACGCGCTGGCCGTCCATCGCATGGCGCTGATCTGCCGCGAGGTCGGCGCGGCGCTGCTCCACGTCAGCACCGACTACGTCTTCGACGGGGCCAAAGGCGCGCCCTACGTAGAGACCGACCCGCCCAACCCGCTGAGCGCCTACGGGGCGAGCAAGCTGGCCGGCGAATTGTTGTTGCGCGCGGCCTGGCCCAAGCACTACATCATCCGCACGTGTGGCCTCTACGGCTTGGCCGGCGCGAGCGGCAAGGCTGGGCTGCGCAGCAGCGGCAACTTTGTCAACACCATGCTCAGGCTGGCCGCCGAGGGCCGCCCGATCCGCGTGGTGAACGATCAAACGTGCACGCCGACCTTTACCAAAGATTTGGCTGCGCAGATCGCGCTGCTGATCGAGACCGAGGCGTATGGCACTTATCACGCCACCAACGACGGGGCGTGTACGTGGCATGAGTTCGCATGCGAGATATTTCGCCTGGCCGGCTTGTCGGTCGAGGTGCACCCCGTGAGCAGCGCGGAGTACGGCGCGCCGGCGCGCCGCCCGCCCTATTCCGTGCTGGAGAACCGCGCGCTGAAGGCGTTGGGCATCGATCGCATGCGCCCGTGGCAAGAGGCGCTGGCGGAGTATGTGGCGCTCAAGTTGGGCGGTGGAATATAATCGCATCTTGGTATCAAAAGTGGACGGTTCACGCTTCGACGCGACGTACTTCGCAACCGGCTGTGGGCTGCCCTATGAGCGCAACGCGCACTGGCTGGGCTTCTTCGGCGGCATCGCCGACCGCATCGTGCGCGAGATAAACCCGCGCACCGCGCTCGACGCCGGCTGTGCGATGGGGTTCCTGGTCGAGGCGCTGCGCGAGCGCGGCGTGGAAGCATACGGCGTGGACATCTCCGAATACGCCATCAGCCAGGTTCACCCCAGCGTCAAGCCCTACTGCCGGTTAGGGTCAATCACCGAGCCGTTTGAGCGGCGCTACGACCTGATCATTTGCATCGAGGTGTTAGAGCACATGCCGGCGGCGGAGGGCGAGCAGGCGATCGCCAACTTTGCCGCGCACACCGACGACGTGCTCTTCTCATCAACGCCGCATGACTTCACCGAGGCGACCCACGATAACGTCCAGCCCGTGGAGCACTGGGCGGAGCGCTTCGCGCTGCATGGCCCGTTCCACGACCTCGACTTCGACGCTTCTTTCATCACCCCGTGGGCGATGCGCTTCCGGCGCGATGGCTCGCTTCGGCCCCACCGCTTGGTTCGCGCATACGAGCGCGTGCTCGCGCGGACGCGAGAGGAGAACCGCCAGTTGCGGGATGCG
>JAGHYX010000095.1 GCA_017743375.1 Chloroflexota bacterium
ACGCAAAATCCCCTTCACCCCATCTGCCGGCTGCGCGCCTTGACAAGCTCGACGAGGACTTGTGCGGTGAGCAGCAGGATGATCACAGCTTGGATCACCTGGACGATCTCGGCGCCGACTGCGGCTTCTTGCTCCATGATGTCGCCCCCGACGCGCAGGTAGGAGTAGAACAGGCCCGTGATCGGGATGAGCAGCGGGTTATTGCGCGCCAGTAGGGCAACCACGATCCCCTCAAAGCCCAGTCCTGCGGCGATGCCCGGGATCAGCCGATGATGCACGCCGAGCACGAGATGCACGCCGGCGACCGCAGCGACTGCGCCGCCGATGGCGAACGAGAGCGCGATCACCCAGCGCGTGTTGATGCCCCCGTAGCGAGCGAACTTCTCGTTAGCACCAATGGCGCGTATCTCATAGCCCAGCGAGGTGCGATTGAGCAATATCCAGACCGCGATGACCAAGACCACTGCAAACACCACAGCCAAGTTTGCGCGGCCTAGGTTCACGCCCAGCAGGGTCGTGAAGCGGGCGAGCATGCTGTTCACCTGGATCGCCTCTGAGCGCAGCGTTTGCGATCCCGGCGGCGTGAAGACGTTGGTCAGGAAGAAGTCATATAGCAACACGACGACCGCATTGAGCATCAGCGTGGAGACGATCTCATTGGCGTTCAGATAAGCCTTCATCAGGCCCGGCAGCAACCCCACTAAGAAGCCGGCGATCATCGCTGCGAGCAAGGGCAATAACACGGCTATCACGGGCGGCAGAGGGACGTAGATCGCGATCACCGCAGCGACCATCGCAGCCATGAACATCTGCCCCTGCGCGCCGAGGCTAAACTGCCGCGCCCGAAACGGTATCGCCACCGAGAGGCCCAAGATGATCAGCGTGGTTGCGTCCTCGATCCAGCGCCCGGTGCGGTGCGTGCGGCTCAGCGGGCCGCTCAGCAGCGACGAATAGGCCAGGAGCGGATCCTTGCCGATGATCAACATGACGATGAAACCGACCATCAGCGCCAGCAGGATGGTGATCAGCGTGACCGAGACATCAATGAGAGCGGTGCGCCGTCGCTCGCGCTGGACGCGCGCCCGCTCGGCCGCGCGGTCAAAAGAAGGTGTTGTCGGGAGGGTCACTTGCATGGCTTACCAATTGCGTTCAAGCTCTTCCTGGGTCATGGTCTTTGTGCCGAGCATATACAGGCCGACTTCCTCTTCTGATAGCCCCTCAGTGGTCGGGAAGATGGCAACGATGCGCCCGTCGTGCATTACAGCCAGCCGGTCGGAGAGGGACATGACCTCGCTCAAATCAGCCGAGACGAGCAGAATGGCCACGCCGGCGTTGCGCGCCTTCACCAGTTGCTCGTGCATAAACTCAGTCGCGCCGATGTCCACGCCGCGGGTGGGCTGGGCAGCGATGAGCAGCTTCGGTTGGGCAGACAGCTCGCGCGCTACCACCACCTTTTGCATGTTGCCGCCGGAGAGCGACTTCACCGGCAGCGTGCTGTCCGGCGCGCGGATCGCGTATTGCTCGATCAGCGCCTCGCCGTTGCGCGCGATCTCCGCTGTGCGAAGCAAGAAACCTTGCGCGAACGGTGAGCGGTCGTAGCGGTCCACAATTAGGTTCTCCTGAATGCTCATCTCCAGAGCGACCCCGTTCGACAGGCGATCTTCGGGGATATGCGCAACGCCGGCCTGGCGCACCTCACGAGGGGAAAGGCCGGCAATCGGTCTGCCGTCCAGCTCGATCGTCCCGCTCAACGGCGCGCGCAGGCCTGCGATCACCTCGACCAGTTCGGTTTGGCCGTTGCCCTCCACGCCAGCGATCCCAAAGATCTCCCCGCTATACACGTTGAACGAGACGCGCTTGAGCATCTCCACGCCAGCCTCGGTCGCATATTCCAGGTCGCGCACCTTCAGGATGGCCGGTCCGCGCCGGACGGGTGGCTTCTCGATATTTAGGAAGACCTCGCGACCAACCATCATCCTGGCCAGCAGTCGTTCATTGGCGTCAGCCTTGTCAACTGTGCCGACCATGCGCGCGTCGCGCATCACGCTGATGCGATCGCTAATTTCCATCACCTCGCGCAGCTTGTGCGAGATGAAGATCACCGTCTTGCCGGCTTGGACGAGCTGGCGGATGGCGATGAACAGTTCGTGCGTCTCCTGCGGCGTGAGCACGGCAGTCGGCTCGTCCAGGATCAGCACGTTCGCCCCTCGGTAGAGCGCCTTGAGGATCTCCACCCGCTGGCGCATGCCCACCGGTATCACCTCTACTACTGCGTTGGGGTCTACCTGCAGACCATACTGCTGAGAGAGTTCCTGCGCCGCTTTAATGGCAGCCCGTTTATCTACGAAAGCCCCGCGCCGTGGCTCGATCCCCAACACGATGTTCTCGGCGACGGTGAACGAGGGCACCAGCATGAAGTTCTGATGCACCATGCCGATGCCCAGCGCGATCGCCTCGTGCGGGTTGTGAATCTGCACCGGCCGACCGCGCAGGTAAATCTGGCCGGAGGTGGGACGCTCCATGCCATAGAGGATTTTCATCAACGTGGACTTGCCGGCGCCGTTCTCGCCGACCAGGGCATGAATCTCGCCGGCGCGCACGGAGAATGAAACATCGTTGTCCGCCAGCACGCCGTTGGGATATATCTTGGTGATGTGGCGCATCTCCACCAACGGCGTGTCTGTTTCGTTTACAGGTGTGGCGTTGTCAACTTGCATCGCTGCTAAAGCAAAAGGCGCGCGACGAGATTTAACGCGCCGCGCGCCCAATTGTCAAGTCGCCTCGAGACAGGTCACTTGAACGCCGATGCCACGACCACCTCTCCCTTGGCGACGCGCTCGTAGGCCGCCTTCACCTTCTCCTGGATCTCCTTGGGCACGAACTTCTGATAGTTCTCGTTGTCGGCTATGCCGACGGCGTCAGCCGCCACGCCCACGCTCTCCGGCGCGCCATACCCCAGCTTGCCCTCGGCGTCTAGCTTGGCCGCGCGCAAGAGGCCCTTGTCCACGTTCTTGAGCATCGAGGTGATGATCGTCGCCTTCTGGGCTGGATCGGCGATGGTCTGGTATTGGTCACTATCCACGCCCAGCGCGTATAGCTTCTTCTCCACCGCGGCCTCGAACACGCCATTGCCGGAGTTGCCGGCGACGCCCCACACAATCGCCGCGCCCTGGTCATACATCGCGTTGGCGATCTCCTTGCCCTTGGCTGGGTTGTTGAATGGGCTATCCCCGCCCACGTATTGCACCAGCACGTTCTCTTCAGGGTCAAGGCCGGATTCGGCGAAGCCCTGCTTGAAGCCAACGATGAAGTCGTTGATCACCGGGATGTCCAAGCCGCCGACGATACCGACCTTGGTGCGACCCTCAACGCCGGGCAGGCTGCCCGCCTTGAGCAGCTCGCCGACCAGCACGCCGAGCAGGTATGACCCTTCGTTCTGGCGGAACAGGACGGTATATACGTTCTCGCACTTGTTGCTGCAGCCGCCCTCTTTGCCCTCGTAGTCTGGGCCGGCATCGAACATCCAGAACTTCTTATTGGGGTGCTGGGGGGCGATGCGGCTCATGTAGGCGCTCATGTCGAAGGTGCCGGCGATCAGGATGTCGTAGTCGTCAGCGGCCGCTGCGTCCTCCAACCCAGGCTCCCACTTGTTGCGGTCGTAGCCTAGCTCGATTGTGCGGACTTCGTAGCCCAGCTCGTTCTTGATCATGTCCATGCCGCGCTGAGCGCTATCGAAGAACGATTTATCGCCGAGCGTGCCGTTGATCACGAGCTTGACGCGCTTTTTGGGACTTGCTGCCGGCGCTTCTGCTTGCGGGGCTGCTGGCTGCTGGGCGGGAGCAGCTGGCGTCGCCGGCGCGCAAGCGGCCAACAACAGGCCAACCACTGCGGTGAGTGCAAAGACTTTCCTGTTCATCATGTTCTCTCTCCTTGGTGAGTGATGGGAAGTTTGGGTCGTGCCCAACATGAGAGATTATAGTGATGTGCGCCTTTCTGTGAAGTCGCAAGCCACACCTCACGCCCAGGCCGCAGCGATCATCTCCCAGGCCCGCGCGGCATCCACGGCAGTGACCACATGCGCGTTTGGTTGAGGGTTGCGGTAATCCAGCGCAGAGAGGCCGCGGCCAACGTCGTGTCCGATGTCAACGTGAACCCGCGCTCGGAGCGCGTGTGCGATCGCGCCCTCGTCCAGCGCCACGACCACGGCCAACGGGTCGGGCAGGGGCACGCCGGCAAAGCCGAAACGCGCGCGCCAATCGTCCACTATGCGCGTCATGGCAGCGAAGAAGCGCGCCCGCGCCGACCGCCCGCTCCGGATGCGCTCGAAGACATCGAGCGGCATCATTTGATCTAGTGAGACTTCCCACGGCAGCAGGGTGATGTTGGAGAATCGCTCGAAGACCACGTGCGCGGATTCAGGGTCAACGGCGATGTTGAACTCGGCGGCTGGCGTCTGGTTGCCGCGTGCTTGCCAGGCGCCACCCATGATCACCAGCCGGCTGATGCGCGTCGGCAGCGCTGGGTCTAGGTTACAGGCCAGCGCGAGGTTGGTGAGCGGCCCGAGGGTGACCAGCCCCACCTGGCCGGCGTATGCCTTGGCCAAGTGGCAGATGGCCAGCGCAGCGTGCATGTCGGCAGGACGGCGCTCGGTCTTGGCCAGGCCGGCCCCGCCCAGGCCATCCGGGCCGTGAAACTCCTCAGCATGCGCGGGGCGCTCGCGCAGTGGGCGGTCGCAGCCGGCGTAGATCGGCACGTCGGCGCCTAGGACATCGAGCACTGCACCCACGTTGAGGTTGACTTTGCTGACGTGCACGTTGCCGCTGACGGTGGTGATGGCGAGCACGTGATGGCGATGTTGTTGATCTGGGGAGAAGGGCAGGGCGAGCGCAATCGCGTCGTCCACGCCGGCGTCGGTGTCTATGATCCAAAGCATGAGAGCGGGGGTGCGCTGCGTGGAGATGGACCTGAGGGGATTCGAACCCCTGACCTCCTCAGTGCGATTGAGGCGCGCTCCCAGCTACGCCACAGGCCCTTAAACGAACTGTCGAGTTGAGAATGTCGAACGCGGTCAGCGACATCCGACATTCGCAACTCGACATCGCTCAGAGCGGGAGACGGGACTTGAACCCGCGACCTATTCCTTGGCAAGGAATCGCTCTACCATCTGAGCCACTCCCGCGTGCAATTTGCATTATAGCACAACCACTCTGGTTGTCAAGTGCCGACGGTCAGGATCGAACTGACGACCCCACGATTTTCAGTCGTGTGCTCTACCAACTGAGCTACATCGGCCTGTGATGCTGATCTTATCGAAGGCAGGGCGATTTGTCAAGGTCAGGACGATCGCCAAACAGGAGTATGGTCTATTCTACGTGCATGGATAGGGGCAGAACGCTCTGGGTGGGCGACGGCACTGCCGTCGCCCACCTCTATAGATTCATCTTCGCCGGCAGCATCGCTTGGCGGAAAGTGGCCCCTCTTGGTGAATGCACCTTTGGTCGGAACTGCGCAGTGCTGGTGGTTTGGTAGTAATTGGGTCGGGCGCGGATTTAGATCCTTTACAGGCTATGCTAACCAGCAAAGGATGGGGAGCATTCACTCGTAGAGGTGCGCTGCTCGCTCACCATGCCGGCCTTGTCGCGCACTGAATAAATTGGTTGGCTTTCCTTGACTCGCTTAAAGCGGAGGCTTGGATGAGAGGGATTCGCACGCCATAGGCTTGTAAGCCTGTCGTGCCTTTTGGCGTACTTCTACCGGTAAGGCCCAGTAATACCGCCAGAAAGATGGGGTGGTCTCTGATTGGATTGCCACTCTGTGAACTCCCCGCTCTCGTCGAACATCGGCGTAGTTTTGCCCTCTGCGATCTCCTTCTCTATTGCTGTGGCAAGCGCTGCAAGCGCTTCATCGCTCGTTTCGGAGAACTGCTTGTCCCAGAGTTACTTCGTCAACTTCTTCAGCCGAAAGCGGCTGGCCTTGCAGGAAGCGGGCAAATTGATAAAGTTGTCTCGTGAGCGCCAGTGGCATGGCGCTGGCGATCTCTGAAATTGCCTTCACCAACTGAGTTTGCTCGATATTATCGGCTGAGGCGCTTGGCATAGCGATAAATCCTTCCTCGAACAGGGCGGTCACAGGCCCAGACCTGTGACCGCCCTCTTGGCCACTTACTCGCGCTGCCGGCCCAGCAGCGTGACGTAATACAGCAAGGTCATCAGCGCCTGCGCGGCCGCCGCTACGTAGGTCAGCGCCGCGGCATCCAGCACCTGCTTTGCCGCCCGTAGCTCATCGTGCGTGACAAGCAGGTTGTTGCTCTGCAGCATGGCCAGCGCGCGCCGGCTGGCGTCGAACTCAACCGGCAAGGTGATAATAGCGAACAGCGCAGCCAGGGCAAAACCGATCACGCCGACCCACATCAACGTCTCCGAGGCCAGCAGCATGCCGACGACGAACATGATCGGCCCAACCCAGCCGCCCACCTGGACTGCTGGCACGATCGCGCCGCGCAGCTTGAGCGGCGCGTAGTTCTCCTTGTCTTGGAGCGCATGACCCAGCTCATGCGCCACCACAGCGACCGAAGCCACCGAGTTGTGGATCGAGCTCTCCGACAGCGCCACGGTTTTGCTGCGGGGGTCGTAATGGTCGGTGAGATGTCCTGGGATGCTCGTCACGTTCACGTTCAAGCGCAGCCTGTTGATCAGCAGTTGCGCAACTTGTAGCCCGTTGATGCCTGTGCCGGTGGGCATGCGCGAATATTTGGAGAAGGTGCTTTGCACCTTCCACTGCGCCCACAGCGCCAGCAGAAGCGCCGGCATGACGAACACAAAGTAGAGCGGGTCAAAAAAGAACATGTCAACCTCCTTTCCTATCTAGCTGAGTCTCAAGCGCCTCAAGTATTCTTCTCCGTTAGTGGCTGGAATATATAGGGATTTTATTAGACGTGCATTTAGCTAGGGCTGTGCCCGCGATTCGGATGGCGAGGGGTATATCCATATTGGCGCATCCGCCCAGGCATTGCGCTCATCGAAGCGTATTTGGCCCAACAGGCCGTCGTGGCGCGTGCGGCGCAGCGCGGCAGCGACGCCCGCTCGCGTCGGTCGCTCGCCGGCTTGCTGAATCGCGCGGATAACCAACATCGTAGCGTCGTAGGCCGCGATCGCGCGCGGGCCGGGTGGCGGGCCAAGCGAGATCTCGGCAAACGCAGCCAATGCCTCTTGCGCAGCCGGCAGGTCCGTCACCGGCGGCGCGTCGCCGGCGCATGGCGGCAGCCCGCTTGCGGCCCAGGCTGCATCCAGGTCATCACAGCGCGCCGTGCGAACGGCATAGCGGGGCGCCGCTGGCCCTGGCCCCAATCGGAAGACAAGCGGGTCGAACGGCAAACCCTGGGCGGGCAGGGAAGGCGCGATCACCGGCAGGCCGGCTTGGGTATAGACCGCCAGCGCGGCCAGCGTCGTCGAGATCGCAAAGTGGCCGATCACCGCCACGACCTCGGGATCGCGCGCCACGTTGTGTGCGACGCGCGCGGCTTTGGCCGGGTCGCCATCGTCGTTGTAAGCGATGAACGTGATGTGGACGTGTGTCGCGTCGGCGGCGGCTTGGCGGATCGCCAAGCGCATGGCAGGGAAGGCGCCGTAGCCGACCTGCCGCAGCCGGCCCTCGAATGGGGCGACCAGCGCGATTTTGACCGCCGGCTTGGGGGCGGCGCAGGCCGCGCAAGCAAGCAATAGCGCCAAGGCCAGTTGTCTCGTCATCGTGTGGAATGACTGGTTATTCATTGTGGCCTGAGTCGCTCATCGCTACCGGCAGGTTGAGATGCCCGACCTGGCCCGCGTTCACCCCGCGCAGGCGCAGCTCGCCGGTCGGGCGCAGGTCGAAGAGGCGGTACCACACGATCTGCATGGTGTAAGGCTCGCCGCTGCGCAACATGCGCTTGACCGGCAAGCAAAAGCTATCGTAAACCAACGCGCCGTGCGGCCAAGCCCAGGTGGGCGCCAGCCCAGCTTGAGGTTGCCCGTCGGCTTGCACGATCAAATCGCCGTCGCTGCTATAGATCCGCAGCGAAGACTGCAAAGCGTCGGCGCGGTTGCCGCCCGCGCCGACGCGCCGCCAGATCGGCCGCAGGCACGCTTCATGCGCGGAGATGAACAACCAGTCGGCATCGTGCAGGACGATCCCATTGCCGAAGGACAGGTTCAGCCGCCCGACGTCACCGGCCTGGTCTGGCCCTTCGCTCAGGATCGTCGGCCCAACCAGGGTGATCGCCGGCGAGGGGCCGCCGGCGATCAGCGCCGTCTGCGGCAACCCCTCGGCATCCAGCGGGCTGAGCACCTGCCCGCGCGCGTCCACCGCGCTGAGCTTGAGCAGCAGCGGCCCCGGCAGCGCGCCGGTGATCACCACCTGACGGCTGATGCGCGGGTCGCCGGCGACCTCCAGGCGGGCGTGGCGGAAGAGCCGCACGGTCTCCGCGCCCATCGGCAGCTCTTGGGTCGTCGTGATCTGCGCCGGCGCACGGTCGTCCTGCCAGCGCAAGGTGAGCGTGAACGGCTGGCCGGGGCGCAGCGTCGCCGGCTCGATCGTCGCGCCGATTAACGTGTATGCCTCGCCTGCCCCGCTGAAGCGCACCGGCGCGCGATGGGGAAAGGGGCGACGTTCGAAGTCGAGCGTTTGCAAAGGCGGCGGCGTATAGGGTGAGCTGAGCAACCGACCCAGGCCGATCGCTGCGCCGATCAATCCGAGCGCAACCAGCGCTTGGCCGGCGATCCGCCGGTGCGTCGCGGCTGCTGCCTGCCCAACGCGCCAAACGACCAGCGCGACCAGGCCCAGCCAAGCCAACGCCGAGGCCAGCTCGGCCAAGCGCGTCAGCGGCGTGCCGGTCCAGCGCACCTCAACCTGGTGCGACCCAGCCGGCACGGCCAGCGCCAGCCAGCCTGACCCCGGATGCGGCCAGCTCGGCCACGCCTGGCCATTAAGCCATACCTGCCAGGCCGGCCAATACAACATCGGCAGGGCGATCGTGACCGCGCGCTGCGCCGTGATCTCCCAGCGCTGGCCGGCGGGCGAGGCCGTTCGCAGCGCCGAGCGAACCACCTCCTCGGCGACTCCGTCGGCAGCGATCACCGCAGCGCGCCTCAGGCCGAGCAGCTCGGGGCCGGTGCGTGGCACGGGCAGGGCCGTAGCCGGCAGATACTCGTGCCGGATGGTGGTGCCGATGTTGCCGGTGTACCACTCATAGAGCTGGATCGTCCGAGGCGAGACATCGCCGGCTTGAATCTCCAGGCGCGCGTTCGGCAAGCGCGCCAAGCCGGACGCGCCCAGGACAACCATGGTGAGCACCGCAACCGCCCCGCTGTTGGGGCGCAGCGTGATGCGCCCCATGCGCAG
>JAGHYX010000096.1 GCA_017743375.1 Chloroflexota bacterium
GTCATGATATACTCTCCTTGCGCATCTGGGCGACGTGGCCAAGTGGTAAGGCG
The DNA here is from genome assembly GCA_017743375.1 of Chloroflexota bacterium. Classification (GTDB taxonomy): domain Bacteria; phylum Chloroflexota; class Anaerolineae; order J036; family Brachytrichaceae; genus JAAFGM01. The sequence goes on from JAGHYX010000096.1 coordinate 54, forward strand.
AGGGTCTGCAAAACCCTTATGCGTGGGTTCGATTCCCACCGTCGCCTCTATAACAGAGGGCTGCCTAGCGAACGCAGCCCTCTGTTTGTTAAACCGTCAACGCATTGCGAAGCTGATGCACATTCACCGGATGCGCGCGGCGCCGTGGAGACGACTTGCTCGGCGGCGCGCGCTCGGCCAGCTGATCGAGCCGCTCTCCGCGCTGATGATCGCGCTACGTCCTGAGTGACTGCCGTTGGCGCGCCGCCCACAACACTGCGATCACTGTCATCGCATCGCGGATCTCGCTATCCAGCACCATCCGCAGCACGTCGTCAAAGGTCAATATCCCGACTTCCAGGAACTCTGTGTCGTCGGGAACGGATTCGTGGGCCGGCACGGCCTGTAAGTCGCTGGCGATGAACAGATGGGCGACCTCGTGGCATACCGATTTTGAGGTGTAGTGGACGTTGATCAGCCGAAGCTGGCCAGCGCGATATCCGGTTTCCTCGATAAGCTCGCGCTGCGCAGTTTGTTCCGGCGACTCACCGGGCTTACAACCTCCTGTGGGCATCTCCCAGCGGTGGCTCTCGCCGAACACATAGCGATGCTGCCGCACCATCACGACATGCTCATCGTCCACAAAGGGCAAGACGCCAACGCATGGTGCCAGCTCGCACACGCCGTAGATTGTGGTCTTGCCATTCGGCAGTGCCACGATATCTTCGCGCAAGCAGATCCAGGGATTGCGGTAAACCTCGCGGCTGGTGAGGGTCTTCCAGGCTTTGGGCAGCATAAAGTGTTGGCCTGTGTGGAGAAAGACAAGTCGGTGGGCGCGAGCAGCGCTTTCGCCCACCGACTGTGTCAGATCGAGCGTCAGAACATGCCAGCCATGATCTTCTGCAAGCTCTCGCGCGATGGGCGTAGCTTGTCTTGCTGATATGAAGCCAGGGGCTTGACCAGGCCGTATGTCTCGGCCAGGTTGGGCCGGTCGCCGTTGATGTAGAGCAGGCCGGTGACGAACAGTTGCTCATCGTGCGCCTTGGTGAGCAGGCGCAAGGCAGCCTGTTTGTCGGTGGGGTCATGGCTGCTGTCGAGCTTCTTCAACACGATCTTCGAGCCGTCGAAGAGTTCGACTTCTTTGGTCTCGCCCTCAGCGTAGTCCACGATGATTTCCTCTTGCGACATCACGAAGCCGAAATCGTTGACTCGTTCATCGTGGGCGCGTCCCCAACTGTAGCTCTTGGTGCTGTCGTCGCGGTTGTTGAACGTGACGCAAGGGCTGATGATGTCAATGACGGCAGTGCCGCGATGGCTGAAGGCAGCTTTGAGCAGCGCGATGACCTGCTTTGGGTCGCCGGCGAACGAGCGCGCCACAAAGCCGCAATCCGCGATGATCGCAGCGCGGCAAAGGTCAATCGGCGGGAACTCGTTGCGGCCAGCATACTTCAGCTCCTGACCGATGTCGGCCGTGGCCGAGAACTGGCCTTTGGTCAAGCCGTAGACGCCGTTGTTCTCGATGATGTACACCATGCGCAGGTTGCGGCGGATGAGGTGCATGAACTGCCCCAGCCCGATGCTGCCGGTGTCGCCGTCGCCGCTCACGCCCAGGCCGAGCAGGGTGTGGTTGGCCATCAGCGCGCCTTGGGCCACCGAGGGCATGCGCCCATGCAGGGCGTTGAAACCAAACGAGCGGCTGAGAAAGTAAGCCGGCGACTTGCTGCTGCACCCAATTCCGCTGAACTTGACGATCCGCTCTGGTTTTAGCCCAAGTTCGTAGCAGGCGGTGATGATCTGTGAAGAGATGGAATCATGCCCGCAGCCGTTGCATAGCGTGGATTCCAGGCCCTTGTAATCACTCTTCGTCAAGCCGATGATGTTCACACCAGGCTTAGCTGGGAAGGTCGGCTTTGCGGCAGTGCCATTGTCGGTGAGCGTTCCGTTCGTGATCATGCTAGCTCCCTCCCACTGAGTTTAGTATCGCGTCTCCTGATAAAGAATTTCCTGATACACCCAATCAGCTGTGAGTGGCAAGCCGTCGCTATGGTTAGCTGGCCGCACCTTGGTCGCATCTTTGGGCGAATGCAAACGCACGAGCTGGCACAGCTGCGCGTCGCTGTTCATCTCTACAACGTAGATGCGCTGATGACCAGCTAGGAACATCGTCACATCATCGTTCATCGGCAGCGCCCGCAAGCGCAGATAAGAGGTAGGGATACCCCGCGCCGCCAGCATCGCGCGCGCTTCCTGGATAGCCGGGTCGGTGGAGCCGAAGCCGATGATGCCCACTTCTGCCCCGTCTGTGAGCTCAATCACCGGGCGCGGCATGAGTTTGCGCGCCGTCTCGAACTTGCGCGCTAGGCGGTCCATGTTGTTCTCCCAGTCCTCGGGGCGCTCCGAAAGCAGCGCACGCTCGTTATGGCCGGAGCCGCGGGTAAAGTAAGCGGCGAATGGACTATCCGTGCCGGGCAACGTGCGCCAGCCGATGCCATCTCCATCCACGTCCTTGTAGCGGGCGAAGCCTTTGGTGGCGTTGACCTGTTCAGCAGTAAGCACCTTGCCGCGGTCCATCGGCTCCTCCGGATAGTCAAACGGTCGGCTCATCCACTGGTTCATGCCCAAATCCAGGTCGCTGAGCACGAAGATCGGCGTCTGTAGCCGTTCGGCCAGGTCAAAGGCCCGCCAGCCGAATTCAAAGCACTCGTAAACCGACCCCGGAAGAAGCACAGGGTGTTTGGTGTCGCCGTGACCTAGCCAGTAAACAGCGATGATGTCGCCCTGAGAGACGCGGGTGGGAAGGCCGGTAGCTGGCCCAACGCGCTGTATGTCCCAGATCACAGCGGGGATTTCAGCGAAGTAGCCCAGGCCGGTGAATTCGGCCATCAGCGAGATGCCCGGCCCACTGGTCGAGGTCATCGCGCGCGCGCCGGCCCAGCCTGCGCCCAGCACCATCCCCAGCGCGGCCAGCTCGTCTTCGGCTTGGATCACCGCGTAGGTAGGCGCGCCGGTCTCTGGGTCAATGCGCAGCTTAGGCAGATATTCATTCAGCGCGTCAGCCAGGCTGGTGGCGGGCGTGATGGGATACCAGGCGACGAAGCTCACCCCACCATAGATCGCGCCCAGGGCGGCAGCAGTGTTGCCATCTATCATGATGAGACCTCTGGTCTTGTCCATGCGCACGACGTGGTAGGGGTCGGTCTTGACCAAATGCTCGGCAGCCCAGGCAGCTGCGGCGCGCACCACCTGCATGTTGCTCTCCACCGGCTTGGTCTTGCCCTTAAAGTGGAACTTCAGTGCGGCCTCGATCTCGTTCAAGTCAATGCCCAGCAACTGGGCGATGGCCCCGACGTACACCATGTTGGCCACATAGGTGCGCAGCTTAGGATCCGCTTCATAGGTGCGGGCGAGTTCTTTAACTGGGATAGGGTAATAATGCAAGTCGCTGCGGCGCGCTGGCAGGGTGATGTCGTCGGCATACATAAATACGCCGCCCGGCGCTGTGTTTTGGTGATCTTCCAGCGCCGTCTCAGGGTTGAGCACGATCATGATCTCTGTGGTCTCTCGGCGGGCGATGTAGCCATCCTTGCTCAGCCGAATGGTGTACCAGGTGGGGCGACCCTGGATATTCGAAGGGAAGATGTTCTTGCCGCTCACCGGTATACCCATCTTGAACAGCGCACGAAGCAGCACAGCATTAGAGGTCTGGCTGCCGGAGCCGTTCTTTGTGGCCACGGTGATCGAGAAGTCGTTGACGATGGGGGCTCTGTTCGCGAAAGCTGACTTCGCTGCTTGGCCGACCTGAGGGATGGAGTCGGTTGTTGATTCGAGTGTGTAATCTCTGATCATGGTTTATCTCCTGAACCGTCTCGGGTTCGTGCGTCCTTCCTTTATGAGATTTGTGCTAGACGACCGCCGGCTGGTGTGCTTCCTCGGCGACAGCGCCGGCGCGTGCCCTAGGATGCTGCTGAAGCAGTCCGGTGTGTCGGACAAGCCATTGATACGCTGTATCCACGTCGCCATTGGTGATGGCGTTGACGATGGCCTGATGGTGCATCCATACCTCATGCAAATAGTCGTAATCCGAGAACACGCTGAGACCTTCCGCTTCGTAGGCTTCCCAATACGCCTCGAGCAGCCCGCGGACGAAGGGATTGTTCAGGCGACGGTAGATGGTGAGGTGAAGTTCGCGATGCTCGGCGTGAGGAATGCGCGGCGGATCCTCGGCAAGCTTGGCAAAGGCGCGCTCGACGAGCGATTTGAGATAGGCGTGATCCTCGGCGGTAAGCAGCGCCACTGCCTCATGGAAGAAGGCGAACTCCACATGATTGCGCAGCGCGCTGTAGGCGTCGAACAATCGGCGGTCCTGCGCCAGAGCGTAGAGCAAACTCAGCCGCACTGCGGGCAGGAAGCTATACGGGCACACGCGGATGCCGGTGCGCGGCTTCACCTCTACCAGCCCCAGCGCGCGTGCCACCTCTAGTTGTTCACGTAGCTTGCTGATGCTGATCCCTCGCTCGGCGCTGAGTTCCTCGAGCGGGGGCAATCGGTCGCCGGCTCGCAGCCCGCGCTCGACGATAAAGGTAAGCAGCTCAGCCCCATCTAGGTTGCGCAGCATGGCCTGTTCCTGTTCTGATTAATCGGATGATTTCGATCAATCAAATGATTCTGATGACGCCCATTGTATGCCTTCCCGCTGGAAAGTCAAGCGCAGAAGGGAGCGCGTTATGGCATAGTTTGAGGTGATATGACGGGCGCGGGTTTGAAACCTCATTTAGTGAACGGCGGATGGATCGAGCGAGAGGGTGAGCGTGTTCGACTGCTGATCCCGCCCACCAGTGCGTCCGCTTACACCGATGCCCAGCTCGATGACTACGATCACGCGCTGCCGCGTCAGTTCTCTAACCATCCACCGCAGCGCTTAAAGCTTTGGGCGCGCTTCTCACACCCTGCTGGTGTCTTGAAAGGCACGGCTGGCTTTGGCTTTTGGAATCATCCCTTCACGCGCCAAGGGGCAGTCCTTGAACCACCGCGCAACGTGTGGTTCTTCTATAGCTCCCCGGAGTCATGTGCCCCTCTTGGTTCACCGCTGCCCGGTCATGGCTTCTACGCGGCGGTCGTCAACTCGTCGCTGCCCACCGCAGCGGGCGGAAACAGCTTGACCCGAGGGCTCATTCGCTTGGGCAACCTGGCACTGCGGTTGCCGGGAATTTCTGCGCTGGCGTTGGCGGCTGGGCGAATCCTCGTCCGGACGCGCGCAGCGCCGTTGGCGCTTGACATGACTGCCTGGCATTGTTACGAGCTGGAATGGCTGCCGGCCACCACCCGCTTCTACGTAGACGGTAATGAGGTAATGCGCACGCGATCTCCCGCCGGCCCTTTAGGTTTTGTCGCTTGGATAGACAACTACCGGGTGATGGCTGGGCGCGCAGGGGGATATGCCTTTGGCTTCGTCGAGACAAGCCAAGTTCAGTGGCTGGAGCTACGGCTAGAAAGGGAGGCAGTGGGCTAAATTTCCTCTTCAAACATGCTGCTGATGGACTCGCCATTATGAGTGCGGCGGATGGCTTCGGCCAACAGCGGGGCGATTGAAAGCACGCGCATATTCGGTAGATGTTTCTCCGGCGGGACAGGCACCGTGTTGGTGGTGACGATCTCCTCCAGGTCGGTTTGCGCGCGCAGGCGCTCGATGGCTGGGCCGGTGAACAGGCCATGCGTGCAAGCCACCGACAAGCGGCGCGCTTTGCGATGGCGAAGGCAGCGCAGCGTCTCGATGATCGTGCCGCCGTTGGCGATCTCGTCATCGAGCACGATCACGTCTTTGCCTTCCACATCGCCAACGATGTCCTCGATCACCACGCGATCATCCGAAAGGCGTTGCTTGCTGCCAGCAGCTACTGGTAGCTTGAGCAGCCGAGCGAACTTGGCCGCCGATTTCGCATTCCCCAAATCCGGTGAGACGACGATAGTGTTGTCCAAATTGCCCCGCTCCTTGAAGTAGCGCGCTAGCGTCACCAGAGCATTGAGATGGTCCACCGGCACGCTGAAGAACCCATGCACCTGCGGTGAGTGCAGCGTCATGGTGATCACGCGATCCGCGCCAGCGGTTTTGAGCAGATCGGCCACCAGCCGGCCGGCGATGGAGATGCGCGGGGCGTCCTTTTTATCTGAGCGGGCGTAGGCATAGTGCGGGATCACAGCCGTGAGGCGCGCTGCGGCTGAGCCTCTCGCTGCGTCCAGCATCTGCAGAAGTTCCATCAGGTTCTCCTGAACTGGAGGGCACAACGGTTGGACGAAGAATACATCGGCTTCGCGGCAACTCGCAAGGAGCTGAACCTGGATGCAGTCGTTGCTGAAGCGCTGGATATGCACAGGTGAGAGGGGGATGCCCAAGTATTGGCAGATCTCCTCTGCAAGCTGAGGATGGGCATTGCCGCTGAATATGGTGATGCCACGCATGGTGCTACCCTGTGTGAGAGTGGCATTATATGGAAATCACGCCCTGAGCGCGAGAAGGGCACGTCAAGATTGGCGAGAAAGCGCCTGAGCGACGCGTTGCCCGCGTTCAGTGAGCCAGTATGTAGCGGAGGGAAACTTCTTGTTGCTGCTGATCAGGCCAAGGTCAACCAGCGCCGCTACGTCATCTGGATCAACCGGCTGGCGCGTATCGTCGGGAGAATGAAGGGCATACGCCTTGTGGCCTTCGATGTCCCGATGGTCCTTCAGGCGCATGCCCTGCGCGATAGCCAGCAGCAGCTGGCGCTGGCTTTCGCTGAGCAGTATCCCTGCGGGGATCATCCTAGCTGATCCACGTATTCCTGCAACTGTCGTTGGTTGATCTTGGTGTAGCGGTCTGGAATGATCTGCGCCATCTCCTCTTCAGTCAGGCGATAGGACAGAATCTGCAGGGCGTCTTCTGGTGATTGTCCGTAAGCCAGCTTCTTCTTGCCGTTCTTCATCTCGAATAGATACATGTAATGCGGGTTGGAAAAGCTGCTCATGGCAATCCTCCCGAAGCGAGCGTCCGTTAAGCCTTGGCTAGGGCATCCCAGAAGTTCTTGCGCTGCTGACGAATTGTCGGCAGGCCACGATTAATCTCGTCGTCGTATTTGCCGCTCAGCAGGTCGCGATAGAACTGGTAATCAATGCCCTTCACCTTCTCGTCGTCTGGATAGCGATGGTAGTTCTCCTTCGACATCAGACTCTTCCCTTCGGCGATGAGCTGGTGGCCGAGGGCGGAGCCAGGGTAGGGGGCATAGAAGGAGATGGAGGGCATGATCCGCTTGGTGTACTTGATCATGCGCATGGTCTTAAAGGCATCCTCGCGGGTTTCGCCGGGAATGCCGAGCATGATGTTGCTCCAGAATATCGGCGGCTCCAACCCCTGGGCTTCCATCTCGTCGCCGATGCGCGTAAGCAAGTCAATGGCGAAGTAGTTGTCCTCTTCTGTGCATTCCTTATTCAGGATTTTGAGCACGCGGTCACTGCCGCTCTCGAAGCCGATCGAGACGATGTGCCAGTTGGTCTTGCGCACCAGCGCTTCAAACAGCTCTGGCCATTGACGGACGGTATCAGCGCGCGCGGCAGCCCAATAGGGCCAGGTCTTGTTGGCGTACTTCGGATACTTGTCCAGCCACTCCTCCAGCCAGGATGGATTCTGGAAGAACATCGAGTCATGGATGACTACGGAGCCAATTGGGCCATAGGTCTCGTCTAAGTAGTTTAGCTCCTCGATAACCATCTCTACTGGCCGGCGGCCCATATTGGGGATATAGCTGTTCTCGTTGCAGAAGGCACACTGCCATGGACAGACACGGCTGGTGAGGATAGTGGCGACCGGTGGCGGACCCCAGCCACATTCCGGCTCCAGCGGCCAGTTGAACTTGGCAGCGAGCTTCTTGCTGGCCGGCTTCGGCCAGAGCGTCCGATCGATTATCGGCCATTCGGCCATGCTCTTCGCCCCAATGCCCAGAACCACGCGCGGGAAGGCATCGGGGTTGGCGACCAGATTAACGATGATGTTCTCACCTGGCCCTTGGCAGATCTTGTCGAACTCAGGCACGGCCAACATCTCGTCCAGCGCGACGGTGGCGTGCATGCCGCCGGTGAGCACGATGCCATTCGGGTTGACCTTCTTGAAGATCTTGGCCGCGCGGTAGGCGATCGGGTAGGTGTAGCTACGCACGTTCATGATCAGCATGTCGTAACCCTTCATGCGCCGCTCAACCTCTTCCCAGCTCGTGCATTGGCGCGTGCTAAACATGTCGGTCATCAAGCCGTGCTGATGCAAGATAGTGCGCAGCAGACCCATACCGTGGTCTTGCCACTGCTCGTGTGGGCCGGCGGGGTTGACGAGATCGCCCAAGTCGCCCAAATCGAGCCACAATCTTCTCGGTTCTTTGCCGTTTGGCTTAACCTTCGGCGTGAGCAGGTTCTTCAACATTGCGCTGCTAGCTTACAACTGGTAAGGGAGGATGGCCTCAGCAAGCGTTAAGGCAGCCACGCCGTGTGGCTAATCTGAGCGCGCGGCGCGCGCTGCGTAATGAGTTCGCCGATTAGTGGCAGCCACAACCGGAGCCACAGCCGGCGTCTGCGTCGGCTGTGCTACTTTCTCTGGTGCGGAAGGAATTACCGCAGCCACATGACGAAATCGCGTTGGGATTGTCAATCTTAAATCCACCACCCATCAGGCTATCTACGAAATCAATAGACGCGCCGCTCAAATACATCAGGCTGGTGGGATCGATGAAGAGCCGAATCCCATTCTGGTTCACTACGGTATCGAACTCGCGAGGTTGCGCCTCAAAGGCCATGCCATACTGCAGGCCAGAACATCCGCCGCCGGCCACAAACACGCGCAGCCCGTAGTTTGGGATATTCCGTTGTGCCATCAGCTCGCGCAGCTTTGCCTCAGCCGCAGCGGTCAAGGTCATGGCTGGGGGATTTGTCATTGCATCCTGATAACCATTCGGGGTTGACATCCTCAAGCTCCTCTCCTTATCCATCACGCATCTGACCGTTGGTATGCTGACGCGCGATGCTGAAGTTTGCTCAAGATTGTACCACGCTCACTTTCTCAGAGATAGCTGAGGAGCGCGTTCGTGAAGTCAGGCGCAAGTTTTGATTGCGCTGTTGCAAGCGTGGCACTTCCTCACTTCGGCGTCTCTGCACGAGGAGCACCAGAACCTGACTGTGACATCCTTCCATAGACACGAGTGCATTCACCAATACGGGCAATCTTCCACAAGCGATACTGCCAGCGAAGGTAAATGCTGGAGGGTGGGCGACGGCAGTGCCGTCGCCCACCCAGAGCGTTCTGCCCCTATCCATGAATA
>JAGHYX010000097.1 GCA_017743375.1 Chloroflexota bacterium
GTGATGCGCCCTACCATCGGCCCGGCCAGGCCGACCCCGCCGATCAACAGCGCGCCAAAGCACGCCTGCACCGAGAGGAAGCGCCAGGGGAACTGCGCCAGCGGCAGCAGCGGCGCGTGCGCCCAGATCGCGGTGGAGAGCGGTGTGATCATGAACGCGCTCAACGCGCAGCCCAGGACGATCAGCAACCATGAGTACAGCGGCTGTCCAGCCCGGCGCGCCGCCCAGGGCCAGATCGCCGCGCCGATCAGCGTCGCCAGGGCGTGCGGCCCGCCGATGGCGAAGGCGTCCAAATCCCGGTCAACGCTATAGTCGAACAGCACGGTGAGCTGAACCAGGTTCTCTGCGCGGAAGTGGTTGGCGAAGTAGAAGTAGCCGGTGGTCTGCGCGTCCAACTGGACTTGGTTCGCCTCGCCCAGCGCCGGCAGCCAAAACCAGGCGCTCAACCCCAGCGCCCAGCCGGCCGCGCCGGCCAGCGCGGCCAACGTCCCCACCCGCTGGCCGAGGGACATCGGCTGAACGGCCTGACGAGCCAACGCGTAGAGCGCTGCGAACGGGGCGAAGATCAGCGCCGAGACGTTATGGGTGAGCACCAGGCCGGCCAGCCCAAGCGCTAGCCCGATGAGGTGCGCCCAGCGCCGGCCCGCGCCGCGCGGATCAGCCCATGCGGCGACCAACTGATGGATGCTCCATAGGATCAGCGGGTACCAAACGAACGCCCAGAACTCTGAAAGCGAATCCCCGCGCACGTATATGTTGGCCAGGTGGAATGGCGTGACTGCGTAGGCGGCGGCGGCGACGGCGACCGCCCATCGGTGGGCGCGCGCGTCGGCGCGCGGCAGCAAATCCTCCGCCAGCCGCGCCATGGCCGCGCTGGCGGCGATCATGCCCAGGGTCTGAGTCAGCTTGATCGCGCTCAGCAAGTCAACGCCGAGCGCATGTAGGGCAGCAGCCAGGTAGTAGGGTAGGGCGGCATAGAAGTTGAAGAACGGGTACCCCAAACCGAACGCCGCGTTCGCCATCCAGCGGGCCGGGAAGACGCCGGCCTTCAGGTTCTCGGCCAGCTCGAACGTGCGGATGAGCAAAAAGGGGCTGTCGCCGCCCATCCGCGTGTTCACGATGCCTGGGCCGAGCCATACGTTGGCTGCGGCCAGCGCACAGACCAACAACCAAGCCAGCGTGGGCAGGCCGCCCAGCAGCCGCGTCATCACAGGCGCCGCGCCCGCAGCACAACGGAGAACGCCAGCCCAATCACGCCGATCAGCAGCAGCACCCCGCCTGCTACTGTCAGCACGCCGAGCGTCGTGTTGCTGTCGGGCATGGCCGGCGGTTGCGGCGTGGGCGTGATGCTCACGTCGGCGAAGCCATCGCTGAGCCGGCGCAGGCCCACCGAGAAGAAGGTGCGCGCGCCGTTTACCCTCACGGTGTCGTTGAGCGGCGTCGTCGCCACATACTGCTCCGGGGCGCGGGCAGCGACCGTGTACGCCTGGTTCGGCAGGTCGAAGCAATGCGGTTCATTCCCCGTGGTGACGTAGCTGCCGAACACCGTGCCGCCGGCGGTGACGGTGAAGGCGATGTCCAGCACCAGCTCCTCGGCTTCGTCGCGCAGCCCGTTGCCGTTGTCGTCGAAGAAAGCCTGGACGCAGGCCTGGCCGGCGCTGGGCGTCGCGGTGGTGGGAGCATCGCCGGGCACGGCGTTCGGCGGCGCCGTGGCTTGCTCAGGAGGGGCCGGGTTGGCTGGCGCGCCCGGCTTGATGATCAGCACCTGCCCGATCTGGAGCGTCTCGGCGCGCACGCCTGGGTTGTTCTTGTATAGCTCGTCGAGGGTGACGTTGTAAGCCAGCGCAATCCCGAACAGGGTGTCGCCGGCCTTGACCGTGTAGGTCACCGCCGGCTGCGGCGTGGGAATGGGGGTCGGCTGCGCTTGGGCGGCGACGGGCGCGGTTGGCTCCGCCGTCGCTGTTGCCTCCGGCGTGGGCGTGGCCGGCGGCGCGATGCTCTCCAGGCTGGCATCGTCCCAGAACACCTCGTTGTGGCGCACGCTGTCCTTCATCGTCGTGTAGGTGTAAAGGATGACGGTTGGCGCGCGGGCTTCTGCCTCTACGCTGAACTGCACGTAGGCGTCTTTGGCTTCCTGCTCAGATGACCAGATCACCTGGCCGTTGAAAGGGCTGGGCCGGCCGTTGTCACCACCCAGCGGGTCAATGCCCACCTTCACGCGAATATCGCGCGAGGGCCGTGAGGAGATCGGGCTGTTGTCGTTCGTGGACCACACCTGGCCCCAGATGGTGAAGCGCACGCGCGCGCCTACCGGCACGCCGGTGACGATTCGGTAGATGCCCCCTGTGAAGGTGGCGCTCTCAACCCATAAGCGCTGGGCTGATGAACCGCTGCGGGCGCGACCGGCAGCGCGATCGGCCTGGGGCTGAAAGTTCACCCCCGGCGGATCGTTCTCTGTGCGCGGGACGTACCACACCCCCCAGCCCTCTGGCACGTTACAGATGCCCTGCTTGCAGTTCGGGTCGGCCTTGAAGTTGTCCTCGAACCCCTCGCTGAGGATCGTCCCCTCTATTTGCGCGTGCACGCTGGAGAGCGCCAGCGCCACCAACGCAGCACCGAGCAACCTGATGATCCGCATAGCCGGCTATCGCAAATTCGTGATCATAACCGAGTCGTCTCCTGTTCCGCGCACGCGCAGACGGTGGTTGTCCTCGCGCCGGTAGATGCCCACGCGCACCACGTCGCCGGCCCGAGCGCGATCCGGCAACTGCACCGTGCGTTCATCCACAATTTGATCGCCAACGCGCCAGGCCGGCATGGGCAAATAGCCGCCCGCCGGACTGCCATCGGCCTGGGCGATCGGCTGGGGCCCGCCGCGCAGCCAATGGACGAACACCGCGAGGTCTTCACCGATCGGTTGGCTTGTTTGCCAAGTGAGGGTGATGGCGTAGCGCGTGCCTTCGGCGTCGGCCGGCCTCGCCTCCGCAGCGAGCAGCGCGATCCCGCCCTCAAAGTCGGCCAGCGCTTGGGCAGCGTGCGCCGCTGGCTCGGCTCGGATGGCGATGAACGCGCGGCGAGGGGCGGGGTCGTTGTCGCCTTGGGCCAGCGGCCCCTCGAACACGCGCAGCGTGGCCGGCGTCGGCAGGCGGGCGCGCAGCGCCGCCCAGGAATGGTTGGGATCCACGATCAGCAAGACTGGCTGCGCCGCGGGTGGCCGGCCGGCTTCGCCATCCGAGACGCTTGTCCAACGCTCCTCGGCTAGGAATCGCAGCGCTGGGTTGTCGTTGGCCAGCCGGTCTTGGAGCCAAATGGCGGTCGCGGGCAACGCAGGGCAACAGGACTGGCCCGCGGTGTGCGCGTTGATCAACTGCGCCAGTTGCACGTTGTGCGCCTCAAGCCAATAGCGGGTGAGGTCGCGCCGCACGTAGTCGTTGAAGTAATCGTTCGTCGTGTTGACGGCGCTGATGAGCAGGACGAGCGTCGCCAGAAACGCCGGCGGGCTGACGCGATAGCGCAAGAGGCCGGCCAGCCCCAACAGCAGGCCGCGACGCGAGAGCCAAGCCAGGCCCTGCTCCAGCCCTACCGCCGCCAGCAGGCAAGCAGCCGGCAACGCGCCGACCGCCCGCAGAAAATGCGGCGCGTCCTCGGCCAGGGCCGTGGGGATGAGCATCACCACCAGCCAGAGCAGGGCGAACGGCGCCCCGATCCGGTCGGCGACGCTGGCGGAGCAGCTCGTCCAAGGACGTCTTACGCACGCCACCAGCCCCAACACAAACGCCGGCCCCAGCCAGCCATCGAAGACAGGGCGCAGGGCCAGGTTGTGCCGCCAGATGCGGTCGCCCTGAAGGAAGAACATGCCGGCCACCTTCGCCAGATTTGTCCCCAACATGCCGAGCGGATCTCCGCCGCTGATCGCGGGGTTGAAGATGCTCACCTGGCCGGCGCGCGCGAAGTACAGCTCGGCGTGGCGCGTCAACCAGAGGCCCAATGGGGCGAGCGCCAGCGCCAGGCCGAGGATGAACACCAGCGCGGACCGGCGCCAGATCACGGGATCGTCCGCAGAGCGGGCGACCGTCAGCCAAGTGAGCGCGCCGCCTACGGCGAGCAAGGCCAAGACGAGCTGCGCCGAGGTGTAAGTGTAGAGCGTCAGCCCAAACGTGAAACCCGCCAAGCCAGCCAGGCGCGCACGCCGGCTGGGCGACGCAGCGCGCAGCGCAGCGAAGGCGAGCGCGACGGCCAGGCAGAGGACGGCCGGCAGGGTGATCGCCCGAAAGGCCACTCGGCTGAGCGCCAGATGCCAAAAGTTGACGGCCAGGATAGCCGCGCCCAACAGGCCCACGCGCGGCGAGAACATCTGGCGGCCAGCGAAGTAGGCCGCGGCGATAGTGAGCAACCCGATCGCGGCTGAGGTGGCGCGCAGCGCTTCGGGCGTGCGTCCCAGCAGCGCGACGCCGGCGGCCAGCGCGTAGATAAACAGCCCCTCGCGCCCGTTGTTGGCCGCGAAATAGAGCGCGAAGTCGCCGCCCAACACCCTGAGCGCATCCAGCCCGTAGTAAGCCTCGTCGCGGTAGAGGCCCGGCGGCAATTCGCCGACCTTGTAAAAGCGCAGCGCGCCGCCGGCCAGCAAGATGACGAGCAGCAGGATCACGTGAGGCGATCGCCGGCGAAGGTGCATAGGCAGCGCTGAGCAGGGATTGTAGAACTTGTCGGGAGGGAAGCGGTGTGCATTCATCAATAGGGGTAACCTTCCACCGAGCGATGCTGCCGGCAAAGGCGAATCTTTATAGAGAGTGGGCGACGGCACTGCCGTCGCCCACCCAGGGCTCCGCCCCTAGCTGTGAATGCGCCCTTCGCAGCCGAGGCAGGACCGTTCACCGCAAGGCGCAAGCCTCCTCGTGGTGCGGAGCCGCGGCGTCATCTCAGGTGGTGCACTCCTGAGCGTCACGGAGTAACCAACGCCGCGCGGCGGGCGCGGTCGTTCAGATGCTTCTGAGCACTGGCGTGCTCATGATTCGTCTAGTTCGGCCAACGCCCGATACGCGCGCACAAAGACTTGGCAGCGCGCCGCATACTCGGCAACGCGCTGCGCATCCGGTTCGATGACAGCGATCACGCGGGCGTGGTCCTTGGCGATGCGCCAGTCCGCGTAGAGGCCAACGCCAACTCCGCCGGCCACGGCTGCCCCCCAAGACGTGGCTTCGGCCGTCATCTCGAGCATCTCTAACGGCCGGCCCAGCACGTCGGCCAGGATGCGCGGCCAGATCGCGCTGCGCGCGCCGCCGCCGATTAACCGCAGGGCGCGAATCGGCTGATGGCTGCTCAGCGCGTCCAAGATCAGGCGCAGGTTGAAGGCCACACCCTCCAGGACCGCGCGATACATCTCCGCTGGGCCGTGGTTCATCGTCAGCCCCACGAACGCCGCGCGCGCCTTCGGGTTCCACCATGGGCTGCGCTCTCCGATTAGATAGGGCAGGAAGAGCAGCCCGCGGCATCCCGGCTCGACCTGCGCGATCGCCTCGTCATCGATCTCCCCCAGGGCGCGCGCCAGCCAGGCGCGCGCGCCGCCGGCCGATTGCATCGTGCCCATCGGGATGTAGCGTCCCGGCAGCAGATGAGCAAACGTGAAGGTGCGCTGGTTTGGGTCAAGCAGCGGCTGCGATGACGTAAAGGCGATCCAGGCCGACGTGCCGATCACGCAATACGCTTCGCCCTCGCTGACCGAGCCGGCCCCGACCGTGGCACATGCGCCGTCCCCACCGCCGATCACCACGGGCGTGCCGGCGGCCAGACCGGTGGCCTCCGCGGCAGCGCGCGTCACCTCGCCGACCACCGTGCTGGCCGGCACAGGGCGAGGCAAGCGCGCAACGTCTAATCCCACCAACTCGACCAGGTCTTCGCACCACTCGTGCGATTGCAGGTCGAACAGATTGCTGCCCGAGGCATCCGAGTAGTCCGTCACAACCTGACCGGTGAGTTGGGCAACGACGTAGTCCTTGGCCATCACCAGATGGCGCGTCTGCGCATACAAATCGGGCTGATGGCGTTTGAGCCAAAGCATCTTGGCCGCGGTGTATGCCGGGCTAATCCGATGGCCGGTGCGGCGATAGACCTGATCTGCGCTGCAGCGCTCGGCGATATAAGCGGCCTCCTCAACTGCGCGCTGATCGGCCCAAATGATGGCCGGCCGCAGTGGCCGCAGCGAATCATCCAGTGAGACGACGCCCATCATCTGGCCGCTGAACGTCACGGCCGCCACGTCCCTGGGCGAGATGCCGGTGCGCGCGAGGATGGCCCGTGTTGCCCTGCTGATCGCCTGCCACCAATCCTGGGGGTCTTGTTCGGCCCATCCGGGTTGGGGATAGTGCACCGCATAGCCTTCGCTGTGGGTGGCCAGCAGCGCGCCGCTCTCGTCGAATAGGCTGGCTTTGTTTGCCGATGTGCCCAGGTCATGCGCGAGGATGTATGCCATGCGAGGATGATCTAGCACAAGGTGGGCCTGCCGCAAGCCGCGATTTGACAAGTGGCTGGTAACGATTACACTACGCCCATCCCTTCTACTGATAACGATTTCAGCCCATGCCGGCCAGAGGAAAAGCCACGATCCGAGATGTCGCCTGCCGAGCTGGCGTGTCCGCAGCCACCGTATCGCGGGTGCTCTCGAATCATGGACCGGTGAGCGAGGATGTGCGGATGCGCGTGCAGCAGGCCATTAACGCGCTTGGCTACCGCCCCAATCGCATTGCGCGTAGCTTCCGCACACAACGCAGCAACTTCATCGGCCTGATCATCTCCGACGTGGAGAACCCGTTCTACACCAGCCTGGTGCGGGCCGTGGAAGACACAGCCTACGCTCAGGGGTATAGCCTGCTGCTGTGCAACTCTGATGAGGACGTGGAGAAGGAACGGGCCTACATCCAGTTCATGGCCGATGAGCGCGTGGCCGGCGTGATCGGCTCGCCGGCTTCTGAGCAAGAGACCTCCTTCGCCCCTCTATTCGATGCCGGCATTCCAGTGGTGTCCGTCGATCGCCGCTCGCTGCGCACACCTGTGGACACCGTGCTGCTGGATAACTTGGCCTCAGCGCGCGACCTCACCCGCTATCTCATCGCGCGCGGCCATCGCCGCATCGCGGCCATCCTGCCCAACGTCAGCATTACCTCTGGGCGCGAACGGCTGGCCGGGTTCGTCCAAGCCATGCAAGAGGCGGGATTGCCGGTGGATCCGGCGCTCATCTGCGAGGGCAAAGGCTTTGAGGCCTTCGGCATGCAAGCCATGCACTACCTGTTGGGGTTATCCGATCCGCCGACGGCGATCTTCGCCGGCAATAACCTGATCACCCTCGGCGTCCTAAAGGCGCTCCAGGAACACGGCCTGCGCATGGCAGAGGACATAGATGTCGCTGGCCATGATGAGATGCCGTGGATGTCGCTGTTGGCCAAACCGATCATCGTGGCCGCCCAGCCCATCCGCGAGATGGGCCAGCGAGCGATGGACCTGCTGCTGGCCCGCATGAACGGTGATGCGCAGCCGCCGCGCGAGGTCAAGCTCCCGCCGCGGCTGGTTGTCCATCAACTGAACGCCACAGCAAAGGCTGCTGCCTGTGGAGAGGCGAGGAGGTGATGCGCATAGACGGAGACCCAGCAAAGCCCTGACCTCAGTTGTTTATCGTCTTGATTGACCAACCGCCCGATAACCTTCCAAGAGGAGGAAATAACCATGAATCCAAAGAAGATCGCTAGCTTGACCGCACTTGGTGCACTCGTCCTGGCCGCCTGCGCTGCGCCGCCGACCGCCCAGCCGGCGGCCCAGCAGCCGGCCCAACAACAGCCGGCCAAGAAATTCGCTGGCATCACCGTGAACGCCATCACCTTCTCCGGCCCGCAGATCGCCGAGCCGATGCAGCGGCGCGGCAAGGAGTTCAGCGAGCTGACCGGCGCCACGATCAACGTGGTCACCGTGCCGTTCGCCGACCTCTACCAGAAGATCCTCAACGACTTCGCTACCGGCACCAATAGCTACGATGTGATCGTCTTCGCCCCACAGTGGATGGTGGATTACGTTGAGCCGGGCTACCTAGAGGACCTGACCGACCGCGTGAAGGCTGATCCAGATCTGCAGTGGGAAGACGTCGGTTTGTTCTTCCGCGACTTTTCCTCTACTTACAACGGGCGCATCTACACCATCCCGCTAGACGGCGACTTCCAGATGGTGTATTACCGCACCGACATCGCCAAGGAGCTGAGCCTGCAGCCGCCCAAGACCTGGGACGACTACCTGGCCTTCGCCAAGGCGGTGAGCGAGAAGAAGCTCACCACCGACGACGGCAAGCCGGTGTATGGTTCGTGCATCGCCAAGAAGAAAGCGGCCCAGTCCTACTGGATGATCACCTCAATTGCTTCGGCGTTTATCCAGAGCCAGGGCACCGGCCAGGGCGCGTTCTTCGACCTGGAGACCTTCAAGCCGCTCTACAACAACGAAGCCTTCGCCCGCGCGCTGGAGATCTACAAGGAGACCACCCAGTATGGGCCGCCTGATGAGATTAACCTAGACGTCCCCGAAACGCGCTCCCTGTGGACGGCCGGCCAGTGCGCGTTGACAATTGACTGGGGCGACATTGGCACGCTGGCCATCGAGGAGGGCAGCAAGGCCAAGGACAAGACGGGCGCGGTCATCCTGCCGGGCAGCAAGCAGGTGCTCGACCGCAAGACCGGCAAGCTGGTGGATTGCACGCCGGAGCTTTGCCCACACGCGATTGACGGCGTGAACCACGCGCCGTTCGCCGCGTTCGGCGGCTGGTCGGGCGCGATCAACAAGGCCAGCAAGCCGGAGGTGAAGGACGCTGCCTTCGCTTATCTCTCCTACATGAGCCAGCCGGCTCAGAGCAACGTGGACGTGACGATCGGCAAGACCGGCTTCAACCCCTATCGCGTCTCCCAGTTCAAGAACCTGGACAACTGGATCAAGGCCGGCATGAGCGAGCAGGCGGCCAAGGACTACCTGGGCGCGATTGAGGCCAGCTTGAACAGCCCGAACATGGTGCTAGACTTGCGCATCCCGCAGAACCAGTACTATCAGGGCATCGTGCTGGACGGGGCGATCGCGAAGTTCCTGGCCGGCGAGCAGGACATCGCCGCTACCATGAAGGAGATCGAGGAAGGCTGGGAGCAGAAGACAGAGGAACTGGGCCGCGAGAAGCAACTGGCAGCCTACCGCGCCACGCTCGGCGTGCA